>NZ_KB900617.1:586315-858586 GCF_000379025.1 Orenia marismortui DSM 5156
GGCACGTAGTTAGCCAGGGCTTCCTCCAAAGGTACCGTCAACTTCAGCTGTTATTAACAACCAAAATATTCTTCCCTAAGGACAGAATTTTACGACCCGAAGGCCTTCATCATTCACGCGGCGTTGCTCCGTCAGACTTTCGTCCATTGCGGAAGATTCCCCACTGCAGCCTCCCGTAGGAGTCTGGGCCGTGTCTCAGTCCCAGTGTGGCCGATCACCCTCTCAGGTCGGCTACCCATTGTCGCCTTGGTGAGCTCTTACCTCACCAACTAGCTAATGGGACGCAGGCTCATCTTTAAGCGATAGCTAAGAAGAAGCCATCTTTGCTCGTAAGAGATTATCAGGTATTAGCCCCTCTTTCGAGAGGTTATTCCTAACTTAAAGGTAGATAACCCACGCGTTACTCACCCGTCCGCTACTCTACTCATTACCCGAAGGTAACTTTCGCGTTCAACTTGCATGTGTTAAGCACGCCGCCAGCGTTCGTCCTGAGCCAGGATCAAACTCTCCAATAAAAGATTTATTTAAATGTGAAAAACACATTTAATTACAAGTTTGATTAGCTCATTTTGTTACGACTAGTTGAAAACTTACATTGTTTAGTTTTCAAAGACCAAATGTCTTTTTGTCATGCGACAAGAAATATTGTATCAATTTCAAACAATGTTGTCAATAATTTTTCAAAATTATTTTTCAATAACTTTTAAAAACAAAAGATTTCTTAGCGACAACATCAATAAGTTTAACATTTGAATCAAGACTTGTCAATAAAAACTTTAAAAAGCAAATTTAAAGTTTTTTTGCAAGCGACAAGAATTAGTATAGCAAAATAACAAAGTATAGTCAATACCTATTAATATTTTTATAAAAATATTAATAATAATGAAATATTGCTAAATTCACAAGAAAACAATTAATTTCCCCAAACAACATTTAATATACTAACACTTATTAATATAATTGTCAACAAAATTATATTTTTTTATAAGCAATAAATAAAGGACCATCTTTTCTATATACTCCTACTATGCTTTTAGAAAAAGAAAGTTCATCAACTTTTTTAAATCTTTCTGATAAAATCATATCATCAAGTTCTTGCTGATAATATGCAGTTACACATCTATCAGGAGTATTTTTTGTTCTTTTTCTAACTTCAACTAACAAATAGCCACTTCTTTTTAAATTTAAATAAGTGTTTCTTATATACTCTTTTCTAGCATAATCCTTTTTTATAATGTTTAATACATAATTTGATATTATAAGATCAAAAGCCAACCTATAATTAACTAAAAATTTTTCATCTATTGTACAATATAATTCTTCTGATTTTTTTAGCGATCTAATTTTATTTATCTGGTCTGTAATATCACAGGCATAAACTTTAAAACCTAATTCACTTAAATAAATAGAGTTTCTCAATTTACCCGCACCATAATCAAGAATATAAGAAATACCATCCTTCTTATATGAACTTATAAACCATCTTATACTATCACAGGATCGATAAAAAATAATCATCCCCTTTTATTTTATATATTGTTTTAAAATTTATTATCCTCATCCAAAACTAAAGATTATTATATAAGTTTATCATCTATTATTCTAAATAAATAAAAAAATTATTCCTATCGCCAGAAGATAAATAATATCAAACTCACTCAATAACATCTCTTAAAAGTAAAAACAGATGGATATCCATCTGTTTTTACTTTTAGATTATAAATTCAATCTAAAAACATAAGTATCAAATTTTAAATAAACTCAATAAACAATATTTAATTTATTTTATTATTCATCTTATTCATGATGGTGATGATCATGATCATCATATTCTCTTTCAATTCCTAAATAATCATCAATAGCTTTATTTAAAGCATCAGCAGCTAAATTAGAACAATGCATTTTAACTGGTGGTAAACCATCCAAAGATTCTGCAACTGCATTATTAGTAATTTTTCTTGCTTCTTCTATAGTCTTTCCTTTAGCTAACTCTGTTGCCATACTACTAGTTGAAATAGCTGCACCACAACCAAAAGTTTTAAACTTAATATCTGTAATCACATCATCTTCCACCTTAATATACATTTGCATAATATCTCCACATTTTGGATTACCAACTCTTCCTACTCCATCAGCATCAGGTATTTCTCCTACATTTCTAGGGTTTTGAAAATGATCCATAACTTTATCTGAATACATAATATATCATCACACTCCTTAACATTCTCTAATCTAATTTTATATTAATATTAAAATTCAGCATTATAAATTGGAGACATAGCCCTTAAATCAGCTACAACTTTCGGTAAAACTTCTAATACTTTATCAACTTCTTCTTCAGTATTGTATTTTCCTAAAGTTAATCTTAAAGAACCATGAGCTACTTCATGAGACAATCCCATAGCAAGTAATACATGAGAAGGATCTAAAGATCCAGAAGTACAAGCAGAACCACTAGAAGCAGCAATTCCCTCTAAATCTAATTTCATTAAGATAGACTCACCTTCAATATATTTAAGACTAAAATTAACATTACCAGGTAGACGTTTAGTTCTATGTCCATTCAATTTTACATGATCAATCTTTTCTTCAATACCATTTATTAACCTATCTCTCATCTTCTCTAGCTTTTTAGCTTTTTGATCCATATTGTTTAAAGCTATTTCAGCTGCTTTACCTAGACCTACAATGCCTGGAACATTTTCGGTAGTAGCTCGTCTATTTCTTTCTTGAGCACCACCATGCATAAATTTATCAATTCTTGTCCCTTTTCTAATATATAAAGCACCTACTCCTTTAGGAGCATTAAACTTATGACCTGACAAAGATAATAAATCAACATTTAATTGATTAACATCTACAGTTATAGTACCTACTGCCTGAACTGCATCAGTATGAAAGATCACTCCTGCTTCCTTTGTTATCTCTCCAATTTCAGCAATCGGTTGTATACTTCCAACTTCATTATTAGCTAACATAATGGTCACTAAAATGGTATCTTCTCTAATAGCATCCTTCACTGCTTGAGGATCAACCATCCCATCTTCATCAACTGATAAATAAGTTACTTCAAAACCACGCTTTTTCTCTAAATATTTACAAGTATGTAGTACAGCATGATGTTCTACTGCAGAAGTAATAATATGCTTTCCCTTTCTTTCTAAAGCAGATGCTACACCTTTAATAGCATAGTTATCAGCTTCTGTTCCTCCACTAGTAAAGATAATTTCTGTCGAATTATCAGCAGAAATTAATGATGCTACTTTATCTCTAGCTTCAGTAACTGCATTTCTAGCCTCTCTACCAAAAGAATGAAAGCTAGATGCATTTCCAAATATATCAGTAAAATAGGGTCTCATAGCTTCTAAAACTTCAACATCTGTTTGAGTTGTTGCTCCATTATCCATATATATTCTTTTCACTTTATTTCCTCCTCTTCACCTAAAAAGTCACTTAATTATTTATATCATAATTAACTATACATTTACTTAAATATGATACATATAACCATGTCTATGACCAGTCTGTTGTGCGTTAATAGCTTCTTGTCTAAGGTCTTCTAATGTGATTGAATCTAAAACTTCATCAATGCTATCTTTAACCTTTTTCCAAATCATTTTAACAACACAATCAGGGCTATTTCCACATTCACCTTTTACTTCATCAGATACACAATCTGCAGGAGCAATTGGCCCTTCTAAAGCTCTAATAATATTACCTATAGTTATATCCTGAGGTTCTTTAGCCAATAAATATCCTCCATGAGCTCCGCGAACACTATTTACTATTCCCGCTTTTCTTAAAACAGCAATTAATTGTTCTAAATAATGCTCTGATATATCTTGTCTTTCAGCAATACTCCTGAGTGGAATAGGACCATCACCTTGATGTAATGCTAAATCAAACATTGCTCTTACACCATAGCGCCCCTTAGTTGATAATTTCATAAAAGCGCCTCCTTTAATCCCGAGTTTTCTTGTTGGTTTTCTTAAATTAATAATACCATAACACTTGGTTACTGTCAATTGAATTAATAAAAAATATAAGAAGATATCTTGTATTCAACCTTATCTATAATTATTTGTATTCCCTACTAAAATTATGTGTTTTGTAGGATTGATTTTTAACACTAGCACTTATAAATACTAAAATCTAAAATAAAACTTAATGGGTGTATTGCAATATTTTTTTGGTGTTAGACTCTAAGGATTTTGGATTAACTATCTCCTAATCCCGAAACTGTTGTTTAATGTACCATAAAAATATATTGACGTTTATTTTTAGAGTCATTTATCTATATATATTCTTACTAATAGTTGATTTAAAGTTTTTATCAGATAATCTATTAATCAACTTGAAAAAATTACTTACCACAGGTCCAACACCAAGGGCAATAACAATGGTACCAATACCAACTGGACCCCCTAATAAATAACCAATACTCAATGCAATTAGTTCCATAGAAATTTTTATCCAACTAATATCGCAACTTAGTTTATTCTTTAGCGTCATCATCAAACTATCTCTAGGTCCAGTACCACACTGAGCAGAAATATAAATCCCCATCCCTATTCCCCAGATGACAACTCCTATCCCTAAACATGATAGCTGTATAAATAAAGTATTTGGATCAGGTATAACCGCTTTCATAATATCAATCATAAATCCAACTAATATTATATTTATTATTGTACCCACAGTAGGTTTTACTTTGGCAAGCATAAAACTAAGTAATACAACAAATATTCCTGTTATTTGTCCAGCTTGACCTATACTTATATTAAAATATCTAGTTAAACCAATATGAAAAACATCCCATGGTGCTACTCCTAAATCAGCCTTAATAGTTAATACTATGCCAATGCTCACAATTGCTAAACCTAATGAAAATCTAAGCCATCCCTTTATAAACTTCATTATCTAAATTCCTCTCCTTTTTCTTCAAATACAGCTTGGCCTCTTGTAGCATCTATAATCCTATCTTTAAAAGCATTAATATAAGTAGGTTTCATAACCGATATAATTTCAACTCCATTATTCATATAGTTAACATTTTTAACTTCTCCTTGATGACCTTCTAAGTCATTAATAACTTCCCCCATTTGGTCATAAGGAATAGAAATACCTAGCTTTATATACCTGACTTTATTTATTAATCCCGCTTCTCTAATAGCCTTTCTAACACTACCCCCATAAGCTCTAATCAAGCCACCAACTCCATGCTTAATACCACCAAAATAACGAGTTACAACTACTGCAACATTAGTTACCCCTTCACCTTCAATAGCTTGTAATGCAGGCGGACCAGATGATCCAGCCGGTTCACCGTCATCACTAGATCTCTGTATAGCATCATCCCCAACACCTACTTTAAATGCATATACATTGTGTCGAGCATCATAAAATTCTTCAGAAATATCAGCAATGAACTTTTCAGCTTCTTCTACAGTATTAACACTCTTAACAGAGGTGATAAACTTACATTTTTTTATCTTCGCTGTTACTCTAATATCTTTAGCAACTGTACTATAACTATCTAACATTTTAACCTCTCCTCTTATCTTGAATACTAACAAATAATCTAAATTACTTTAAATTCTCCAGAAAAGACTTAATTTTATCTTCATAGCCATTTTTAGTAGGCTGATAAAATCTTGTACCCACTAAGTCATTAGGCAAATATTGTTGCTTCACATAATTATCAGAATAATCATGGGGATATTTATATCCCTTACCATATTCCAACTCTTTAGACCCACTATAATGAGCATCTTTTAAATGCTTAGGAACTCCCGCATCTGGTCTTGATTTAACAATATTCAAAGCACCATCTATAGCCTTAATAGTAGCATTACTTTTTGGTGCAGAAGCTATGTAAATAGCAGCCTGAGCCAATGGGATCCTAGCTTCAGGCATCCCAACATATTCTAATGCTTGAGCTGCTGAAACAGCAAGCATTAATGAATGGGGATTGGCATTACCTACATCTTCTGCTGCATGAACAATCATTCTTCTAGCTATAAATCTAGGATCTTCCCCCGCCTCAATCATCTTTGCTAACCAAAAAATAGCAGCATCAGGATCTGATCCCCTTAAACTTTTTACAAAAGCTGAAGTTATATCATAATGATTATCACCAGATTTATCATAATTGATAGCTTTCTGTTGAATACTCTCTTCAGCTACTTTTAGGTTTATTCTCCTAACACCATCTTCTTCATGGGTTGTTAATACTGCTAACTCAAGAGCATTTAAGGCTCTTCTAGCATCACCATTAGCAACTTCAGCTAGATGACTTAAAGCTTCTGAAGTTATATCTACACTATACTCTCCTAAACCACGCTCTTTATCTTCTAAAGCTCTCATTAATATCTTTCTGATTGAATCTGAAGATAATTTCTCTAATTTAAATATCCTAGATCTTGATATCAAGGGTGAATTAACTTCAAAATATGGATTTTCCGTCGTTGCACCAATCAAAATTAAGATTCCATCTTCTACCGATGGTAATAATGCATCTTGTTGACTTTTATTAAACCTATGTATTTCATCAATAAATAGCACCGTTTTTTTGGAATACATTCCCCTTCTCTCTTTAGCCCGTTTAATTACTTCTCGTAAGTCTCTTACCCCTGAAGTAACTGCATTTAACTTTTCAAAATCAGCCTTAGTAGTATTAGCTATAATCTGAGCCAATGTTGTCTTACCTGTCCCAGGAGGTCCATAAAATATAGCTGATTGCAAACGATCAACTTGGATAGCTCTCCTCAATAACCTACCCTCTCCTACAATTTGATCTTGCCCTATAAATTCATCCAAATTACAAGGCCTCATCCTCACTGCTAAAGGCTTATTTTGAATATTATCCTCATTATAAATATTTTGATTGAACAAATCCATCTTATCACCTCATTATATTATCTGAATAATGTATTTTTTAATGGGATAAAAAAGATATTACAAATAATTTATATAGTCTAAAACTCCATTAACCCTAAATTGTAAAATTAAATATATTTTTATTATTTATTATAACATAAATATAACGCCGGAACTAATCCGACGCTATATAATTTATAATTAAGTTTTATATGTAAAAATAAGAAGAATCCTGATTTCCTTAAATCAAGTTCAATCCTTTAAAAACTTTTCTAAAGCATAAGCAACTCCATCTTCTTGATTACTTTTAGTAACAAAATCAGCTACCTCTTTGACACCTTCTGGAGAATTACCCATTGCAACAGCTAAACCAGCCTCTTCAAACATAGCAACATCATTAAAATTGTTACCAATTGCTATAACTTCTTCTGAAGCAATATTCATTCTTTTAATCATATATTTTAAAGCCTTCCCTTTAGAAACCTCTAGATTCATAGTTTCTACACATCTCTCATCAGATCTAGTAATATATAAACCTCCTTCATATTTATCAGCTAATTGAGCAAATGCTTTATCAATATCTTCTGGATCAGCAAAAAAGACAATCTTAGTTGGCCCTTCCTCTAGCTGATATTTTGTGATAATAGTTGGATCTATTCCCTCTAATTCACGGTGAACCTTAGCAACTTCTTCATGAGAAGTAATAACTTCATCTTCAAAATAAAGACTTACCCCATAACCTTTACTATAACCATAATCTAATATTTCTTTAGCCAAACCTAGAGGCATACTTGAGTTTGTATAAACCGATTCCGTTAATGGACATTTAACAATAGAACCATTAGAAGTTACTAGTGGTAAATATACCTCTAATTCTTTAGTATAAGGATATAAAGCTTGATAAGGCCTTCCACTAGCTAATACAAAATTAACTCCTTGATTAGCATATTTAGTAATAATCTCACGATTTTTATCAGAAACTTTATGATCATCATTTAATAAAGTACCATCCATATCAATTGCTACTAATTTAAATTTCACTATATCACCCCACAATAAGTATAAATCTTCTGTTTCTAATTCTTCATTATATAATAGATTCCTTGTTAAAATTATCATAAATCAAATTAACATATTTTAAGAACTACAGACTATAACCTGTTCTTCACTAATTATCTTATCCATTTTAATATCATGATTATCAAAGACAACATTCGCAATAATTTGAAAATCAAAGCAGATAGCTATCTTAGTAAGATTAGAATTCTTAGCTAATAATTTATCATAATATCCTCCACCATATCCTAAGCGGTTACCTCTTTTATCAAAGGCCAACCCTGGCAAAACCACTAAATCAACCTCAGATAAATCAACAATTCTTATGTAATTACTTTCAGGTTCTAAAATACCATAGCTTCCTTGAGTTAATTCAAGGTCATAATCTTTCAACTCTGATAAATATAGTTCTCTATTATCTATATCTGTTACAGGTACTATGACTTTCTTTCCCATATCCAAACAATCTTTAATCATAGTTTCAGTTCTAACTTCATTTCTAAAAGCAACATAAAGCATTATACTTTGAGCAGAATCAAACTCTTCTAAAGCAAACAACTTATTCTTAACTTCTATACTTTTCTCTTCTATATCCTTATTATACATATTTTTTCGCAAAAATAATATTCTATCACGCTGTTCTTTTTTAGATATCTTCATGATTAAATCACCTAATTTTTGAATTAATTAAATTAGCAAAACTATATCACCCTACCTCAAGCTTGCATCCACTTCAAAATATTTAGATATAATAAAAATCTAGCCCAATAGGCTAGATTTTAAAAAAATTGTTCCGCAATGCCGTACTAGACTTTTTATTTTGCTCTCTCTCTACAAAGTGGGTGCCCTCCCATTTGATTTGTACTTCCACTCTTAGGAGGCTTGTACGCCACAAACGAAGCTAGGCTCCCTTTTAATATGGTGTTGGGCAAAATATAAATCCGATCACGAACATCGCAGAACAACTATATATTTTTCTCTCTTCCTTAACTATATTAAAATAATATCATATTTCTAAATTTATCTCAAGAAAAATTCCATTAACAATTTATGGATAGTAATATCCTTAATCAAATCTTAACTTAATTAATCTAACTCAATAGAATCATAATCCACTTCTATCCTTAATTCTTCCAACTGATCTTCAGCTACTATAGATGGAGCTTCTGTTAATAAGCAAGTTGCTTTTTGAGTTTTAGGGAAAGCAATTACATCACGAATAGAATCTAATCTTCCTAATAACATTACTAATCTATCAAGTCCAAAAGCAATTCCTCCATGAGGTGGTACTCCATATTGGAAAGCTTCTAATAAGAAACCAAATTTCTCTTCAATCTCTTCTTCATTCATATTCAATAAATTAAATATCTTCTCTTGTAATTCACTGTTATTAATCCTAATACTTCCCCCACCAAGCTCGATACCATTTAATACTAGATCATAAGCTTGAGAAAGTGCTTGATCAGCATCATCTTCATTTAATAACTCAATATCATCTTCTTGAGGCATTGTAAATGGATGATGTAAAGAAACATATCTTTTAGCATCTTCATCCCATTCTAATAATGGGAAATCAGTAACCCATAAAAATTTAAATTCATTTTCATCGATTAAACCTAAGGATTTTCCTAGTTTTAATCTTAAATTACCTAAAGAAGCAGCTACAACTTTAGGATTATCAGCCACAAATAATAATAAATCTCCAGTTTCTGCTCCCATAATATTTAAGATAGAATCTAATTCTTCTTCAGATAAGAACTTAGCAATTGGAGATTGTACTTTATCTTCTTTAATCTTCATCCAAGCTAAACCTTTTGCTCCATAGATTCCAGCATAATCAGTTAAATCATCAATGTCTTTACGAGAAAAATCTTCTGCAGCATCCTTAACATTAATTCCTTTAACCTGTCCACCTTTAGCTATAGTACCACTAAACACTTTAAATTCTGCATCTTTAACAGCTTCAGATACATCAATTAACTCTAATCCAAAACGAATATCTGGTCTATCTGATCCAAAGCGATCCATTGCTTCCTGATAACTCATATGTGGAAACTCATCTGGAACTTCAGCTCCAATAGTTTCAAAGATTTCTTGAATCATACCTTCTACTAATTCCATAATCTCATCTTGGCTCATAAAAGACATTTCCATATCAATTTGAGTAAACTCAGGCTGACGATCTGCTCTTAAATCCTCATCTCTAAAACAACGAGTAATCTGATAATATCTTTCCATTCCAGATACCATCAATAATTGTTTAAATAGTTGTGGTGACTGTGGCAAAGCAAAAAATTGCCCCTTATTAACACGACTTGGCACTAAAAAGTCTCTTGCTCCCTCTGGAGTACTTTTAGTCAAGATTGGTGTTTCAATATCTAAAAAGTCTTTATTATCTAAATAATTTCTTACTGCTTGCTTTACTTTATGTCTCAAGATAATATTTTCTTGCATAGGTTTTCTTCTTAAATCTAAATATCTATATTTTAATCTTAATTCTTCTCCTGCATTGATATCATCTTCAACTTGGATTGGAGGTGTTTCTGCTTTATCTAAGATATGTAGCTCTTCAGCATAGATTTCTATTTCTCCAGTCTTTAAATCATTATTAATCATTCCTTCTGGACGAGCTTTAACTTCACCCTTAATAGCAATAACAAACTCTTTTCTTAACTCATTAGCTAAATCAAACATATCTTGAGATACTTCTGGACTAAATACTACCTGTACCATCCCAAATCTATCTCTTAAATCAACAAAGATTACTCCTCCATGGTCTCTTCTACGTTGTACCCAACCCATTAATGTTAATTTATCTCCTACATGCTCACTTCTTACTTCACTACAATAACAACTTCTCTTTAATCCCTTCATTCTATTTACCTCCTAAATTAATCTATACGCTTTTTCATCTCTTCTACTAGATTCTCTAGTTTAATCTCTATTTGTTCTCCAGATGTCATATTTCTTATTGTCGCTACACCTTTTTCCAACTCATCTTCACCTAAAATAATACTATAATTAGCATTATTACGATCTGCAGCTTTCATCTGACTTTTAACACTTCTACCCAAATAATCCATTTCAACCTTTAAACCAGCCTTGCGTAATTTATGCAAATATTTAAAAGCTTCTTTATTGGCTTTTTCACCAATAGTAGTAATAAATAAATCAATACTATTATCAATTGGCAACTCAATACCTTGCTCTTCTAAAGTAAGTAAGATTCTTTCCATTCCCATAGCAAATCCAATCCCAGGAATATCACGACCACCAACTTCTTCAGCTAATCCATCATAACGTCCTCCACCAAAGATAGTATCTTGAGCACCCAAACCTTTGTAAATAACTTCAAAAGCAGTCTTAGTATAATAATCTAATCCACGAACTAAGTTAGCATCAAGAATATAATCTATATCTAATAAGTCCAAAAATTCTTTAACTTGATCAAAATCATCTTCACATTCTTCACATAATTCCTCATAGATTTTAGGTGCATTATTCATAAACTCTTTACCTCTATCTACTTTACAATCTAAAATTCTTAGTGGATTTCTATCATATCTATCTTGGCAATCAGAACATAGTTCTTCTAAATAAGGTTTGAAATAATTAATCAGCTTTTCTCTATATTCCGCTCTACATTTTGGACAACCAACACTATTTAAATGCAACTCTAAATTATCCAAACCTAATTCCTCTAATAATTGTAATCCTAAAGCTATAATCTCAGCATCTATAGCTGGATTATCACTTCCTAAAACCTCTACTCCCAACTGGTGAAATTCTCTATAACGACCCGCTTGTGGCCGCTCATACCTAAACATAGATCCTATGTAAAAATACTTAGTTGGCTGTGCTTGACCATAAATTTTATTTTCTAAAAATGATCTGACAACTGAAGCAGTACCTTCAGGACGTAAAGTAATACTTCTGCCACCTTTATCTTCAAAAGTATACATCTCTTTTTCTACGATATCTGTTGCCTCACCAATTCCTCTTTGAAAGAGTTCAGTTGCTTCAAATAATGGTGTTCGTATCTCCTTAAAATTATAGCTACTAAATATTTTTCGGGTTATATTTTCAAGATACTGCCATTTAGCAGTATCTTCAGGTAATATATCCTTAGTCCCTCTCGGGGCTGTAATAT
Source organism: Orenia marismortui DSM 5156 (assembly GCF_000379025.1). Lineage (NCBI taxonomy): Bacteria > Bacillati > Bacillota > Clostridia > Halanaerobiales > Halobacteroidaceae > Orenia > Orenia marismortui. The sequence continues at coordinate 598,401 of NZ_KB900617.1, forward strand.
TCATTTTATCCCTCCTAAAGATTTGCAAAAATACTGCTACATATACTTATTAGTAGGGGCGTATATATACGCCCCTACATTAATTCCTTATCTAATTCTTTTCAGTTTTAGTTTCTTCTACTTTATTTTCTTCTTCACGTTCTTCTTTAACTTGTTCTTGTTTCTTCTTTTGAATTTCTTTCAATTTTTCCATTTCTGCTTTAGATTTATCTTCTAGACCCATTTGGCTATAAACTCTTGCCAATCTATAATGAGCCATTAGATTATCTCCAGATAATTTAGAGAATTTTTCATACTCTACAACTGCTTCATCAGTTTTATCTTGAGCTCTGTATAAGTCACCTAAACCTAAGTGTAACTCAGCATTATCTTGATTATTAGTTAATCCTTGTTCATAAACTTCAACAGCTTTATCAAATTTCTCTTCTTTTTGATAAATATTTGCTAAACTCATATAGAAGTCTACTTGCTCTGGATACTTATTAATTGCTTCTTGGTAAGTTGAAATAACATCTTCTTGATTACCATTTCTTTGATAAGCATCTGCTAAATTGTGATATAGATAATATGAACCAGAGTTAGCTTTAATGGCAGCTTTGTAATCCTTGATTGCTGTTTTAAGGTCACCTTCTTGAGCAGCAGTAAAGGCATTAATTTCTTTATCCTTAATTATTACTTTAGAATCATCTCTAGTTTCTTCTATCCATTGATTAATAGCTTCACTTTCCTTTTGAGATAATAGTTTCTTTCTTATCTCTTCTTTTTTACTATTAAACTCTTCCCCACTAGCTACTTTCTTATCAGTAACCTTAATAATATGATAACCAAATTCTGTCTTAACTAGATCACTAACTTCTCCTACTTTCATAGCAAAAGCAGCCTTTTCAAAAGCTGGAACCATCTTTCCATGCCCAAAAGAACCTAGTTCTCCACCGCGAGAAGCAGATGGTCCTTCTGAGTATTCTTTAGCTAATTCAGTAAAATCATTACCTGCTTTTGCTAACTTTAATACCTTTTCAGCTTTTTCTTTAGCTTCTTTATCATCTTTATCATCTTTATCATCAGTTTTAATTAAAATATGGCTTGCAGTTACTTCTTCATATTCTTTAGCAATCTCTTCTTCTGTTATCTTTACATCAGCCTTAACCTTAGCTAACATTCCTTCAATACGTTTTTGCATAGTCATACTATTTTTAATAGTATTTTTAACATCTTCTATAGTTTGTCCATTTTTCTTAATTATCTTTTCAAATTCTTCTTTAGATGAAGCATATTTATTAATAGCTTGGTCTAATTGTTCTTGAATAGTTTCTTCAGAAATCTCTGGATTAATACCGTTCTTTTCAGCCGCCTGTAAAATTAATTCTTGATTAATCAGGTTATTTAATACTCGAGATTTTAATCCAACTACTTGATTGGAACTAATTTGATTTTGATATTGTCTTAAATAACCATTTAATTGATACGAATATTCTTGATAAGAAATTTCTTCACCATTAACAGTTGCTACAGGTCTATCAGATCTTTGAGCATAAGCTTCTTGCTGACTATTCCCACCTCTTGGTCCTCTTAAATAAACCAAAGCTCCTGTTGCTACAAAAGCAACTACAATCACATAGATTATAGTCTTCATTCTTTTTCTTAAAGCATCCATTATCATTCTAATTTCCTCCCTTTAAGATATAAAGTAAAATTAGCTAATCAGAGACTCCCATAAATCTATTAAAATAAAGATAATTTCATGATAACACTCCTGTAATATATTACCATAAAAAAGAAAATCTATGCAAATTATGAAACTCTCTGAAATATTCAGCTAAATAATATTGTAACGTATCAGATTAAAGATGTCAATTTAAGCTAATTAATAATAAACAGAATTTTATTCAACTTAAAGAAGAACTATAATATATCAAAATATGATTAATAAATTATTTATAAAACAATTCATTAATTTTAGATATTTTCTCATTAGTACGTTCTTTAATCTCTTCAATATACTGTTTGGGAAACTTAGGATTAACTAACCTTTCTAAGCTATAATCTTGAGTATTAATTAATTTAGTTATTGAACCTCCGCCTAATCCAATTACAGTTTCTCTCTCCTCCATCATCAAAATATTATAAATAGACTCTTTCCCCGCTTTTGCATACCCTATATTTTCTAAGTTACCTAAGATATTCTTCTGTCTATACATATAATAAGGAATTAGATCTAATTCCTTAGTCATTTTTTTGGTATACTTCAACATTTCTGATACTTCTCTATCTGATGGTAGATTATTATCCTCTAAACTTCTTTTTAACCTTGAAGCGCGTTTGATAGCCATAGTGTGGACTGTCAAACTATCAGGATTTAAATCTTTAATTCTTAGTAAAGTTCTTTTTACATCATCTATACCTTCTCCTGGCAGTCCAATAATCATATCCATATTAATATTTTCAAATCCAATTTCTCTAGCCAAAGAAAAAGACTTCGTCACTTCATCCACACTATGTTTTCGTCCTATTACCTCTAGAGTTTTTAAATTCATAGTTTGCGGATTAATACTAATTCTTTTAATACCCTGTCTCTTTAAAACCTCTAATTTAGCTTTACTAATAGTATCTGCTCTACCAGCTTCTACAGTAAAGTCACGGAGTTGAGAAAGAGAAAGGTATTTTTTTAAGTTATTTAATACTCTATCTAATTCAGTACTAGATAGAACTGTTGGGGTACCGCCACCAATATAAATAGTATCAACAACTAAGCCTAAATCTTGAACTACTTTAGATACTTCCCTAATTTCATAATCTAAAGCTTCTAAAAAATTCGGCAGATATTTCTGATACTTAGCTATAGGATAAGCAGCAAAAGAACAATAATTACATCTTGTTGGACAGAAAGGAATTCCTAAATATATACTGACTTTATTTTTTGCCTCTTCTGGAGTAGGAAAATAACTACGCTCCAACTTAATAATATTTAATAATAAATCTCTTTTTTCCTTTGCTACACCATAAACATTCTCTAATAAACTATCAACTTTTTGATAATCAAAGCCTCTTTCTAATAGAAAATGGGCTAACTTAGTAGGTCTAACACCTGTTAAAATTCCCCAAGGACTTAAGTCCTCTCCTAAATAGTCACATAACAATCTATAAATGCTCAATTTCAAGCGCTCTTTACATCGTTTATCAAAATCATTACTATTATAAGAATTAGATAAAATCTCTTTATCCTCTATTTCATTGTTTAAATTATTTTGGCCTGCAAAAAAGCTTCTAACTTTAATCCCTGCTGAAGTATCTAACTTAACTATAATATTTAATTCTGCCTCTACATCTTCATCTATATTATGTATCTCTACTTCAGGCAATAATACATTTAATGTACCTTTAACTGAATTATAATAACTTGAATTCATAGTTAAATTTACCGTAACCATATAAACCCTCTCTTATAAATATGAATTTTCTTTTCTTGCTCTATTTAGAGTAGTTTCTGCTCCATGACCTGGACATATTTTTAAATCTTCTTCAAATTCTAAAATTTTGGTAATTGACTCTCTTAAACTCTGATATGACCCTTTAGGAAAATCAGTTCTTCCTACACCAGTAGCAAAAATAGTATCACCTGTAAATAATATATTTCCTAATTTCATACAGATACTACCTGGAGTATGACCTGGAGTATGGATTACTTTAAACTCTAAATCTCCAATTTCTATAGTATCTCCATCTTCTAATAGTCTATCAGCATTAGGACATTTTAATTCTTGACCCATTTCCCCTATAAAAAATGATAGATTTAACTCTGGGTTCTGTAAAAATTCTGAGTCCTGACTATGAATTAACAATTCAGCTCCGGTAGATTCTAACAGTTTAGGATTAGCTGCGATATGATCATTATGACCATGAGTATTAATGATGTATTTAACATTAAGGTCATGTTCATTAATTATTTTTAAAATATCTTCTGCTTGTGATCCTGGGTCAATTATCACTGCTTCTTTCTTCTCATTAGCAACTATATAACAATTAACCGCTAAAGAACCTACTGATAACCTTTTTATAAACATCTACTTCCTCCTTAAAAATTAAAAATCTCTTTTACTGTCCAGTAATATAGTTACTGGACCTTCATTAACTAAACTAACCTTCATCTCTGTTTTAAATTCACCGGTTTCTACTTTCAATTCATATTTATTAATATAAGAGATAAATTCTTCATATAACTCTTCTGCTTTATTAGCAGAGGCTGCATCAGCAAAACTTGGCCTTCTTCCTTGACGACAATCCCCATATAAAGTAAATTGAGATACTATTAATAATTCTGCATCTACATCTAGTGCTGATAGATTCATCTTTCCAGATTGATCAGAGAATACTCTTAAATCAACTATTTTATCTGCCAAATATTTCATATCTTCTATAGTATCATTTTCTCCAATTCCAAGTAAGATTAATAAACCAGTTTTAATTTTTCCAACTTCTCTATTTCCTACCTCAACAGAACTTGAACTTACTCTTTGCAAAACAGCTCTCATCTTTCTCCTCCTTAATTAAGCAGGATTAGCACGTTGTACATTAAGTACTCCTTCAATAGCTTCTAATTTATTGATAATATCCTTCATATGTTCTAAGCTACTAATTTCTAAAGAAAGGTTAATCGTAGCTGATATATCCTTTTTAATCCGAGCATTGATAGATGTTATATTCACCTTAGCTTCAGAAATAACAGTAGTAACATCATTTAATAATGATCTTTTATTTAATGCTTCAATTTTTAATTCTACTTCATAAGAAGTTTGTTGATCTACATACCATTCTACATCAATAATACGTTCTTGCTCAGTTTCTTCTAAGTTGTGTAGGTTAGGACAATCTTCTCTATGAACTGAAACACCTCGCCCACGAGTAATATAGCCTATGATCTTATCACCAGGTACAGGATTACAACATTTGGAAATTCTAACTAATAGTCCATCAATTCCTTTGACTTTGATCCCTTTATTCTGTGGATTCCTTCTAATATTTCGCTTTTTCTTAAGCTTATTTAATTCATATTTAGGACAATCTTTCTTCTCCTCTGGTATTAACTTTCTAACTATTTGACTGACCGAAAATTTATTATAAGAAATGGCAGCATAAAGGCCTTCAATATTAGCAACACCTAGTCCTTTGGCTATTTCTTCTAATTTTTTATTCTTTTCAGATTCTTTTAAATTTATATGTTCTTTTTTTAATCTCGATTCTAACATTTCTTTACCTTTGACACTAGCCTCTTCTTTACGTTGCTCTTTGAACCAATGCTTAATCTTACTTTTAGCTCGTGAAGTCTTAACAAAGTTAAGCCAATCTCGACTAGGACCACTGTTGGTAGAAGTTAAAATTTCAACAATATCACCATTCTTAAGTCTATATTCTAAAGAAACAATCTTCCCATTAACTTTAGCTCCCACACAAGTATGACCAATATCAGTATGAATATTATAAGCAAAGTCAACTGGGCTAGCTCCTTGAGGTAAAGAAATTACATCTCCTTTAGGTGTAAAAACAAAAACTTCATCTTCAAAAAGATCAATTTTTAAGTTTTCCATAAACTCTTTAGCATCACTTAGATCTTTTTGCCATTCTAACAATTGTCTTAACCAAGAAATTTTTCTTTCAAAGTCTTCATCCTTACGATTTCCTTCTTTATATCGCCAGTGAGCAGCAATACCATATTCAGCTGTACGATGCATCTCCCATGTTCTAATCTGTATCTCTAAGGGTTCACCTTTAGAACCAATTACTGTTGTATGCAAGGATTGATACATGTTTGATTTAGGCATTGCTACATAATCCTTAATTCTACCTGGCATAGGACTCCACAACTCATGAATTATACCCAAAACCTGATAACATTCCTTGACCGAACTTACAATGACACGTAAGGCTGTTAAATCATAAATCTCATTAAACTCTTTTCCACCTTTTATCATCTTTTGATAGATACTATATAAGTGCTTTGGCCTACCATAAATATCAGCTTCAATATCTACTTCAGTTAGTTTAGTATTCAGTCTTTTAATTGCTTCTTCTATATATGCTTCTCTTTCAGCTCGATTTTTTGCTATCTTCTTAGCTACTTCATAATATCTATCAGGTTCTAAGTATCTAAAGCTTAGATCCTCCAATTCCCATTTTAATGTAGATATTCCAAGTCTATGAGCCAAAGGAGCATAAATTTCAAGAGTCTCTGTTGCTTTTCTAATCTGTTTTTCTCTAGGTAAGTATTGTAAAGTTCTCATATTATGCAATCTATCAGCTAATTTAATTAAAATAACTCTAATATCCTTAGCCATAGCTAAAAACATTTTGCGTAAACTTTCTGCTTGGTGTTCCTCTCGCGATTTGAAATCTATTTTACTTAATTTAGTAACACCATTAACGAGCAATTCAATCTCTGGTCCAAACTTTTCTCTTAGCTCTTCTGTAGTCACTTCAGTATCCTCTACCACATCATGTAATAAAGCAGCAGAGATTGAAATAATATCCAACTCTAGTTCAGCCATTATTTGCGCTACTTGTACTGGATGACTAACAAAAGGTTCTCCAGAAACTCTATACTGCCCTTCATGGGATTCTTTTGCCAAATAATAGGCTTCTTTTACTAAGCCTATGTTAGCTTCTTCAGTATATGATTTTATTGTGGCTAATAGTTTGTCTAAAGACATAGCATAATACCCCTTTACTAAATTTTAGATCCTTTTTGTAAATATTCAAATTAATTCTACCTAAAAAAACAATTATCTTTTGAATAAATAATTAATCTATAATTAAAGAAAAGACCTCATAGTCAGTTAATTTTTCTCTTCCATCTAAAAATCCTAACTCCATTAAAAAGGCAATCTCAACAATTTCTCCACCAAGCTCTTCAACTAAATCAGCTGTGGCTTTTACAGTTCCTCCTGTTGCTAATAAATCATCAACAATCAAAACTTTGTCTCCTTTTTCAATAGCATCCTTATGTATTTCCAGTATGTTGCTTCCATACTCTAAATCATACTCAGTCTTTAAAATTTCTCCAGGAAGTTTACCCTCTTTTCTTACTGGTACAAAACCTTTATTTAATTTTAATGCTAGAGGAGCACCAATTAAAAAACCTCTTGCTTCTACTCCTAATACTAGATCAATATCTTTATCTTTATATCTTTCAGCAATTTGATCTATAGCTTCTTCATAAGCATTTGGGTCTTTTAATAAGGTTGTAATATCCTTAAAAGCAATGCCCTCCTTTGGAAAATCTGGAATAGTTCTAATCTTATCTGATAAATTCAACTTTATTCTCCCCTTTCAACTCTATAAATCTTTTTGGATAAATTGGTTGGTTAATTAGATTTAATAGTTTTTGTGAATTTTCTTCAAGTGCAAACTTCTTAAATTCTACAAAAGCTTGCTTATCTTCAACACCTTCATTATATCTTATTGATGTTGTTAAGTCTAGTTTTACATCAGGTTTAGGACTTAATTTAATTATTCTACTACTTTCTTTTAAGCGAGTTAACAATTTCAACTCTTCCAAAATCCCTAATCCTGCTGATATAGTACTTGCTTGTACTTTTTTTCCAACTTTATTACCTACCTGATCAGCTAATTCTTGATTAGTCATAATAACTTCTCTATTATTATCTTTTAGCTTTGTTAAAATAATATACAATTGTGCTAAAACATCTCTATCAGGAGCCATGATTTCTAAAATAAATTCATTTATCCTAGCATCCTGTTCACCATACAATAAATGAATATAAGACTCCCGACCATCACGCCCAGCTCTACCACTTTGTTGATTAAATTCAGTGCGATTAAAATTCAAATGGTACAAAATAATATGTTTAATGTCAGGAATATCAATTCCTTCACCAAAAGCGCTTGTAGAAACAACCACTTTTATTTCTCCATTTCTAAACTTATCTTCAACTAGGCTTCTTTCTTGATTGGTCAATCCTGCATTATAAAAGACAATTTCTTGAGCCAAAAAAGGATTCCTATCTCTAAGAGCTGATGCTATTTCGATACTTTTCTCTCGACTATTGACATAAACAATCGTCTTTTCTCCTTTTTTAACTACCTGATCTATATAATTCTCTTTATTGGAAGAGTTACGCTTATCTATTAAGTTTAAATTTTCTCTAATATGAGTATCGATTACAAGATTTTCAATGCTTAAACAATCTACAATTTCTTGGGTTACTTGATCATTTGCAGTAGCAGTTACCGCTAAGACTAAAGGATCTCCCAATTCAGATAATATTTGTGGTATTCTCTTATAGGTAGGTCTAAATTGATTTGAGGCTAAACCAATATGATGACTTTCATCAACTACAAAAAAGCCTATCTTATCTTTAATTTTGCTAAATCTATCTAAATTATATTCAATAAATTCAGGGGTAGTTAGTAAAACATCTACAGCAGCAGAATTAAGAGCTTCATTCAATTCTTCTCTTTCTTTAACAGTTAAAGCACCATTTCCTTTATACACTCTAATTCCTAACGGAGATAATTTCTCCTTTAAAGAATGGAATTGATCATTAACTAAAGCTCTAAGTGGATAAATAATTATTGTCATCTGATTATATTTTATAGCTTGAAAAGTAGCAAAACTTTGGAACACTGCAGATTTTCCTCGTCCAGTACCAAAAATAGCTAAGGTGTTCTGTTCTTTAAATAAACTATCAATCGCTTCTGCTTGTTTAGGTCTAAAACTATAATCCCCAATTAATGAATTTCTAATCTCATCTAAAACTTGATTGTCAGTTTTAGTTGCTAATTTGGAACGAATTAACTTAGTCTCATAGTCTGCTTTCTGATCTGAAGTAATCTTGGCTTTTTCGATAAACAGATTAACACCTAGACTCTGTTTATTATCTATTCCTCCTGTTACTTCTGAAACTATAGCCTTATATTCAATTCCATTATCTAAATAAGGTGCTAAATATTTTGATAAATCAGCCTTTAAAAAACCAATCTGTTTCTGGTTTTTGCTTACTACTTGTATCGCATTTTTATCATATTGATTATCAGGATCTCGTACTAAAAAAACTAAATCCCCTTTATTAACATAATCTTTGATTATATCCTGGCGGCCTTCAAAAGTAACGCCCACTACTTTAGTGTAAAAAGAATCATTCTCTGCAATACCTCGATAAAAATCATCTTCTAATATTTCTTTACTTTTAGCAAAAAGTTGGTCTACAAAAGATAATTCCGGGAATTTGATATCTTTGATTGTTAAGCTCACAGTCTCTGTTCCACCAAAATCATTAATATCCATAGTAAATGCTAAATCTATCTCTTCATTTTGAACTAAAAGTTTCTTTCTTAATTCAGCCATATTCCAAGCAATAGATTCTACAGTTCTACCTCCACTATCAAAATAAATCTTAATATGATCCTCTTCTTTACCAAATAGACTAAAGTTATTAATAGCTAAATCTTTTAAAGCAAATTTAGGTCTAGGATTGCCACAACCATATGGTTCTAGTTTAGATAATTCTCTGACTAAACCTTTAGAAGCATCTTCTATATCAATAACTTGTTCCAATTTAATTCTATCTATTAAATCTTCCTCTGCTAAGACTTGATCAGCATATCCATTAATCATCTTACGAAACTTATTAATATTCTCAGCCTTTAAAGAACATCCTGCCGCTTCTTTATGTCCTCCAAAGCCTTCGAAGCATTCTTCACAATATTTAAAAGCTTCATACAAATTAAAATTTCTAATACTCCTAGCTGAACCTAGTATTCTACCATCTTCAGCATAAGTCAGTAAAACAATTGGACGATAATACTTCTCTTGAAGTTTAGAAGCAGCATTACCAATCACCCCTGGATGGCCTTCCTCTAAAGTAATTACTAATACCTTTTCTTCTTCTAAATCTATATTTTGAGCTATATACTTCTCAGCCTGAGCTAAGATTTGACTGGTTATATCCTGCCTTCCAACATTCATCTCACGCAATTGATCAGCTAAGTTATTAGCAGTTACAATATCTTCTTCAGTAAGCATCTGTACCCCTAAATGAGCCTGCCCTAATCGTCCAGTAGCATTAATACAAGGAGCTAGATAATAGCCTATAGCCCCAGCAGTAATATCCTTGCTCTTATAACCTACTTTTCCTTTTAAGATTCCAATATTAAAATCTCCAGAACCAAGAAAGCTATTAATTCTTTTTAATCCATATTTAACTATAATTCTATTCTCTCCAACGAGAGGAACTATATCAGCAACTGTTCCTACAGTTACTATACTCATATATTTAATTAATTGATCAAGGCTATCTAACTTACCTAGTTTAAGTAACAAAGCATGTACTAATTTAAAAGCAACTCCTACCCCCGCTAACTTCTTAAAAGGATAAGAACAATCTTTTTGCTTAGGATTAAGTATAGCTAATGCCTGGGGTAAGTTATCTGGGACTGTATGATGATCAGTAATAATCACATCAATCCCAAGTTCATTAGCTAAATTTACCTCCTCGATTCCTGAAATCCCACAATCAACAGTTATAATTAAATCTGTATCTTGCTGAGATAAATTACTAATTGCATCTTTATTCAACCCATATCCTTCTTTCAATCGATTAGGTATATAATAATCAATATTAGCATTTAAATCTTCTAAAACAGTTATTAATAAAGATGTACTGGTAATACCGTCTGCATCATAGTCACCATAAATAACAATCTTCTCTTGCTTATTAATTGCCTGCTCAATTCTAGAAGAAGCTTCTTCCATATCTTTTAGAAGAAAGGGATCATTTAAATCCTCTAGACTAAAATCTAAAAACTCCTCTACTTCTTGAGGAGTTTTTAAACCTCTATTAGCTAAAATCTGAGCCATAATCGGGCTTATATTTAAATTATCAACTAATTCATCTATGGTTTCTTGATCAGCGCCTTGTATGTTCCATATTTTTTCCTGATCTAGCATTATTATCCCCCATTTGTTTGCAAATTATACAATTGTACCACTCTTATATCTTCTTCATTAAGATGAGTTTTCCTTCTTAGATTAATAATTTAGTTTTATCAATAATAATAAAATTTATGTATTTAAATTAAAATCTACCTGATTTGAGAATGGAAAAAACCAACCACATCCCCAAAATAGCAGCTATCAAAAATCCAGAAACACCTAAAATAGGATAACCTAAAAAGGATGGCCCTTTATCTATCAACATAATTAAAGATGATCCAATAATTAAAGCAGAAATAATTAATGAAATAGATAATCTGTTGGTTATTATATCCATCTTGGAAATTAATGGATCTAATCCTATATGATTAAATTTAATCTCTAAATCCTCTTCTTGAATTAAACTAAAGAAATTATGTATCTCTTTAGGTAAATCTGATAAATACTTTGTTATCTCTTGTAATTTTTCTGTTGTCTCTTTGGCTAATCGTTTTGGACTTAATCTTTCTTTTATAATCTGTTTAGCAAAAGGTCTTGCTACAGTTAATATATCAAATTCTGGATCGACCTTAGCTACGACTCCCTCAACAGTTACCAAAGACTTTACTAATAAGATAAATTCTACAGGTAGCTTAATTTTATATTTGAAAGATAAATCTAATAGTCTATTCATAATAGTTGATAAATCAATCTCTTCAAGTGCTACTCCATGATATTCATCCACAAGTCTATAAAAATCACGCCTTAATGATCTCATATCAATTTCTTTAGTTACCATTCCAAGATCTAATAATTGTTCAATAAATTTATCTATATCCTTTCTTAATAGATAAATAAATAAGTTGGCAATCCTTTCACGATCTTCTTTACTTAACTGTCCAACCAATCCAAAATCAAGTAATACTACCTTATAATCATCAGTAATAATTAAGTTCCCAGGATGTGGATCTCCATGAAAAAATCCATCTATCATTATTTGTTTCATAAAAGACTCACTAATTATCTGTGGAATATCATGATTCTTTAACCTTTTATTTGACTTATTAATTTTGAAACCTTTAATAAATTCCATTGTAAATACTTTTTTTGTAGTTAAATCACCAATTACTTTAGGAATAATAACATCTTCTTCATCATTGAAATTCTTTTGGAATTTTTTACTATTCCTAGCCTCTATACAATAATCTAATTCTTCTTTGATCATTTTAGAGAAGTTATCCACTATTTCTACGGGATCAATAATATTATCTGTGAAAACTTTATTCTTTAAGAGATTAGCCAGATTAGACATGATATCCAAATCAGTCTCTATTGTCTTTTGAATATCTTTGCGCTGTACCTTAACTACAACTTCTTCCCCTGTATTTAAGATAGCTTTATGAACTTGTCCAATAGAAGCACTAGCTAAAGGAGTATTAGATAGCTCACTGAAATAATCCCCATATTCTCCTTCTAATTCACTATTAATCTGTTCAACTACATCTTTAAATTCCATAGGTGGAACTTGATCTTGAAGTTTTTCAAATTCATCTATGTAATTTCTAGGGATTAAATCAGGACGAGTACTAAGTAACTGACCTAATTTGATATAAGTCGGACCTAGTTCTTCTAAAACCTTTCTAACCCTAGTTGCTCTACAATCTTGAGGAGGTTTTTTAGCCTCTAATGCCTTGATCCTCTTTCTTAGTGGTACAAACTGACGCAAATCCATCACTTCAATTAAATAACCAAAGCCATGCTTAATAAAAACCTCTACTATTTTTCGATATCTTTTTATATTTCTATAGCGCATATTAATTCCTTTAAAGATCATTATAAGCCACCATCCTGATAGTTGATAGTGTTAAATTAAAAAATTCTTCTAAGTAATAAAGCAGTCATAATCACTGAAATAATAAAAGACAGAAGAGAACCACCAAACTTGCCTACTATAGTTCCTATTCCTACTTTAATAGCCTCTTTCACATTTTTCCCCATTATTAATTCTATGCCTATAGAGCCTAATAGTGGACCTATTAAGATACCAATTGGACCTAATAAAATCAAAGCCAAGATACCACCAATAATTGCCCCAATCAATCCATATTTGCTAGCTCCAAAATATTTTGCCCCTAAGACACTAGCAAAATAATCTAGCCCTTCTGCAACTAAACTCATTAAAACTAAAGATATAATAAAGCCCCATCCAATTACTGTGAATTTAGTTGCTATAGCATAAATTAAAGCTGCTAATAAAATTAAAGGGGTGCCAGGAACCATAGGCACCAGTGTTCCCAAAACCCCTAAGCTAGATAATATAACTGAAATAATTTTAAAGCTCATCTTCTACTACCTCTATTTTATTCTCCTTTAAAGCTTCTATCTCCCGCTCTAAGGATTCTATATGCAACTGAAGTTTATTAATTTGACTATTTAACTTATCTACTTCTTCTTTTTTTACCAAACCTGCTTTATTTAAATTATTTTCAACTTCTTTTATGATTCTTTCCTTCATATTCTCTCGTTGTTCTTTTGCCTTTTGAACCATATCATTAACCAAATCATTAGCTTCTTCACGACTCACTTTTCCTTCTGCTACTAACTGTTGAACCATTTCTTCAACCTTGTCTTTAGTGAAAAATACAGCACCTAAACCAGTAACCATCATCTCTTTAACAAAGTTTAGCACTCTAAACACCTCCATAGGTTGTTAATAATTATATCACAACTCTTATATTTTTTCCAAATAATCCAAAATTGATACTACTATACTGTTATCTATTTTATTTATAATAAATATATACTAAAAATATTAACAACTTAAATAAAAAACCTCTTGGCTTTTAAAAGCCAAGAGGTTTTTTAGGTAAGTTATTATCTTTTGATATTCTTTCTTTGATCCCACTCTACTAAAATAGGACTAGCTACAAAGATAGAAGAATAGGTTCCTGATAACATACCAATTAATAGAGCTATCATAAAGTTTTGAATAGTTGTACCACCCAAGAATATAATAGCTAAAATAGGCAATAAAGTAGTTAAAGAAGTATTAATTGAACGTGGCAAAGTATCTAAAATAGCTTCATTAGTTAACTCACCAAAAGTTTCTTTTTTAGATAACTTCATCTTCTCTCTAATTCTATCGAAAATAACTATCGTATCATTAATAGAATAACCAACAATAGTTAATAATGCTGCCACAAAAGGACTATTAATCTCTATTCTTAATAATGAGAAAATCCCTAAAACAATTAACACATCATGTAATAACGCTAAAATAGCAGCAAAAGCAAATCTAAACTCAAATCTCATACTAATATAAGCTACAATAGCTAGGGCAGCCAATAATAAAGCCAATAAAGCCTTTGTTCTTAATTCTTTACCAATTGTAGCTCCTACTGCTTCAGTTCTTAACATCTTTGCAGAAGAAAATTTGCTGGTTATATTATTCTCTAACTCAGCAGTCTTTGAAGAATCTAGTTTTTCTGTTCTAATTAAAACACTATTGTTTTCAGTCTGTTGAACTACACTCTTCTTATCTAAATTCATTTCCTTTAATATATCTCTAATCTGAGTATTAGAAATATTTTTATCAAAAGTAAATTCCATAATTGTTCCACCTGAAAAATCAATACCTGGATTCATACCCTGGAATAAAATTGATACAAGTCCAACTAAGATTATTATTCCTGAAATTGACATCCAAAGTCTTCTTTTACCGATAATATCCACAAAAGTTACCTCCTTGCCCAACCAAAAGCTTTTGGTTTATTTACTAAGCCAGTATTTAATAATAAGTTGATTAGCATTCTAGTAACTACAATTGCTGTAAACATACTTACTAAAATACCTACACTTAATGTAATTGCAAATCCTCTAACAGTTCCAGTTCCAAAATAACCCAATATTGCAGCAGTAATTAAAGTTGTTATATTGGAATCTAAAATAGTTGTAAAAGCTCTTTTGAATCCAGCATTTACTGCAGCCTTCACAGTCTTACCTTGTCGATATTCATACTTAATTCTTTCAAAAATAATTACATTAGCATCTACTGCCATACCAATAGATAAGATTAAACCAGCAATTCCTGGTAAAGTCAAAGTAGCATTTAATCCTGCTAAAACTCCTAATACAATCACACTATAGAAGCCTAAAGCAACTGCTGCCACTAAACCTGACATCCAATAAACTAAAGCCATAAAGACTATAATCAAAGACAAACCAATAATTCCCGCTTTAATACTTCTATCAATAGAAATCTTACCTAATGTTGGCCCCACAGTTCTATTCTCAATTACATCAACTGGAATAGGTAACGCACCAGCTCTAAGTAATAAAGCATTTTCTTGAGCATCTTCTATAGACTCATAACCTGTAATCTGTGCTTTTCCTCCTGTAATAGTTTCGTTAACACGAGGATTAGTTAATAAGTCTTCATCTAAATAAATACCTACCCTTTTTCCTTGGTTATTTCTTGTTATCTCAGCAAACTTTTTCGCACCTTCTCTATTAAATTCAATAGAAACAATAGGTTGGTTAAACTGAGATTCAAATCCAGCCTGTGCATCTACTAAATATTCTCCAGTCATAAGAACTTCGCCAGCTTCATTTTTAAATATCAATTGGGCTGTTTGTCCAATTGTTTGAATAGCTTGGTTAGGATCATCAATTCCTGGTAGTTCTACAATAATTCTTCTTGCTCCTTGTCTTTGTACAAGTGGTTCTGTTAATCCTAGTTCATTAACTCTTCTTTTAATAACATTCATTACTCTATTCATAGCATCATCGTTCACCTGTGCTGTTTCAGTATCTTTCGCTTCTAAAACAACATGTGTTCCTCCACGTAAGTCTAATCCCAATTCAATACTCTCATCTAAGGGATATAAAAAATATGCTGCTAATGCTAATAATGCTAATACCATAATAAAGCTAAACATTCTTTTTTGTTTCCAATTCATAATTCTGTCTCCCTTCCCCCTTAATAATAACATTTATCACTTGCTTAAATAAAATTTATTCACCAATATAATATTTCTAGGTTTTTGTTTAGATTCCTTTTATAGAAATACTATATCCTGAATACAAGGCTAATTATTATTAATTATATCTACTATTTATCTTTCTTATATTCTTATATATAATTATTGACACACTATTATAACTTCTAAAACCATAAATATTATAACACAACATATTTATTATATCCTGTAAAAAAGAGGTTGTCAATTAATCAAAATCTTATAATAACTTACTTTGATTTATTATTAATTCAAAGTCACATTCTAAATATTGGGCAGCTTTTCTAGACATCAACATTCTTGTTAGAAAAATTTCGAAATATTCTATAACTGAAATAACCTCTAAATCAATTTCTAACCTCAAAGTAATAGTCTTACTTTCTCTATTTACATCTATAAATGATTTTTTAGCAGCATAATTTACACGATCATGAATATCAAAAGTAGCAAATTCCTTATTTCTCACTCTTGTATAATGAACATCAGATTTGTCAGCTATAATCAATGCTGCTGAAATTGGGTTAACTGGCTCACCAAAATTTTCATCATGATTACCTACTGCTCCAATAATCATTGCTATCTCTTCATAATCCATTCCTAAATTACTAAGTAATCTTTCTGTTATTAATGCCGAATGTTGATCATGATCATGGCGATTAATAACATTTCCTATATCGTGAATATAACCTGCAATTTGACCTAGCTCTACTATTCGTCTTGAATAATCTAATTCAGTTAAAATATTACTAACCAGATTAGATATTAATCCAGCATGCCTAAATCCATGTTCAGTAAATCCAATCTCTCCTAAATGTTCATTTGCTGTTTTAATATATGCCTTTACAACTTCATTCTTCTTAATATCCTCTACAGTGACTAGATCTGACATCTGACTTTCCCCCTTAGTACTTATTAACATAATTTTATATAATAATAAAAAGTTAGATATAATCTATTTTTAATATAAACAACCTTAGAATGAAATTTTAATATGTCTTATAGAAAAAAATTGCGACAGTTTCGGAGTTAGGCGTTAGGAAGTGGTAGGTAGGAAGACCTTACTAACTCCTATAACCTATGACCTATCACCTAAAAGTGTCACACTATATCCATTAAATTTCACTTTAGACTTGGATATCTATAAAATATAACTAAAGCAACTTAGAAATAGTATTGAAATAAATCCATAACTCAAAATAAGTCCACTTAATTTAGTATGGATTGATTTAAACAATATATTCATCGCCTAGCTGAGTCAAAATCTACCTTTAATAATTATAAATAATCTTCTAAATATAATTCTTCTTATCTCTGGAGGCTATCTTTTTTTGATTTTATCCTTTACTTTGTTAAAGTAATAAATTATAATATATTCAGAGAATAAATATACATAGGGGGCTAGAATTTATGAAAAAAAATATGATAATTTTAATTGTGTTACTTATGTCAGTGTCTTTAATTATTTCTGGGTGTGGTGGAAATAAATCAGCTACAACTACTAAAAATTCACTTGAAGAGATAAAAGAACAAGGTTATTTTGTAGTAGGGCTTGATGATAACTTCCCACCAATGGGCTTTAGAAGCGAATCTGGAGAGATAGTTGGTTTTGATATAGATTTAGCAAAAGAAGCCGCTAAAAGACTAGGTGTTGACGTTAAATTTAAACCTGTTGATTGGGATGGAGTTATCTTAAGCCTTAAAAACGGTAATATAGATGTTATCTGGAATGGATTAACAGTAACTGAAAAAAGAAAAGAACAAATAGCTTTTTCTAATGTCTATGTTGCTAATAGACAGGCAATAATCGTAAGAAAAGATTCAGATATTAAAACTACTGAAGATTTAGCTGAATCAGTAGTAGGGCTTCAAATGGGTAGTAGTAGTGAGCAAGCTCTAAAATCAAATCAAGAATTATCTAAATCATTAAAAAATATTAGAAAATACTCAAATAACGTTGAAGCTTTATTAGATTTAAGGGCAGGACGAATTGATGCGGTAATTATAGACGAAATAGTTGGTAGATATTATATTACAAAGAAAAAAGCAGACTATAAAGTTCTTGATCAATATTTAGCAGAAGAAGATTATGCAGTTGGAATTAGAAAAGAAGATAATGAATTTAGAGAAGAATTAAATAAAGTACTTGATGAGATGAAAGAAGATGGTACAGCAGCCAAAATTTCGGAGAAATGGTTTAGTGAAGATATTCTTGTCAAGTAAAAAATAAAGTAAGGGGATATTTAAAATGTCGTATATCTTAGATATTACAAAATTCATATTAGGTGGTCTTACAGTAACTTTAAAGTTATATATAGTAACAGCTATATTCTGTCTTCCTCTAGGAATTATATTAGCACTAGCTAAATCATCAAAATTTAAGGTGTTAAACAGAATATTAGGGATATATACTTGGATCTTTAGGGGGACTCCTTTATTACTTCAGCTATTCTTTATTTATTATGGCTTACCTATTATTTTTGAAAGTCTTACACTTACACCATTTTTGGCAGCATCAATTACCTTTGTTATTAATTATTCTGCCTATTTAACTGAAATATTCAGAGCAGGAATTGGATCTATAAATGATGGACAATATGAAGCAGCACATGCTTTAGGAATGAATTATAGACAGACAATGACCAGAATAATCATTCCTCAAGCCATTAGAAGAGTTATACCTCCAATTTGTAATGAAGCAATAAATCTAGTTAAAGATACAGCATTAGTTGTAACTATTGGAATGGGAGACTTATTAAGATCTGCTAAAGAAGTTGTTACAAGGGACTTTACAATAACTCCTTTTATTGTAGCTGCTATATTTTATTTACTAATAAGTTCTATTATCGTAAGTGTCTTTAAGAGAATAGAAGATAAATACTGTATATCTGAATAGAGGGGATTTATATGATAGAAGTAAAAAAGATAAGCAAAAAATTTAAAGATTTAGAAGTACTAAAAGATGTATCACTAGAAGTAAGCAAAGGGGAAATAATCTCTATTATTGGTCCATCAGGTTCTGGAAAGAGTACCCTCTTAAGATGTTTGAATAAGTTAGAAGATATTCAATCTGGGACCATTAAAATTGAAGGGGAATTATTAAATAGGAATAATTGTAAAAAACTAGGAATGGTCTTTCAAGGATTTAACCTATTCCCCCATAAAACTGTATTAGAAAATATAATAGAAGCTCCTATAATAGTTAAAAAGATGAGTAAAGATAAAGCTATAAAGTTAGCTGATGACCTTCTTAAAAAAGTAGGGTTGCTAGATAAGAAGGATAGTTATCCTTCACAACTTTCTGGAGGACAAAAGCAGAGAATTGCTATAGCTAGAGCCCTAGCAATGAATCCACATATCATGTTATTTGATGAACCAACTTCCGCCTTAGATCCTGAACTTGTAGGCGATGTTTTAAGTGTAATCAAAGAACTCGCTAAAGAGCATATGACAATGCTTGTAGTAACTCATCAGATGCAGTTTGCTAAAGAAGTATCTGACAGAGTAATCTTCATGGATCAAGGAAAGATTATTGAAGATGGATCACCTACAGAGATATTTGAAAATCCTAGTCATGATAGATTACGACAATTCTTAAGTAGTATTATCTAAAATGTTTTTTAAGACTTAAATATAAAAGCTCTGATCAAATTTGATCAGAGCTTTTATATTTAAACTACAATTTTAATTCATTATTTTTTTATTACAACTTATCTACCTAAGTACCCCAAAGATCATAAGTTAATTTTATAATCCTTCTTTTATCTGTATAAGCTTTACTAGATGCTTCTTTTCTTCTTTGATTAACTGATCGATAGTTTTTTTATGCTTATCACTCATAACCTTCCTAAATTCATTAAAGGCTATAATAGAATCCTTTTCAAATCTAATAGCTAATTCAATTACCTTTCTTTCTTGAAGATTATCTTTTATTTTTTCAATTAATGGATCTAAATCATTTATTACATGAGTATTAATTAATGATTTAATATAATCTTCATATTCTCCATCATAGCTTTCATGTTTGTCTATAGTAGCTAATTCTTTCCCCATCTCTTTAAACTTAGATTTATGAACTTTCTCTTCTGAAGCTAAAAAATCAAATAACTTCTGAACATCTTTTAAGCTCACTAAATTAGCTAAATTTTTGTAAAATCCATACCCCTCTTCTTCTAACTTTACTGCAACATCAATTAACTCTCGAGCATCAAAGTTGAACGTCTTATACATGCTTAGCCCTCCTTTTATTGAAATTACTATGCTAACTCTAAAAAAGTTGTCTATCCTTGATCTTTTATGATACGAACTGAAATTTTTAAGTATTTAACTAAAAATCTTTTTTGCTACAGATATTCACTGATTTAAAGGTCTTAACAGGTTAAAGAAAATCAAGCAATTTAATTACTCCAATAAAAAATTATCAAATTTAATTTAACAAATCTAAATCTTCCATCATAATAGTTCTAATCATTATTTAATTTCTAAATTAATATTTTATCCGTGTTTATCTGTGACTAAAAATTATTTTTTAGATAATTAATCAATAGCAAAAATTGGGGCATTAAGAATATTATTCTCAATGCCCCAATGCAAAGTAGCTTTATAGTTTATAATTTATTCAAATTATGCTTCTAAGAACATTTCAATATCTTCTTCTACTTCACCAATTCCTGCGATACCAAACTTCTCAACCAATACATTAGCTACATTGGCAGATAAGAATGCTGGTAATGTAGGTCCTAAGTGAATATTCTTAACTCCTAGATATAATAGAGCTAATAGTACGATTACAGCTTTCTGCTCATACCAAGCAATATTATAGGAGATAGGTAATTCATTGATATCTTCTAATTCAAATACCTCTTGAAGTTTCATTGCAATTACTGCTAGAGAGTAAGAGTCATTACATTGACCTGCATCTAATACTCTTGGAATTCCTCCAATATCACCTAAATCAAGTTTATTATATCTATATTTAGCACATCCTGCTGTTAAGATTACTGTATCCTCTGGTAGCTCTTGGGCAAACTTAGTATAGTAATCTCTACCTTTCATTCTACCATCACAACCAGCCATTACGAAGAACTGTTTGATAGCTCCACCTTTTACAGCCTCTACTACCTTATCAGCTAAGGCTAATACCTGATTATGAGCAAATCCTCCTACAATTGTTCCATTTTCAATCTCTTGAGGAACATCACATTTCTTAGCCAATTCAATGATTTCACTGAAATCTTTCTTTCCATTCTCATCAGCTTCAATATGTGTAGCACCATCTAGCCCAGCAGCTCC
This sequence comes from Orenia marismortui DSM 5156, assembly GCF_000379025.1. Taxonomy (NCBI): domain Bacteria; kingdom Bacillati; phylum Bacillota; class Clostridia; order Halanaerobiales; family Halobacteroidaceae; genus Orenia; species Orenia marismortui. The sequence goes on from NZ_KB900617.1 coordinate 619,632, forward strand.
AGTTGTAAAGATTCTATCTTTATAGCTTGCATTTGCTTTTGGTGGTACAATACAGTTAGTTGTAAATAGAATTGGACCATTAAAACTTTCAAACTCTTCTCTCTGCTTCCACCATGCATTACCATAGTTTCCAACAAAGTGGTCATACTTCTTGAATGCTGGATAATAATTTGCTGGTAACATCTCACTATGAGTATAAACATCTACTCCAGTTCCTTCAGTCTGCTCTAATAATTGTTCCATATCCTTTAAATCATGACCACTGATTAAAATTGCTGGGTTATCTTTTGTTCCAATATTTACTTCTGTAATCTCTGGATTACCATAAGTCTCTGTATTTGCTTTATCTAATTGAGCCATTGCATTTACACCAAATTTACCTGTTTCTAATGTTAATGCTACTAATTCATCATCTGTTAAAGTATCATCTGTTGTCTTAACTAATGCTTCTTGCATAAAGTCATAAAGTTCTTGATCTTCATAATCTAAATTATAAGAATGCTCCATATATGCTGCTAAACCTTTAATACCATAAGTAATAAGCTCTCTTAATGATCTTACATCTTCATTTTCAGTCTGTAATACTCCTACTTCTTCTGCTTTAGCCATAAATTCTTCTTTAGTATCAGCAGTCCAAGTAGCTCCTTCAAATAGATCAATAAACTCTGCTCCAGCTTCTTCCGCCTTAGCCTTAACTTCTCCTCTTAGCGCTAAACCTTCTTTAATCTGCTCTACAAAAGCATCATTATCAAAATTGGCATTAGTAATAGTCATAAACAAGCTCTCCATTACAAAGAAGTCTACCTTAGGAGTTTCAACACCTAACTCTTTGGCTTTTGTACTATAAGTAGAAATTCCTTTTAATACATAAATTAATAAATCTTGAAGATTTGCTGTAGTATCTTGCTTGCCACAGACACCTCTTACTGTACATCCCTTTCCACCTGCTGCTTCTTGACATTGATAACAGAACATTGACATTCTATATCTCCTCCTCTTAATATAATGAAATTTAGTCTTCTAACTCAATACATGAAACAGGACAATTAGCTACACATGCCCCACACTCAATACAACTTTCTGGATTAACCACTTTAGAAACATCTTCAATTTCAAATACATTTGGATCAGCTGGACAAACACTTTGACAAACACCACAAGCAATACACTCGGATTCATCAACTACAGGATAAGACATCTTATCTCCTCCTTATGTAGCTAGTAATTAATTTTTCTTCTTAGCCCTTAATCGGTTTTAAGTAATTTTTACTCTTCTTAACTAAATTATAAAGCAATCTTAATAGAACTTATATGAGTTATCTCACATTACTAAAAAAATTTTAGTAAATATTACTATGTTTAAAAAGCTCTAACTAGATATATTTATGAGTATAAAGCGACAGTAACGAGTGACGAGTAACAGGTGACAAATTAAGATATTTACTGCTTACTGCTCACTTGTCACTAGTTACTGAAGTGTTAGAATTTCTTTCTAATATTCAATTCCTCTACTAATATAAGATATAGAATTAAAAATATAACTTTCAATTATAATATCTTATATGTTATAATCATCTTGTTTGTCAATCTAAATAAATTTTGTAGAAGGGAGATGAATATTATTAAAATAGAATTTACAAAGAAAAGAATATCTGAAGATTTAAAATTTAGATTATTACTTATTTATCCTATATCCTTAATACTTATAGCTTTTATTCTTGATAATCCTCAAAATATTACTCAAGGTTTAAAAAATATTATATTGTCAAGTGATCTTCTAATTACAGATTATCTAGGAATCGGTGGTCTAAGTGCTACTCTTCTTAATTCAGGCATATTAGGTTTAACCTCTCTATTACTACTAAAGTCCAAAAAAGTACGATTAACAGGAATAAGTATAGCAGCTATATTTACTGTTATGGGCTTCTCCATGTTTGGAAAGAACCTCTTAAATGTAATACCTATAATTCTAGGAGTAAAGCTCTACTCAATCTATCAAAAAGAACCCTTGCGAAAATTTTTAATTATAGCTTTATTCAGTACTGCTTTAGCGCCTTTAGTTAGCCAAACTATCTTTATTTTAGGTTTTACAGTTAAGGGGCTGTTCTTAGCAACTTTTATTGGAGTGGTTACTGGATTTATAACCCCACCTCTTGCCTCACATTTATTAAGTAGTCATCAAGGCTTTAATCTATATAATTTAGGATTTACAGCAGGGTTAATAGGAACTTTATTAATGTCACTTTTTAGATCTTATGGAATAGAATATAATCAAAATTTAATCTGGACAACTAAATATACTGGGGTACTTGGAATTATTTTAACCTTTCATTTCTTATCACTAATTTTAGTTGGATATTTACTAAATAATCAATCTTTTAGACGATTGAAAAAATTATGGAAACGATCAGGAAGAATAGTAACAGATTTTGTAACCCTTGATACCTTTCCAGTAACTATAATTAATATGGGATTAATGGGTTTATTCTACACATTACTATTATTTCTAATTGGTAGCCCTTTAAATGGCCCTACAGTCGGTGGATTATTTACTATTGTGGGTTTCTCAGCTTTTGGTAAACATCCCTTTAATACATTTCCTATTATTGTTGGAGTCTTGATTGGAAGTGTAACAAAAATTTGGGGGATTAATAATCCCGGGCTTATATTAGCATTACTATTTTCTACAACCTTAGCACCTATTAGTGGTGTGTTTGGAAGATTAAGTGGAGTCATTGCAGGATTTTTGCACCTCTCAGTAGTAATGAATATAGGATATCTCCATGGAGGATTAAACCTTTATAACAATGGGTTTGCTGGAGGGTTAGTAGCTATAATCTTATTTCCAATACTAGATTCAATAAAAAAGGAGTGAATATTTTATGAAACATGAGAAAATGAAGATAATTAAGATTCTTGATGAAATCTTATCCTTCTCTTTTAATAATAAAGCTAATGACATTGATATCAATATCAAAATAAAAGATCAACAAACTATAATTACCTTCAAGGATAACTCCAAAAATCTCAATCAAAATAAACTTGAGGAGATAGAAGAGATGCTAAATATAGATAAACAGCCTGAGATAGAAGAATATTATTGGGAATTAATTGGACAGAATGATTATTGTGATGAATTATCAGTAGTGGGATTGATGATAGATAAAGCCACAATTAACTATCAACCTAATGAAGGAATTGAAATAACTTTATATAGAAAAAATAGGATATAAAAACCAACTATTACTAGCGATGATGAAACTCTTTAACTACTGGATATTAGCGCTTATTATAATAACAAATAAATAGAGGATAATAGTTGACTCTAGCACTTTATATTGAAATTAAATTTTTATATTAGTGTACAATTAAATAAGTATAAACATCCCCCTAATATAAACTTTTAATATTTATCTTAGGGGGAATTATTAATTTCTTTTAATTATGATGCAAAATAATGGCGTCCAATACGAGTAATTATTGGACGTGTATAAATCCAATGAGAAGTTACTTTAGCTGGATTATAATAAAAGACTGCTCCTCGACTAGGATCCCATCCCTTTAATGCAGCCTCTATTGCTTTAAGCACTTTAGGATCTGGCTCTAACCAAAATTGACCATCATGAACTGCTGTAAATGCCCACGGTTGAAAAATAACTCCTTTAATTGTATTTGGAAAGCGATCATCCAACACTCTATTTATCAATACTGATGCAACAGCTACTTGCCCTGCAAAGTTCTCTCCTCTTGCCTCAGAATAAACTGTTCTTAACAACAAATTCATTTCCTCTTTACTTACATTTAATCTATAATTTGAATTGTTAGTATTTGACATATACTTCTTTTTCAATTTATTAATAGTTTGATTTCCTGCAAAGCCATCAATTCTTAAACTATATTTCTTTTGAAATTCAATTACAGCCTTTTCAGTTATTGGACCATAATACCCAGTAGAGTTAGCATTGAAGTATCCTTTATCAGCTAAGACATCTTGTAATAATTCAACATCTTTTCCTCGACTACCAAAGAATAAAGTTCTACTACCTAAAGCAGCAGCTTCACCAACTGAAGTTAACAAGATCATTACAGCCATAATAATAACAAAATTAATTGTAAATTTCTTTTTCATTTTTTTCACCTCCAAAGTTTGATTAGCGAATCTAATTATATAGAGATAAAAGTAAGGATTCAAAGGTATTTATTGTAAATTAATTGGGAATAAAATAAATTTATTACATAACTTTGATATAGTTGTTGTATATGTTTATTAAATAAGATAATAATAATATATAAATAATTTTATTTTTCACTATTTCATCGTTAGATTAAATACAGTCTACTTTTCAAATAAAAGAACAAGAAGCTTCTTAGCAATAAAAATATTATTGTACTTGATATAAAAACGATAATAATCGTATAAACTATATATTAATATCAACTTTGAAATTTCACAAAAGAAAGGGGATAAAATGAAGAGAAAAATACTAGTTCTAATATCAGTATTACTTATTGGAATGTTCATTAGTTATAGCTACTATAATCTAACTATAGCACAAGCACAAACACCATCATGGTTTTGGAGTTTATCACCAACTACCAGATTAATGATTAGAACTGTTCATGCTGAATCCAAAGGAGAACCATATTTGGCTAAGGTTGCAGTAGCAGCAGTAATGATGAATCGTGTAAGAGATAAAAGGTTTCCTAACACAATTGCAGGCGTAATCTATCAGCCTTGGGCCTTTACACCAGTAGCTCACGGTCTTATCTGGCATCAAAGACCTAGTGAAGATTCAATCAAAGCAACTCTTGCAGCTATGAGGGGTTGGGATCCTACATATGGATGTGTTTATTTCTATAATCCAGCCACCTCTACATCTAGATGGATCTATTCCAGAAGAACTGTTCGTAAAATTGGAAAACATATCTTTGCTAAATAAAGTAAAAGCCCCTATTAGGATTTTAATAGGGGTTTTTATATTTGAATACTTTTTTATTATCTAATAACTAAATTGACTGTTTTAAATTTAACGATAAGAATGCAGTTACCAGATAGCAATGAAGTACTACAAGTCTTAGCAAAAGGTTAAAATTTAATCACAGATTAAAAATAACAGTCCCAGGTTATTGAATAACCTGGGACTTATAAGTTAGCTGTCGGCTCTTAATTAATATTAACAATTAATCTGTATTACTTAAAATTTGTAAAATTTTCACCTTAATCTTAGTGAAAATATTCCTTCATTATACAACTATGGCCTCTTCTTTTTGCTAAATAAAATAGCACGACCCCAGATAATATCAAAATGAGCTGGAGCAACTTTTGTTTCCTGGTTGACATAAACCCTAATGATTATGAAAGCATCTTCATTGTTGTCAACTCCATATGCTGATCCTTGAGGGTTACCTGTACTATAAGGTATAATAACTTCATTGTCTTCTTTACACTTTCTTGCCATTTTTATTACATAATATTCATTATCATTTGTATAACATTTAGGAAAATATTCATCGGCGGGATACTGCTGTCCATTGGTAACGATGGCTGCCCCAACGCCATTCCAAAGCTCTGCACCATAAAAACTAGCGTTGAAATAGGTTGCAAATCCAGTTTGTATGTGGTTGATACCATATATTATTACAAAATCATCATCGGATGCCAACTGAAAATCTTCCGTTTTAAGATAAACTGCATCTCTGTTATCTATCCACACGTTAACATCCTGTAATATCCCCTCATAGTTATCAGATATCGCTAGATTTAAATCCAAATCCACAATATCATATTCTGGATTATCGTATTTGCAAATAATTTGATTTCTCAGATAATCTAGCGTATCCCTTGCATTAGGAACAACCTGGAATTCAGTAGTACCTGTTTCTCTTTTTTTAAGTGCTGGAATAGGCCAAGGTTCTGTTATAGGATAAGGTTTTTTAGGGGTTATGCGTAACACCGTAAAATATCTTTCAAGATTATAAATATAATCCCAGCCAATATCAGGATTTTCAAACTTTGCTGCCCGCATGGTAAATAAAAAGGTATCTTTCCCCCTTTCCAAGCCCATATTCACAAGATTTTGAGGAATATTATCATTATTCATAATACCAGGGTCAAATCCTGCTTTAACAAGAGCATCACGCATTTGCTTATTTATACCTCTATCGGCAGTAGTAATAATAATTGTGGAACCATTAAAAGGATTTCCTGGTCTTCCATAAGGGGTACTATCAGTCCAAATGTTACTTTTACTTATTTGATCACCCATACTGGCACCGATAAAGTGGTAAAAACCCGTATTCTCATCCCCTGCTGTAATAGTATCACTATAATCTTTATCCGGTTTATTTTCAATAAAGCCTAGATAACTTCTAAAACTAAAGTAAACTGCTGGAGGAGGTGTCTTTCCAATTAATACAATTGCTTCATCAGGACGGAGTTTATAGTTAAACCCTGGTGCTACATATTCAATATTGGCTGGGTAGTTATCAGGATCTCCAGGTTCATAGCATTTTGGAGGTCTTTGTCCAGGTGATGGTTCTTGTTTAGGTGCTGGTGGAAGGAGATAGGTCGCATAGGGTACACCGACATTATTACCGAAGGCTGTATCAACTTTACATTCACTTGCTAGCTTTAATATATCTATATATCTTAATTTGCCTTTCTGAACAATAAAGCCTCCTTCTTCTAGTCTTGAGATAAACCCCCTTATACTTCCGCAACTATTAGAAGCTCTTCTAAATAAATTATTCTGCATCAATTCACCTCCTTAAATATTGTCTATGATATTAATATATGAAAACAACTTTATTTTTGTGTAGCATAATCAACTTTAGAATAAAACCAAGATAAGAGTAATGAGTAAGTAGCAACTAACAGACTTATTTGCTACTTACTCATTACCTCACTCTTTAATTATTACTAAAAATAGATAAGCTCAAAAAATTAATCTATAATTTATAAATTTTATTATTAATCCGTGAAAAAATATATATTCTTGACAAAAAAACTCCTTCAAAGCTAGTATTATAAAAAGTTGAATCTTAAATAAATTTCAAAAATAAAAAAGATACACCTTTATGGTGTACCTTAAAATAAATCTATTCGATTACCTTCTTTTTTCCGGTAAATCCCGATAACAAAAGTACCAATCTTTACAATTATAACCTTGTTTCAACCTATCTTCAGCCTCTTTTACTGTTTTAGGTGGTGGCACAATTACTGGATCACCAGGACACCAATTGGCTGGTGTAGCTACATTATATTTATCAGCTGTCTGCAAAGCCTCAATTAACCTTAATAATTCATTAGTATTTCTACCTACCTGTGGTGGATAGTAGACTATAGCCCTAATTATCTGCTCAGGATCAATAATAAATACCGCTCTAACAGTACTAGTTTCACTTACTCCTGGCTGAATCATACCATACTTATTAGCTACCTTAAAACCTAGATCATCAATTATTGGAAAAGGTATCTTTACTCCAAATAATTCTTCTATATTTCTAACCCAAGCAATATGAGAGTAAACACTATCAATACTCAAACCAATTAATGATGTGTTAAGAGCTCTAAAACGATCATAATTTTCTGCAAAAGAAACAAACTCTGTAGTGCAGACTGGTGTGAAATCAGAAGGATGAGAAAATAACATAACCCATCTTCCACGATAATCTGATAAAGATATCTCTCCTTGTGTAGTAATAGCAGTAAAATCAGGAGCAGGCTCATTAATTCTAGGAATATCGCCTGTTTCTTGAACTGAATCTTTAGAGAAAGTACGACTCCCTTTTAAAATAGAAGACACATTATTCAACTCCTTATAGATAACATTTATTAAAACTTATTCATTATTGTAATCAATTATTTTAGAAATAAATGTTATCTAACCTTACTACTTTAAAACAAGAAGAAGAGGATAGGGGATTAGGTGTTTTTTATATTAATAAACAAGTATTAAAAGTTATCCATAAGCTCTAAAAATGTATAAGTTCATTAAATAAAAAAGAGGCAGATTAAAATCTGCCCCTTTTACTGAAAAATTTATTAAGTCAAATCTGGATATCTTGCATGATCTAGCACTCTTATTCTAGTCAAAGGCCAATAAACCCAAAAAGCTTTACCACTAATATCTTCATAAGGAATGTAACCTACTATATCTAATCTTCTACTATCTAAACTATTATTACGATTATCTCCCATGGCAAAGACATGTTCTTTAGGAACATAAAATGGTCCTGCCGTACTATGAATCTCATCACCCATCATATCTCCATTAGTATCAATAGAATAAAGATTCTCTCTAATATAAGATTCATTAATATAATTCTCTTCAACCATCTTATCATTTATAAATAAAGTACCATCTTTAATTTCTATCTTATCACCAGCTAATCCAATAACCCTTTTAATATATTTCCGTTTAGGATCACCTTTTGGTGTTAAGACAATTATATCCCCACGCTTAGGTGAGTGAAAATTATATATAAACTTATTTACAAATAACCTTTCTCCATCATGTAATGTAGGATCCATAGAATGGCCTTGAACTACAAAAGACTGAACAACAAAAGTAATTATAAAGAATGCTAAAACTCCTGCTATCAATACAGATTCAAGTAATTCTTTGATTTCATCTTTAATAGCTAACATAATGCTCCTCCAATCTTATTTGTCTGTAGCTGTAACTTCATCTTCATCCATCTCTACTCTACCTACAGCCAGCCTAGTAATCTTCACTTCTAATTCAGGAGCAATTTCTAAACTTAATTCATCATCTGCTATATTAGTAATAGTACCTTTAATTCCACCTATAGTAACTATCTTTGTTCCTTCCTCTAAACTATCTAACATACTTTGACGTTCCTGTTGTCTTTTCTTCTGTGGCTTAATGATTAATAACCAAAAAATTAATATCATTACCACAAAAGGCAATAAACTTCCTAAAACTTGCATCCTAATTCCTCCTTATAATTTTAGAGAGCTTTTGAAACAAATTAAAATTATCCCTCACATTTTTTACACTACCTGTTTATATTCTCGATTTAACTGCTAAATCCTCTATTAAACTTTTTTTGACTTTAATTTCTTTTTTATCAATTATTTAAAAATTAATTGCTATGAATTTTTTATTACTCTACTTCGAGACCATAACTCTTATAAAACTCTGCTCTGTATTCTAAAAATCTGTCTTCAGCAATAGATTTTCTAATATTCTCCATCATCTCTAATAAGAAATGTAGGTTATGATAAGTAGTAAGACGTACACCTAAAATTTCATTCTGCTTAAGCAGATGTCTAATATATCCACGAGTATAATTTTGACAGACATAACAGTCACAATTATGATCTAAAGGTGTAAAATCTCTACTATAAGTAGCATTACGAACAGTAACTCTACCTTCACTAGTAAATACTAAACCATTTCTAGCAACCCGTGTAGGGAATACACAATCAAACATATCTACTCCTCTCATTACCCCTTCAAACAGATCAAAAGGAGTCCCTACTCCCATTAGATAACGTGGCTTATTCTCTGGTAAAAGGTCAGGAGCATAATCTAATACCTCCATCATCAACTCTTTAGGCTCACCTACACTCAAACCTCCAATAGCATAACCTGGTAAATCAAATTCAACAATCTGTTTAGCACTCTCTTCTCTTAAATCCTTATACATTCCACCTTGCATAATTCCAAATAAAGCCTGATCATCACGAGTTTTAGCATCAATACAACGCTCCAACCAACGAGTAGTCATCTCCAAAGACTTCTTTACATAATCTCTATCAGCAGGATAAGGTGGGCATTCATCAAAGGCCATCATAATATCAGAACCAAGAGCTGTCTGAATCTCAATAGATTTCTCAGGACTGATAAAATGCTTAGAACCATCAATATGTGATTTAAATTCTACACCCTCTTCAGTAATATTATTCATATCACTTAAACTAAAAACCTGAAATCCGCCACTATCTGTTAATATAGGTTTGTCCCAATTCATAAACTTATGTAAACCACCAGCTTCTTCTATTAAATCATGGCCTGGTCTTAAATAAAGATGATATGTATTACTTAAAATAATCTGAGCATTAATATCTTCTAGTTCATCAGGAGTCATAGTCTTCACCGTAGCTTTAGTACCTACAGGCATAAAAATAGGTGTCTCAATATTTCCATGAGGTGTAGATAATTCTCCTAATCTTGCTTTAGTATCTTTACATTTTTTCTTTAGTGTATATTCAAATGACATGTTTTTCCTCCTCTTGTTTAGTTTACAGTTGACAATTTACAGTTTACCGTTAAAAGAATTTTATATTATTTTTGATTTTCAAGGTCTTAACTGTACACTGTCAACTAAATAATAAGCATCCCATCTCCAAAACTATAGAATCTATATTCTTCCTCTACTGCTTGCTGATATGCTCTCATAGTTAAATCCTTACCTGCAAAAGCACTGACTAGCATTACTAAGGTAGACTGAGGTAAGTGAAAGTTTGTGATTAAAGCATCTACTAGCTTAAATTCATATCCTGGATAGATAAAGATATCAGTCCAACCTTTACTAGCTTTAACTTTACCATTTTCATCAGCTACTGTTTCTAGAGTTCTAGTTGAAGTTGTTCCTACTGAAAAGACTTTATTTCCCCGCTTTTTAGTCTCATTAATTATCTGAGCTGTTTCTTCTGATATTTCATAATATTCCGAATGCATATCATGCTCTTCTATGGTATCAACCTTAACTGGTCTAAAGGTTCCTAATCCAACATGTAAAGTAACATCTACGATATTAACCCCTTTATCCTTTATTTGAGCTAATAAGTTATCAGTAAAGTGAAGTCCTGCTGTTGGAGCAGCAGCAGCTCCTCTTTTTTTAGCATAAACTGTTTGATATTTATCGGCATCATCCAACTCTTTAGTGATATATGGTGGTAAAGGCATATTACCTAGTTGATCTAGTATCTCTTCAAAAACGCCATCATATTCAAACTCAACTACCCTACCTCCAAAGTCAGTCATATCTTTAACCTCAGCTACTAACTCTTCATTACCAAATACAATTCTTGTTCCTATCTTAACCTTACCATTCGCTCTAACTAATGTCTCCCACCTATCAAGTTTAACTTGATTTAATAGCAAAATCTCTACTTTGCCACCAGTCTTTTCTTTATGACCAAATAAACGGGCAGGAATTACTTTAGTATTATTTCTAACTAAAGTATCTCCAGGATCAAAATAATCAACAATTTCTTTAAAAATCTTATCTTCTATCTTATCTTCTATTTTATTAATCACCATTAATCGTGATTCATCTCTTGGCTCCATCGGTTCTTGAGCAATTAATTTTTCTGGTAATTCAAAATCAAAATCTTTAACCTTCATCAACTATTCCTCCAACTCCATTTTTGTAATCCTAATTCCATGATAATAATGTTTTAATATCTCTTGATAACTATAACCTTCTTTAGACATTTTATAAGCACCCCATTGGCTCATTCCTACTCCATGCCCCCAACCATAACCTGAAAATACATAGCTATCATTTTGATCTTTTAGCTTAATCTTATTATCTACTCCTAATCTTTCTATATCAAAAGAAAATCTACTTTTATTCCTGCTTAATCTGAGACTCTTATTTTTTACTATAGTAAATCTAGTACTTCTTAACCCTAACCAAAATCTAAAACGCGAGCTATCAATATCATAATATTTATTATTTATATCATGAATCCTAACCAGACTTGGTCTTCCAGAAGGACCTATATTTTCTAAAGTTATTTCTTGTAGATCTTTTATTACAATATTTTTAGTTACTAATATCTTTTCTATCTCCCTTTTAGAATATTCCCTTTTCCAACTATAATGTGGAGATAAATCATCAGGTGAAGATACACTTTGTAAATAAGGTGTTTCACTACCCCAAATAGTTGATCCTTGAGCAGTTTGTCCTCCTGCGCTAGAATGATATACTGAAGCAATCAATTCACCTTGATATGTAGCAACTTCATTTTTAGTCTCCCTTACTGCTTTTAAAGTTCTTGGGTGTTCAAAAGCAACACCTTTGTAAGCTTGAGATCTAACAGTAGCAGATAGATTATAGCCTTTACTTAAGTGAGAGGCTATATTTCTTAAAGCATAGGTTCTAGCTACAACTGTCTGTGCTTTTAAAGATTCTAATGGCCAATTAGCATTAATCTCACTACCTACTACACTGGCTAAATAATGATCAAATTTAATATTATTAATAACTGTTAAGCCTTGATCAGTATTTAGAATTTCTAAAAACCCTCTGTATTTTCTACCATTAACACTTAACAAGTCTTCTGATTTCAAAGGATAAACTATATATCTATCTTCTTGAAAGACATTTTGGCCAAATAAAACAAGATCATTCTGACTAATGAAATTATATGCTTTATCTAAATTTAGGCTTAATTCTAGACCATTATCTAGTACAACTCTAATCCCATTATCTGCTTTAATCAAAACATCATCAACATTATCTAATAAACCAACCTTAACTCTTCTAGATTGGGCCTCACTAACAGGAGTTAATAAGATTAATATAGTTAAAGTTACTACTATTATTTTTAATTTCATCTTATTTTATCATGCCTTTCTTAAACAGATTTTTACTTAAATTAAAAAAATTCATCTAAATAATTTTAAAATAAATGAAATAATAAGACTAAGTAATATACTTGTTGTCAAGGGAAAATAAAAACTAAAATTTTCACCTTTAATATTAATATCCCCTGGCAAACGTCCAATTGGAAATCCTAATTTTATAGCTATCCCTAAAAAAACTAGAATTATTCCAATTAAAATAACATGTCCACCTATTATATCTCTCATTTATTTATCAACCTCGATATTAAAATGATTATAAGCCATCTTAGTTACCTTTCTACCTCTAGGTGTTCGATTTAAGTATCCCAGTTGTAACAGATAAGGTTCATAAACATCTTCAATAGTTTCCTCTTCTTCATTAATAGATGCTGCTAGGGTAGATAGTCCAACTGGACCACCATCAAAGTTATCAATTATAGTCATTAATATCTTTCTATCGATTCTATCTAATCCTAATTGATCTACATTTAATCTTTCTAAAGAGCTTTGGGCTAAATTAGCAGTGATGATGCCATCACCCTCTATTTGAGCAAAATCTCTAACCCTCTTCAAAAAACGATTAGCTATTCTAGGAGTGCCTCTAGAACGTAAAGCAATCTCCTTAGCACCAGCCTTTTCAATCCCTACCTGCAATACCTTTGCTGCCCTCATAATAATCTTCGTTAATTCATCTTCATTATAAAATTGCAAACGATTAATAACCCCAAAACGATCTCTTAAAGGAGAAGTTAAGCTACCAGCTTTGGTTGTAGCACCAACTAGAGTAAATTCTGGCAAGTCCAATCTAATTGATCGTGCCTGTGGTCCACTACCAATCACAATATCTAAAGAAAAATCCTCCATAGCCGGATATAAAATCTCTTCTATCACCCTACTTAGACGATGAATTTCATCAATAAATAAAATATCATTTGGTTGTAGTTTTGTTAAAATAGCAGCTAAGTCACCAGGTTTTTCTATAGCAGGACCTGATGTTGTTTTAATATTTACTCCCATTTCATTGGCAATAATATTGGCTAAAGTAGTCTTACCTAATCCTGGAGGGCCATATAATAAAACATGATCTAAAGACTCTCCTCTTTCTAAAGCAGCTTGAATAAAAACTCTAAGATTTTTTTTGATCTGCTCTTGTCCGATATAATTTTCTAAGCTACTAGGACGTAAATTAAGATCTATATCTTCTCTTTTTTCTACAGGTGAAACAAATCTATCTCTCATAATTATGCTATCCTCCTATACTAACTCAGATGAGCTAAGGACCTTTTAATAATTTCTTCTACACTTATATCCTTATCTTCTTTGCATATCTCTACTACTATTTTATATACATCACTTTGTTTATACCCTAAACTAACTAAGGCTTCTATAGCATCATTAGTTCTAGTATCTACTATCTTTGAAGAAGTATCATCTAATATATTATCAAGCTCTATCTTCTCTTGCAACTCTAAAATCAAGCGCTTAGCTGTCTTATTTCCAATTCCTTTAATCTCTTTTAAAGTATTTATCTCATTATTAATAATTGCTAATTTGAAATCCCTAGTTGGCATAGTTGCTAAAATATTCAAAGCCACTTTAGGACCTATTTTTGATACATTTAACAATTGTTCAAAAAGTTCTAAATCACTTACTGAAGAAAATCCATACAATGAAATATTATCTTCTCTGACATAATGATGAGTATGTATTTCTAATTCTTCACCTATTGTTGGTAAATCTTGCTGTAAACTATCTGGTATATATACCTTGTAACCTACCCCATTTACTTCCACAACAATATATTCTAAATTATTCCTAATTAAATTACCTTTTATATATGCAATCATCTTCTTACCTCCCTCCTTTTAACTTCAATAATAATTGATAAATTCCTGTATTAAAAACAAAAAACAGCCTAGTAAAGACTGCTTAGATTAGGAAATTTATAGGTATCTGTAAAAGATAATTATACTAAGATTATTATTTATCCTTCATCAGCACTTCTAAAGCCTTCCAAGATACTTAATAATTCTTCTTGACTATCTACCTCTATACCTTTAATCAGGTCTTTTTTATCTTTATCAGATAAATTCTTTACTGCTATATCTTTTTTTATCTCCTCTAATTCATTTTCTTCTAAACTCTCACCTCTATAAACTGCTACATATCCATCTTTAACTCCTAAAAATATTTTATTTTTTATTTCTTTTTTCTTATCTTCTTGATTAACATCCTTCTTAGTTTCTACTTCTATGGATCCCATTTCAAGATCATCTATAACCTCTTTCTTCTGCTTAACATCTATATCCTTCTCTTTACTCTTTGGTAAATTATCTTCTTTTACTTCAATAATTATTTTCTTAGAGTCTAAAGGGGCTTTAGTTTGCTGATTAAAATTCAACTTTCCCTCACTAAAATCAAACAAAGATTCTATTAGCAAAGAAGTATCTTTTTTTTCTTCTATTTCCTGATTAAGATCATTAAATATGAATTCAAATCCTTCTAATAGCTTTTTATTATTGATCTTGTCCAAACTTCGATTAATCTTCTTTTCCTCTTTCTTAATTATATCTACTATATTATTATTAGCAGTTCTCATCTTCTCTTTTATCTTAGAGTTGTCTTTATCGCTATCTTCATTCTTATAATTCTTTTCTGTAGGGGGACTTGTCTCTAATTGTTTTAATTTATCTGAATTTAAAGATGAATCTAAGCTAATATAAGTTAATCCAGCAATCAATCCGATAACAATAGGAATTACCCATAACTTGAATAAACTCTTCATCAAACCCCTCCTGTAGTAAATAACATTAAATAAAAGTTAATATTATTTTTGTTACTATTATCTCCAACTTAATTATTATTATGAAGATAATCGTTAAAAGAGTATATTCAAAATAAAATAACACTCAAATGTATGATACACTTGAGTGTTGAAAAGATTAAATTTCATCTTCAATTTCTTCCATAACTTCATCTGGAATATTAAAGTTAGCATAAACCTCTTGTACATCATCATGATCTTCTAAAGCATCTATCAACTTCAATACCTTCTTAGCTTCACTTGGATCTGTTACATCAAGTATATTCTCAGGAATCATAGCAACATCTCCGGAAGAAAATTTATATCCTGCTTCTTCCATTGCTGTTCTAACCTCTTTTAAAGCTCCTGCTTCAGTTATTATTTCTACACTATCTTCTTCAATATTAATGTCCTCTGCTCCAGCTTCTAAAGCAGACATCATAATCTCATCTTCATCAATCTCTTGTTCAATACGATCAATAATTAATTGACCCTTTCTTTCAAACATCCATGAAACACAACCATTTTCACCTAGGTTTCCACCATTTTTAGATAGAACATGCCTTACCTCTGAAGCAGCACGATTTCTGTTATCCGTCATAATTTCCATATATAAAGCAACTCCAGCAGGAGCATAGCCTTCATATACAAATTCTTCGTACTCAACACCTTCTAATTCTCCAGTACCTCTTTTAATAGCTCTTTCAATATTATCTTTAGGCATATTAGCATCCTTAGCTTTCTGAATAGCTAAAGCCAAATCATTATTGGTTTCCGGATCTCCACCGCCATTTCTAGCAGCAACAGTAATCTTTTTAACTAATTTAGAGAATAACTTCCCTCTTCTTTTATCTTCTTTTGCTTTCTTATGTTTTATATTGGCCCATTTAGAATGTCCAGCCATTGTAATACCCCCTTCGATACAATTTCACCTAACTATTTTAACATAGATTTATCCAATTTTCAATTTTAGATAGATCAAATCAACTTACACTGTAGTCATCTATCACCATTGATTTAGGATAAGAACCTAATAACTTGTACCAAGAAGCCTTATAATTAACTAAATCAAGAGCATCTTCAAGCATTTTTTCTTGATAGTGACCTTCAAAATCTATAAAAAATATATAATCACCTAATAACTTCTTAGCCGGTCTAGATTCAATTCTAGTTAAGTTAATTCCTCTAATAGCAAACTCATGTAATATATCATATAGAGCTCCTGGGTGGTCCTGTCCTAAAGAACAAATAATTGAAGTCTTATCATTAGCAGTTGCTGAAACTTCTTCTTGTGATAAAACAACAAACCTGGTCCAATTTTCTTCATTATCTTGAATTCCCTTTCTTAAGATTTCCAAGTTATAATGTTTAGCAGCTTCACTATTTCCAATAACAGCCCAACTATCATCCAAATCATGTAGCTTTTCTGCTCCCTCGACTGTGCTATTGGTAAAATGAACCTGATAATCCACTAAATTATCTTCCAAAAATGAACGACATTGTGCTAAAGCTTGAGATATAGACATAACATGTTTAATCTTATCTAATTCTACTGTCTTTCTAGTTAATAAACTATGTTTAACGGGAATAATAACTTCACTAATAATCTTTACATCATGCTCTACCAACAAATCCAAAGTCAAGGTTACTCCACCTTGAATTGAATTCTCAATTGGCACAATAACTTTGTCCACTTCTCCTCTGCTAACTGCATTAATCAATGCTTTAATGTCTCCATAGGGAATATACTCATCTATTCTCCGAGCATATGTCTTTGCAGCTATTTCTGTAAAAGTTCCTTGTGGCCCTAAAAATCCTAATCTACTCACTACTCTCACTCCTAACAAATAATATTTTAATAATTTGATAATACAACTATTTTAAATATTTAACAGTTAATATTATAAAAAGCACTTTAACATAAAATTCTAAACTACATATTATATAGTAAAACAACTATATATAAGGAGGTGTAAGATATGCTCAAATTATTTAACGGAAAAGAAAATGATCCTAAAGAAAAACCCAAAGAGAAAAAAGACTTGTATGACCCTTATACTTTATTTTTAATTCTAATCCTCTTAATTTTATCAGATCCAGAAACCTATTCATTAGGCCTACTCAAGTCTTTTAAAAATAAATCTAAAGTTTCCTCCTAAATATTGTTTAGACACCTGTTAACAGGTGTCTATTATCTGATAAAATAAGAACAATACCTATTCTTTTATAATTAATTAGTATTCAATTTTATCTAACTTATCCTATTCTCGCCTATTAAATCTAATATCTATTTTTGAAATCTTTTTTTATAAAACTTTTCCTTTATCTAAGCTTTTTTAATCTTTATTTACTTCTTCTTTTAGATCTCCTGCTCACTATTATTAATATTATATATTTAGATATCCTTTTCCACAAATTATATAGCTATTATTTTTTACATTATATAAATAAGCTTTACTTTTACTATGTATAAACAAAGATATAAAAAAACACCACTTTAAGTGGTGTAAGAAATTTTATATAAGAACAAATAAGCAGACTTATAAGCCGGGTTCTGTACCCTCACGGGCAATGATCATCCATCTAGGGTGACAGTTGCCTGCCACCTCAAGCGACCTACCCTGGAAAGATGAGCGAGCTACTCTTAACCTTTTCCTACTTGGTCTTGCTCCGGATGGGGTTTACCATGCGGACGCTGTCACCAGAATCCCGGTGCGCTCTTACCGCACCCTTTCACCCTTACCTGTGCCTAAAAGGCCATCGGCGGTTTGCTCTCTGTGGCACTTTCCCTCGAATTACTTCGGCTGGCCGTTAACCAGCATCCTGCTCTATGGAGCCCGGACTTTCCTCAAGTATAAACATACTTACGATCATCCAGTCTACTTATTTGGTTCTGTCTTAATTACTGTTTAAGATTATAACACCTTTATTTTGGATTGTCAATAAAATAATTTTCAATTTTATCGCCCAACCACAACAAATATAATAACAATTAATTCAGTATAAGTCAATAAATTCAGCAATACATTTTATTCCAATTATAATAATTCTATAAATTATCAATATTTTTTTTCTTAGCATAAAGTATTCTGCCACAATTTTCACAGAAACTTATATTATCATTACTTTCAACTTGATCAATTAAATTAACAGGCAAAGACATTCTACAGCCCATACAATATCCATCATTCATCTCTACTACAACAACCCCTTTTTTTCTACTATATAAATTATTATATTTTTCCCACAGCTCTTTGCCTAGCTTCTCTTTTAACTCTTCTTTAACTTCTTCTATTTTATTCAACTCTAATTTTAATTCTTTTTCAATATTTAAATGGTCATTTTTTAGTTGAGAGATCCTTTGACGTTTTGTCTTTATATCATCTTTCAAGACTGATACTATTTCTTCTTTTTCATCTAATTCCATCATTAATTCTAATAATTCCTCTTCTAACTCTGCTTTACTCTCTAAAGTATGATTTAATTTTTCTTGTAATTTTTCTAATTCTTTAGGATTAGAGTTATTGCCACTATACAGCTGTTCTTCATAATCATCTTCTTGCCTTAATAATCGAGCATCTTGAAATTCTTCTTCCTTTATCTTATCTTTTAATAAATTCAACTCTTCTTCTTTAGTTACTAAATCTTCTTCCTTAGTATTTAAACTTTCCTTTAATCTCTGTATTTCTATCTCAATCTCTTCTTTCTCATTATTTTTATCGATCTCTTTCTTCTGATTATCTAATTCTTGTAATTGATATAATAATGTTAAATCACTCATAATCTATGCCCCCTTAAGTTAATATCCTTTTATATAAATCGGCCTAATATGGTTATCCAAGTTTAAGGTAAAGCTTAATGGATATAAAGTGACACTTTTAGGTGCTAGGTGATAGGTCATAGGAGTTAGTAAGATCTTTCTATGTCCTAACTCCTAACGCCTAACTCCGAAACTGTCGCTTTATTTATCTATAACCTCACATTTATATTTTATTCTACATTCACAAACCTATATCAAAGTTAAAATATACATAGAAAAAAGCAGGCCATAATATGACCTACTCAAATTATTTGAAAAGGATTAGTATTAATTTCTGATCTTAATACACCTACCTTTAAATTATTCTTCTTTATTTTTTCTAATAAATATTCCACCATAGCATCTTTCATAATCTTCTCAGTACCATAATGACCAACATCGATTAAAGAAATCCCTTTTTCCTCTGCTAGTTGGGCATCATGATATTTAATATCTCCAGTTACTAATAAGTCTGCACCTTTAAATGATGCTGTTTTAATAAAATCAGCACCACTCCCACTACAAATAGCAACTTTATGAATTTGACTATGAATATCCCCTACCAATTTAAGATTTTCTAGCTCTAATTTTTCTTTAACTAATTTAATATATTCTTCTAAAACTATCGCTTCCTTTAAGTATCCTATTCGTCCTATACCAGATTTTTGTCCTTGATTATCTAAAGGATAAATATCATAGGCAACTTCTTCATAAGGATGTGCTTTAAGCATTTTATTAATGACTTTATGTAATATTTTACTTGGAACTATAGTTTCCAAGCGATATTCTTCTACCTGATTAATTTCACCTTTAGAGCCTAGGTAAGGATTGCTATCTGCTAAGGGCTTAAAACTACCAACACCTTCTTGCTCAAAAAAACAGTTACTGTAATTGCCAATCCAGTCTGCTCCTGCTTTACCCATAGCTTCCTTAACTTGATTTATTGCATTCACAGGTACAAAAACAACTAGCTTTTTTAAACTTTCTGACTTAGTCACCTGTAAAATATCTGTATTAGTTAATTGTAATTTTTTAGCTAAAATATCATTCAATCCACCTTCAGCAATATCATAATTGGTATGTGCTACATAGATAGAAATATTATTCTTAATAGCTTTTTGAATTAATTTACCAAGTGGTGTATTAAATCTCAGATTAGAAATACCTTTAAAAATAACAGGATGATGAGCAACTATTAAATCAACATCTTTTTCAATCGCCTCTTCTAATACTTGTTGATTTACATCTAGAGTAACTAAAACTTTATCTACTTCTTGATTATAATCACCTATTTGCAATCCAATATTATCCCACTCATAGGCTAAATTCTTAGGTGCTAACTTGTTTATTAAATTTGTAACTTGCTGTAACTTAACAGACATCCAATAACCTCCTTACTCATACCAAGACTACAACATATTTCTATAGCTATATCTTCAATTCAGATCTAAGTTCTGCTAAATTTCTAATTTTAGTCTTTAAATAATTAATCTTTGGATTTTCAGCATCATTTTCTGAAATTTTATCAATAACCTCTTGCCATTTTTTCTCTAACTCATTAAAATAATAATTTAATAAGCTATCTCTATTTTCTAATAATTTTGGCCCTAACTCTAATATGAACTCATTATTTATTTCCATATTTCCAGGTCTAGCAGCTATAATTTGATATAACCTATCATCTTCTCTTACTAAGGATTCATCTACAATCTTAAAATTATTATTAGCCAACCATTTACGCAAAGACCCTGCCCCAGCCATAGGTTGTAAAACTAACTTTTCTAGACCTTGAGCTAAATTATAATCATCTTCTAATATATTTATTATAGTTCTACTTCCCATTCCAGCAATAATAACTTGGGTAACCTCATTTCGATCTAATACTGATAACCCAGAACCTTGCCTTACTTCAACACGATCTTCAATACCAGCTTGATGAATATGTTTTGATGCTGCCTGACAAGGTTGTTTATTATAATCACTAGCAATTAACTTAGAACAATCAGTATTGTTAGCTAAATATATTGGTACATAGGCATGGTCAGTACCAATATCTGCGGTATTAGCTGGTAAATCTAACAGTTCTATTACTTTTTTCAATCTAGGTGATAAATTCATAATACTCTCCTTATGTAATATATTCATTATTTTAAGTAAAAATCCTTTTAATTATTAAAAAACCTTAGTGTATGATCATACACTAAGGTTTTTATCCTTTATTTATCATTTAAATATGATTATATTTAAATTAAATTTTTAATTGCTACTCCCAAAGCAAAGCTATATTAGTAAGATAAAAATCTTATATACTAAGCTGCTAGAAGATGGGAGCTAAACATAAAGCAGCTTATAAACAATTTATGTAAATTGTTTATTAAAAAATAATGGCTCCCCGAGCAGGACTCGAACCTGCGACAAAGTGGTTAACAGCCACTCGCTCTACCAACTGAGCTATCGGGGAACATCAACAATTAAAATTATATATTAACTAAATTTAAATTTCAACTTCATGTTCTAATTAAAAAAGGCGATAATATTTAAATATCATATTTTTTCAAGCATAATCTCGCCTTTTCTATTTTATGTTAAATAATCTTTTAATTTTTTACTTCTACTTGGATGTCTTAATTTTCTTAAGGCCTTAGCTTCAATCTGTCTAATTCTTTCTCTTGTTACTCCAAACTCTTTTCCTACTTCTTCTAAAGTTCTAGATCGGCCATCTTCAATTCCAAATCTCAATTCTAAGACTCTTTTCTCACGATCTGTTAATGTATCAAGCACTCCATCTAACTGTTCCTGTAATAACATAAATGAAGCAGCTACAGAAGGTTCTGGAGCATCTTCATCCTCAATAAAGTCTCCTAAATAGCTATCTTCCTCTTCACCAATTGGAGTCTCTAATGATACAGGCTCTTGTGCAATCTTTTTGATCTCTCTAACCTTTTCTTCGGTTATATCCATTTCATTTGCAATTTCTTCTACAGTAGGCTCTCTACCTAACTCCTGCACTAAATGGCGTGAAACTCTAATCAACTTATTGATTGTTTCTACCATATGTACAGGCACCCTGATTGTTCTAGCCTGATCAGCAATAGAACGAGTAATTGCTTGCCTAATCCACCAAGTAGCATAAGTACTAAATTTGTACCCCTTTGTATAATCGAACTTCTCTACGGCTTTAATTAAACCTAAATTACCTTCTTGGATTAAATCTAAAAATAACATTCCTCTACCAACATATTTTTTAGCAATACTTACTACCAATCTTAAGTTAGCAGCTGCAAGCATCTGTTTTGCTTCTTCATCGCCCTCTTCCATTCTCTTTGCTAAAGTCTTTTCTTCGTCAGCAGTCAGCAAGGAAACTTTACCAATTTCTTTTAAATACATCTTAACTGGGTCATCAATCCCTACCCCGCTTGCTACACTCAAATCTAGAGCAGAAGGACCAAATTTTCCATCATCTGAAGAACTATCATCATCACCTTCTCCATCATCTTGGTCATCATCTTTTACTTCAATGCCCATAGCTGAAAAACTCTCATAAATCTCTTCAATTTGATCTGTATCTAAATCTATTTCAGATAAAGCATCTATTATCTCTTGGTAACTTATTTCTCCTTCTTTCTTACCTTTAGAGATCAAACTTTTTACTTTCTTCTCGATAAGTTTTCTATCTTCAGACATTAATTTACCTCCTTTCTTAACAACTCTAGATATTCCATTTGTAATTTGGTTACTCTGTCATCTTCTCCATTTGATTCCGCTTTTCTTATTTCTGTTTCTAAATGCTGTTTCCTCATTGCAACTTGATACTCCTTTATTCGTTTAATATAATTATCATCACACACCATATCTTCAGTATAACTTAGCATATCATCATCTTTAACAGATAATTTAAGTAATAAATCTTTAGTTTCTTTATCATCAATCTTATTTAATAAGCTATTAATATCTAGTTCATTATTTTTATCATAAAAATCATAGATTAACTTAACAAGTTCTTTATATTCCTTTTGTATAAAATCCTTTGGTCTCAAACTACCTTTTAACTTATTAATAATTTCAGGATTTCTTATAACATGTCGTAGTAATTCATTGATAGCTTTTAAGTGCAAAATTAATTCAGAATCATTTAATTTTTCTTTAAGATTAGACATTTTTTTATTATTAATATTATTCCTATAATTAAGCTTTCTATCCTGACCTTGCTTTTTAAATCTATATTTTTTTATCTCATTTTTCAGTACACTCAGCTCTATATTTAATCTTGATGAAACCATCTTACAATATTCAGCTAATTCTATTTCATTATTTATTTCTAGCAAGACAGGTATTACTCCTTTTACTGCTTTAACCTTATTGTCTACATTTGAAAAATCCTGATTATCCAAAATGCTATTTATCTTAAACTCTATTAATGATTGTGCTTTTTGTTGCAAACTTATAAAGCCATCTCTTTGTTCTTCCTTTATAAACTGATCTGGATCCTGATCTTGAGGCAAAGTAATAACTTTAACTATTAGTCCTTCTTCTTTTAAAATATCCAATCCCCTAAGTGTAGCTTTAGCTCCTGCAGTATCAGAATCGTAAGCTATATATACAGTATTTGCATATCTTTTTAATAATTTAGCCTGATTACTTGTTAGAGCTGTTCCTAAAGAAGCTACAGTATTTTTTATATTAAATTGATTTGCAGTAATAACATCTGTATAGCCTTCAACTATTATAGCTTCATTAGTATTTTGAATATGCCTTTTAGCTACATTTAGACCATATAAATTTTTACTTTTATCAAAGATTATTGTATCAGGAGAGTTTAAATATTTAGGTTGATTTACCTCTTCTATAATCCTCCCCCCAAAACCAATAACTTGTCCACGATGATTATATATTGTAAAAATAACTCTATTTCTAAATCTATCATAATACCCACTACTATTTTTTCGCGGAATAATTAAGCCTGATTTAGCTAATATTTGATCTGAATATCCTTTATTTTTCAAGAAGTTATATAAACCTTGCCAACGATTAGGAGCAAACCCTAAATTAAATTTCTCGATAATTTCATTATCAAAACCTCTATTGTTCAAATAAGCCTTAGCTTCTTTTCCTAAATCAGAACTTGTTAAAAGATAATTATAAAATCGAGCAGATAACTGATGAATTTGGAGTAGTTTCTTCTTTTCATCCATTTTCTGTTTCATCTGTGGACTTTGCGACTGATTAGGTAAAGGGATATTTGCTTTATCAGCTAAAACTTTAACAGCTTCTACAAAATTAACTCCTTCTATATCCATGATAAATTTAAATATATCTCCTCCTGCTCCACAACCAAAGCAATAATATAATTGCTGATCAGAGTTAACATTGAAAGAAGGAGTATTCTCATCATGAAAAGGACATAACCCTTTATAACTCTTGCCTGACTTTTCTAAATTAGTATAATCCGATACTATATCAACCATATCATTATTAAAGCGGACTTGGTCAATAAATTCTTCACTATAAGAATAGCTCAAAATCTTTCACCCTTTTTAAATATTATCTAATAATTTAACTATCAATTCTGTTAAAGCAAGTCTAAATACTTCCTTATCTTCTTTAGTGTACTTACTAGGTTTGGATAAATACTTTCCCTGCCTTCTCATCTTAGCAGCAAAATGGCGTCTAGACAGTAGATAATCTATCCTATCTTTTTTAAAAATTTTACCCTTTGCCGAGATTGAATATGCCTCTTTAGCCAAAACTAATGCAGCTAAACCATAATCATTAGTAATCACTATATCACCTGGTGATACTTGGTTAATCAACTTCATATCTACCTCTTGATAATTACTATCAACAGTTATATATTCTACATCTTCCTGATTTTTTGCCCAGTGGGCAGTACTAATAAAAACTAATACTTTTACACCATATTCTTTTCCAATGTTACAAATAATATCTTTAACGGGGCATGAATCCCCATCAACTAAAATCTTCATATTTTCTCCCTACAAATATAATTAACAGCAATTACAACTTTTCGACACCAGAATACAAAACCCTTCTTTAAATTAAAAAAAGTCAATATCAAAAGGTTAAAAGAATCATAATAAAACCAGATATTATATCATTAAAAAGATGATATTTCAAGCAAATAGCAGAGATTATTATTCCACTAAAGATATTAATTATTCTACAAATAAATAATAGTAAGGATTTATCCCCTTTTTATTAATCTAGCTACACGTTTACCCAAAATACTTGCACGATCCTGAGCAGCTTCATCTGAAATAGTTGGCTTTTGTCCACAAGCACCTTGATGACCAGCGTCAGTATCTTCAGAACCATCACCTACTATAATCATCCCTTGTATTAGCATCATATCTTGTAAAGTACTTATAGTGGTTTCTTGTCCACCATATCTAGAAGCACCTACTGTAATAGTTGCTCCAATTTTATTTAATAAAGCTTTATTAGTTCTTAAGTCTCTAGTCATATCCCAAAATGCTTTTAGCTGAGCAGTAACAGTTCCAAAATAAACAGGACTTCCCATAATAATTCCATCTGCTTTAGCTAATAATTTATAATAATCTTCTAGTAATGTTCCCTCATAACATGCTTTACTACAAGGACTAGAACATTGCCTACAAAATGGAACCTTTAACTTTGACAATGCCTTATTAACATGAATTAATTTTGTTTCTACACCTTCCTCATTAGCCGCTTCTAATGCTTTATTTAATAACACAGCAGTATTTCCATCTGGATTTGGACTCCCATTAATCCCCAATATCCTCATCTTAGTATGCCTCCCTAGTCTTTAACATATATTAATATTACACTATAATAAATAAAAATCCTTCATTTTAAAATTTAATTTTATAAGTTTAACTTAAGAAATTAAGTTTTAAAATGATTAAAAAAATAATAATTACTACAGTTCTAATAGGATTAGTCTAAAAGCTTATCACTCAACAACATATTAAGGTTATAAAATAAAAATCTCTTTTGGGATTATCCCAAAAGAGATTTTTATTTTATAATAATTAATCTACTACAACCTTTGTCAAATCAGCAATTCTAGATAATAGATCAGAAATTAGATTTAATAAACCTAATCTATTCTGTTTAACTTCTTCATTCTTTGCCATTACCATTACAGAGTCAAAGAATTCATCAATTGCCCCTTTAAGTGTAGCAACTTCTTTGAGGGCTTCTATATAAGACCTATCTGTTACTAAAAGATCTACTTTCTCTTTAATCAATTTATAATCTTGATATAATTTACCTTCGCTATCATCTTCAAATAATTCAGATTTAACTGTAGAATTATCACTTTTACTTGCCAAATTACTCACACGATTAAATGCAATTATTAATTCTTCAAAATCATCTTCTTCTCTAAACTCCATTAGCGCAGTTGCTCTAAGAAGAGTATCATTGATATTAGAATAATTTGTAGATAATATAGCATCAACTACATCATACCTAATTCCTGCTTCTTCTAATAGATTTTCTAATCTCAGCTTAAAAAATTCCAATACCTCAGCTTTTACTTCTGATCTACTTCTTTCTAACTTACCTTGTTCTTCAAGAATATCTAAAGCTTGCTCAATTAAATAATCTAATTCTAATTCTAAACCTGTATCAACTATAATCTTAACAACCCCTTGGGCTTGTCTTCTTAATGCATAGGGATCTTGAGAACCTGTTGGAATAATACCTACACTAAAGAACCCAACGATACTATCAATCTTATCAGCAATGCTAACTATAATCCCTGTTTCTGTACTTGGTAAAATATCATCGGAATAGCGTGGTAAATAATGCTCAAATATAGCATCAGCTACCTCTTCATTCTCTCCATCATTTAAAGCATAATATCTTCCCATAACCCCTTGTAATTTAGAAAATTCATCTACCATACCTGTTACTAAATCTAGTTTAGATAATTTAGCAGCTCTTTTTGCTTGTTCCACCTTTTCTGCTGATAAATCTACCTTAGCAGAAAATTGAGCTGATAAAGCAATTATTCTTTCTACCTTCTCATAGATAGTTCCTAGATCCTCTTGGAAGATAACATTCTTTAACTTATCTATCTTACTTTCTAAAGAGGTTTCTTGATCTTCCTCATAGAAGAAGATTGCATCAGATAATCTAGCCTGTAATACCTTCTCATTTCCAGCTCTAACAACATCAATATGATCTTCATTACCATTTCTAACTGTTACAAAATGATTCAAAAGATTAGCATCTTTATCTTCAACTGGGAAATACCTTTGATGCTCTCTCATAGAAGTAATCAATACTTCTGAAGGTAAGTCTAAGAAATTTTCGGAAAAACTGCCACATAAAGCAGTTGGATATTCCACTAAAAAATTAACCTCAGTTAATAACCCTTCATCGATCTTAACTACTACATCTTTCTCTTTAGCAATGTTTTCAATTTGTTCTAAAATCATAGCTCTACGTCGATTATGATCTACAATTACAAACTCTTCTTCTAGCTTAGTAAAGTATTCTGTCGTATTGCTAATTTCTATATTACCTTCACTTAAGAATCTATGACCTCTACTCCAATTAGAAGATTTAACTCCTGCTATAGAAAAATCTATCTTTTCTTCGCCATAAAGACTTAAAATCCATTTAATTGGACGAACAAATCTCATAGTTTCATCAGCCCAACGCATAGACTTAGGAAAGTTCAATCTATTAATAATCTCTGTTAATAGCCCTGCTAATAATTCATCAGTATCCTTTCCAATCTCTTTAGTACAAGCATAAACATATTCATCTCTTACATCTAGCTCTTCTGGTGTAATACCTTGTCCACGAGCAAAACCTGCACCAGCCTTACTTGGATTACCTTCTTCATCAAAAGCAATTCTTACTGCTGGACCTCTAACCTCTTTTTCTAAATCACTCTGCTTTTCAGCTACATCTTTAATAGATAATACCAACCTTCTTGGAGTACCCGTAGCTTCTACTTCTCCGATTTCAATCCTGTTATCAGCAAAGATCTCTTGGGACAAATCTCTTAATTGTCTAAAGGTGTAATTCATAAAACCAGCTGGAATCTCTTCTGTTCCAATCTCTAATAATAAATCTTTACTCATTATCCTCAACCTCCTTTAACAATGGATAGCCTAATTCTTCTCTTTGCTTAACATAGTTTTCAGCACACTTTTTAGCTAAAGTACGTACTCTGGCAATATAACTAGTTCTTTCTGTTACTGAAACAGCACCACGAGCATCTAACATATTGAAAGTGTGAGAACACTTCAATACATAATCAAAAGCTGGCAAAACAAGTCCTTCTTTAGCAATTCTAGTAGCTTCTTTCTCATATAAATTAAATAATGTTAACAAAGTTTCTACATCAGCAATCTCAAAGTTATATGTAGAGTGCTCTACTTCTCCTTGGTGGTGAACATCTCCATAACTTACTCCATCAACCCACTCAATATCAAATACACTATCTACCTCTTGTAAGTACATAGCAAGACGCTCTAAACCATAGGTAATTTCTACAGATACAGGTTTGCATTCTAAACCACCTACCTGTTGAAAATATGTAAATTGGGTTATTTCCATTCCATCTAGCCATACTTCCCATCCAAGACCCCAAGCTCCTGTAGTTGGGTTCTCCCAGTTGTCCTCTACAAAACGAATATCATGCATCTTAGGATCAACACCTAAAGCCTCTAAACTTTCTAAATATATCTCTTGAATATTATCTGGAGATGGTTTCATAATAACTTGATATTGATAATAATGCTGTAATCTATTAGGATTTTCCCCATAGCGTCCATCTGCAGGCCTACGGCAAGGTTCTACATAAGCTACATTCCATGGCTCAGGACCTAAGGATCTTAAAAAAGTTGATGGATTCATAGTTCCAGCACCAACTTCTATATCATATGGTTGTCTGACAACACATTTCTGATCAGACCAAAATTGATTTAAAGTATTTATCATTTCTTGAAATTGCATATAAAGTCCCCCTTTTTTTAATTCAATAATATTTAAAACTCAGACCTCACCCTAGCCCCTACGAGTTCATTAGTTGAACTCTTCGTACAGAACCAGTCTCTCCTCATCTGAGGAAATGTTTTTTATTGCGAAGTAGTCGATATATCCGGAGAGATGGAAGAAGTTCTAATTTTTCAGTTCCCCTTCTCCTTAGTTAAGGGGAAGAGGTTAGGGAATAGGGTCTGTTCTTTAGATTTATTGTTAAAAATAAGCTCAATATAAAAATTATTTATCCTTTAAGTTCTTAACTCTAAATTCTCAATTTTAATGAAAAAACCCCCTCCCTAATAGTATCTCTACTATCAGGGACGAGGTTACCCGCGGTTCCACCCTGTTTAATCCTATTTACTAGGATCCACTTTATTATCAGTTACTCCCAAGTGCCCTTCATTAGTTTTTATACTAGGCTTACACCATCCCTAGCTCGCTATAAAACTACTAACTAATTACTCTTCTTGTTCATCATAACTATATTTCTTGAATTTTGCTTTAAATATATCAGAATTCATCCTGATTGTCAATATTATTGTTTAAATTATTAGCTGATTTCTTAGCTCTTTCTACTTCAATAGTTGCCTTACTTAAAAGTGCTGTTGTAGCTCCTAACAAAGCTAAAGGAGGAGAGAGAACAGCACCAACTACACCAACATTTACTGGAATATCTAATAATACTTTATCATCTTTCTTTACTTTAATTCTTGTTACATTACCTTCTTTAATTAATTCCTTAAATTTATTCAAAATCTGCTCGCCTCGAACTTGAAACTCTTCCTTTCTATACTTATTTTGCTCTTCCTTTTCTAATTTAACAATGGCTTCTAAAACATCACCATCTACTGCTCTTAATGCTTCTAATGCCTGTTCATAGCTTACCCCTGTTCTTTCTCTAATAACATCTACTTTCTCTAATTCTTCCATAAATATTCCTCCTTAGCTCATATCTTTTAAACTTTCTATAAAAGATATTGACTTTAGCTTTTTATGAATTAAATATTGGATGTAATAAGGCATAATATCAAATAATTCATCTCTTGCATACTGAGGTATTTTCATCTCTAACAACTTCTTATAATCTAATCTTAATATTTGTTTCATATACTTAATAGTTCCCAAACTAATCTTTTTAGCCCATTTTGCTGAACAAGAACATACTGTTCCCCCAACTTCTCCATCAAATCTAATATTCTTTCCTAACTCTTTTCCACATTCTACACAACTATCTAAATAAGGTTCATAACCTAATAATTTAAGTAATTTCAATTCAAAAACCCTTGTAATTAATTCAAGATCATCTAAGCGATCAACCAACCTTAAAGTTAATAATAATAAACTAAAGACTAGTTGATTATCTTCCTTATCAATTGTTAATTCATCAATTAATTCTACTATGTAAGATGCATAAGCCATCTTATAAATATCTCCTCTTATTTTATTAAAAGGCTCTTTAATCTCACATTGACTTAACTTACCTAATTCAGATTTACCTTGATAAACCAAAATATTATTATAAACAAAAGGCTGTAAACCTGCAGCTAGAGTACTTTTAGTCTTGCGAACACCTTTAGCAACTACCTTAATTTTACCTTTTTCTTTACTAAATAATGAAACAATTTTATCCGCTTCATCAAATTCATAATTTCTTATTACAATTGCATCTGTATCAAAGAGTGGCATATTATCATTCCTTCTATTTTCTCCTATTTTAATCTTTAATTTTCTGCATTCAAAGCTAATCTCCTCTTTGATACTATAGTATAAATTTATTTTAGGGTCTATACATTTAATTTTGGCGCTCCACGGAGCAAGGTCACGTGGATTCCTTGTTCCTAAATACGAGCCTATTTCTGCTTAATATCAAGTATTAAGTAAGAAATGAGGTCTTACAGTATCTCCGAAGGCTTACCTACGAGTTTTTAATAAAAACTCTTCGTGATAACTCCAATCCCGTACGCCCTACGGTAGGTTTAGCATTATGATACCTTGAATATTTTATGTGATAGAGGGGCTTGGTTTTCTCTGCTAATTCCTACCACAACCCTATATACTCAGTTATTAAATTCACCTTAATTTATTCTTAGTATATCATATTTTGAAAATAATTATGAGAATTAAATATTTAAATTAACCCTTTAGAAATATAACTTTTAATAAATAATTC
Organism: Orenia marismortui DSM 5156; assembly: GCF_000379025.1. Classification (NCBI taxonomy): domain Bacteria; kingdom Bacillati; phylum Bacillota; class Clostridia; order Halanaerobiales; family Halobacteroidaceae; genus Orenia; species Orenia marismortui. Next base: position 651,014 of record NZ_KB900617.1, read on the forward strand.
TAAATTCAATCTTAAAAATTCATAAAAATCAGATCTTTTTTACTTCCAGTCAACTTATAACTTATCAATAAATTATCTATAACCTAAAAAAATATTCTCAAGTAATTACTTGAGAATATTTAAAAACAAATCTTAAGATATTTTTTAAAGCTATTTACTTTAAATCAATTAAAACAAATAATAAGAAGACTAACAATAATCTTCTACTCTTCATCATCCCCTGTTACTATAGATACACCTTCAGTACTGCCAATTCTATTAGCACCTGCATCTAACATATCAAGAGCTTCTTCAAAAGTAGAAATACCCCCAAATGCTTTTACTCCAATAGACCTACCAACATTCTTTCTAATTAAACTAACATCTTCAGTATCTGCCCCTTCTGGACCAAAACCAGTAGAAGTTTTAATAAAATCAGCCCCTGCTTTCTTACATATCTGACATACTTTTTCAATCTCCTCATCATCTAAATAACAAGTTTCTATAATTACCTTTGTAATAATATCTTTAGTAACTCCAGCAATTTTAGTAGCATCAACAACTGCTTTTATATCTTCTCGAACAACATCCCAGGAATGTGATTTAATTGCACTAATATTTGCTACCATATCGATTTCTTGGGCACCATTTCTAATTGCATCTTTGGTTTCATAAGCTTTAGTTTCCGAAGTAGTAGCCCCTAAAGGAAATCCTATAACTGTACAAACTTTAACTGAACTATTTTCTAATAGTTTAGCTGCTAAAGGTACAAAACAAGGATTAACACAAACAGAAGCAAAATCATATTCTTTAGCTTCGTCACAAGTCTTCTTCACATCTAATGCTGTAGATTTTGGGTGTAAAATTGTATGATCAACCATTTTAGCCATATCTTTTGGTTTAATTGCCATAATTATCACTCCTCTATCTTATAATTTTATGTCAAATAAGGCAAAAACAATCTTGCTAAGCTAAAATAAATAAATAATCCTGATGCATCAATTACAGTTGTAATAAAAGGACCAGCAGCTACTGCAGGATCTATTCCTAAATAATTTAAAATAAAAGGAGTCGTTGTTCCTACAAATGTTGCAGATAAAATATTACAGAACATAGCTAAGCCTACAACAACACCTAGCATGTAATTTCCTTGCCATACTAAAGCAACTAGACCTATTATTAAACCACAAATTGTAGCCACTAAACTCCCAACCTTAACTTCGTTAAATAAATGTTCCCTAAGATCTTTAGTATTTAAATCTCCAGTTGCCAATCCTCTAACAACAATTGCTAAAGATTGAGTTCCTGCATTTCCGCCAGTACCAGCCAAAGTAGGCATAAACAAGGCTAAGGCTACCACTGTATTTAAAAGATCAGAAAAAACATCAATTACAGAACCAGACAAAATACTAGCAAATAAAAGAACTATTAGCCATGGCGAACGCTTCAAAGAAGCTTTAACTATTGTATTATTCTCATCATCAAAATCAACCTCTGTTGTTGCTGCCATCTTATAGATATCTTCTGTAGCTTCTTCTTCAATTACATCTATAATATCATCTACTGTTATTATTCCCAAAAGCTGTTTCTTATGATTAACTACAGGAACTGCCAATAAATCATATTTTGAAATAATCCGAGCTACCTCTTCTTGATCTAAATCTAGCCTAACATTGATTACTTTTTTCTGGATCAGATCTTTTATTCTAGCTTCAGGAGATGCAGTAATCAACTCTCTCATAGAGAGAACTCCCATTAACTCTTTAGTCTGACTAACCACATAGATATAATAAATCATCTCTGCTTCTCTAGCTATATCCCTGATGATATTTAGTGCATCTCTAACCGTTTTACCCTCTTTAATAGCAATATATTCAGTGGTCATAATACCACCAGCACTATCTTCATCATAGCCTAAAAGGTTTTGTATCTGCTCTGCATCCTCTTTTTTCATAAGCTTTAATAGTTCTTTACTTTTTCCAATTGATAAAGGACCTAATAAATCTGCTATATCATCAGCATACATATTATCCAAAATTATCTTTAATTCTTTTGGTGCTAACAAATTTAGAATAGTATGCTTATCATCAAAATCTAATTCAGCTAAAGAATAGGCTAATTTATCAACTGGAATAATAGGAATCAATACTTTAATCTCATCCTTTGATAGTTCATCTATTAATTCAGCTATATCTGCTGCATATAAGTCTTTTAATAAGACCTTTAAAATTTCCATATCATTAATTGAAATCTTATCTTGAATCTCTAAAATTAGACTTTCCTTCATTTATATATTACCCCCTGTAACCCAGCATATTTAAAGCATCCTCCTTATCTCTCCAGTCATCTTTAACTTTAACCCATAAATCTAAAAATATTTGTGTATCTAATAATTTTTCTATATCTTCTCTAGCACTTTTCCCAATTCTTTTAAGCATGCTTCCACCTTTACCAATTAAGATACCTTTTTGTGACTTTCGCTCTACATAAATATTAGCTCCTATTTCAACTAAATCTTTGTCTGTTCTTTCTTTAAAACTCATAATTTCTACTGCCACTGAATGAGGGACCTCTTGATGAGTAAATTTTAATATTTTTTCCCTAATTAGCTCTGAAATTATAAATTGCTCTATTTGGTCTGTAATCATATTATCGGGATAATATTTTGGCCCTTCAGGCAAATAGCCTGTCATTATTTCTACAAGATCATCTAAATTAGTCTTGTTTATAGCAGAAATAGTAATCAGTTCATCAAAATCACCTAGTCTTTGATAGTCTTTTATTCTTTGAAATAGATCTTTCTTCTTAACTTTATCTGTTTTATTTAGCACCAATAAAACAGGCTGTTTTAAGCTAGATAATTGTCTAGCAACTGTTTTATCTTGATTATTAGGTTTATAACTTGCATCTACCATAAATAATACTAAATCTATCTCCTTTAACGAATTATATGCTACTTCATTTAGATATTTCCCCATTTTATCTTTAGGTCTATGAATACCTGGGGTGTCTATAAAGACCATCTGGGCATCATCTAAAGTTAGTATACACTGAATTTTGTTTCTAGTCGTCTGGGCTTTACGTGAAGTTATATTAATCTTTTCTCCGATAAGATTATTCACTAAGGTTGATTTACCAACATTAGGCTGTCCAACTACTGTAATAAATCCTGATTTAAATCCTTTATCAACTGTTAATTTATCCATTTTCTAACCTCCTCTAAAATTCCAATTCCATAATCAACCTATCTTCTCCAATACCATATTCATTTTTTCTATATTCAACTTGTTTAAACCCAAATTTATTCTGATAAAGATAAATGGCACTTTCATTATTAGGGTCAACGGTCAACACCACTTTTTGAATCCCTTGTTTACTAATTTTAGACAAAGAATACTCCAACAACTTGCTAGCTAAACCTTGCTTACGATATTCCTTTGCTATAGCTAATCCATATAAATAAGCTGTTGTTGATTGTCTAATATCTCTCATATATTCTACTAAACCAACAGGTTCTTTATCCATAAAAATAACATAAACTGCTCCATGATAAATCATTGGTACTATACCCCAATAATTTAATCCACCTTCTCCAAAGGCTTCACTCTCAATTGCTATAAGCTTATTAATAACAGAACTATTATTAGCAGTTAATTCCTTTATACTAATTCCCATGCTTGTCCTCCTTAATACTCTCTCTTGGAGCTAATGTCCCGCCAGAGACAATTAACTTTAACCCCTCTTCAACACTCATATCCAAATAAGTAACCTCTTCTCTTGGAACTAATATTAGCATTCCTGAAGTAGGATTAGGAGTAGTAGGAATAAAAATATTAACCACTTCTTTAGCTGTTTTCTCTTGTACCTCACCAATACCTTCACAAGTTAAGAAACCCAATTGATAAATTCCTTTTCTAGGATATTCAATTAAGACTACTTTACGAAAAGCAGTCTTGTTTTGCAAAAATAAAGAATTGATAATCTGACGAATTGTAGTATAAATATTTCTTACTAAAGGAATTCTACCTAAAATACTTTCACCAAAATCAATTAATTTCTTACCAAGCATATTCTTGGCTACAATTCCTACACCTAGAATAATAAGAAAAGTTAAAATAAAACCTAGTCCATATACTTCTTTTCCTACCAAAACTTTTACTAACGGGCTAAAAATACTATCTACAGTATTAATAACCGTTAAAATAATATATATAGTAGCTATCAAGGGCAATAATGCAATTAGTCCAGTAATTAAATAATTTCGAAGCTGTTTTAACATCTAATCTTCCTCCTGATTGTTAACTACTACCTTCTCCTTTACTCTCTTAATTCTAACTTTAGATATTCTCCTCTGTATTACCTTCTCTACAACAATCTTTAAATTTTCAAATTCAATCCATTCTCCAGCCTTAGGAACATACCCTAACATACTCAAAATAAAGCCACTAATCGTTTCATAATCTTCTTCTGGGAGATCAATCTCTAAAATTTCATTGATTTCATCAATATCAACTCTACCATCTATTAAGATCTCATCCTCATTAAATACTTTTATCCATTTTTCTTCTTCATCATATTCATCTTGAATATCTCCTACTATCTCTTCTAATAAATCTTCAATTGTTACTAAACCAGCCGTTCCTCCATATTCATCTAAAATAATAGCCATATGTATCTTTTCTTTTCTAAATTCTGTTAACAGATTATCTACTTTTTTAGTTTCAGGAATGTAATATGCTGGCCGCATAATTTTTTGTATATCTACCTCATAATTATCCTTCTTCAACAAATTTAATAGATCTTTAGCATAAACAACTCCTACTATATTGTCAACAGTATCATTATAAACTGGAATTCTTGAATATCCTAGATTAATAATAATATCAATTAATTCATCTAAAGAATCATTTATCTCTACACAAGCCATATGTATTCTAGGTACCATAATCTCTTTTACATTTGTATCATCAAATTCAAAAATACTATTGATCATCTGCTTTTCATCAGTTTCAATAACACCTTCTTGCTCCCCAACTGCTAAAAACCTTCTAATCTCTTCTTCACTAACAAAAGGCTTTGGCATTTGATTTGCTCCACTTTTTTTCATCACAAAGCTGGTAACTATAGTTAAAAATTTAATTAACGGCGCCAAAAGATAATAAAAAAGTTCAATATATCTAGCTACCATCATAGAAACCTTTTCGGATTCTTTATTAGCAAAGGACTTAGGTGTTATTTCTCCAAAAATTAATACAAATAAAGTAACTACTCCAGTAGCAATTCCAACTCCTTTGGTTCCAAAGATGTCAATTGCTAAAGCAGTAGCAATAGATGAAGCTGCAATATTAACTAAATTATTTCCTACTAATATTGTAGTTAATAATTGATTTGGTTTATTTAACAACCTATCTACAACCATAGCTTTCTTATTTCCTTCTTGTTTCAAATGTCTAATCTCTATCTTATCTACAGACATCAAAGCTGTTTCCGAACTAGAAAAAAATCCAGATAAGAGTAATAGTATTAATAAAGATATCCCTTCTATTAACACCGTCAAATCCATAAAAACGCCCTCCTAATAAAATTCTACTTCATAAATATATAGAATTAATTGTAAGTATTTAAATATGTATGATAAAAGAAAATATAATCATTAAGTTACAAGCTTACTAATTGAAAAATTAATATTCCAATTAATGAACCAATTATTGCTCCAGATATTACCTCCCAGGGAGTATGAATTTCTCCTTCAATTCTGCTTTGAGCAATTAACAATGCCATCCATAAAGATAGTGTTGTAATTAGTGCATCATTTGCTAAGTTAGAAATAATAATCATCAATCCAAAAGCAATAGCACTATGCCCACTAGGCATACCTCCTTGCAAAGGAGTTCCTTTATTAAAATAAGACTTAACTCCAATTACCACTAATATAATAAGTATCAATGATATAAATGTAAGATGAATTGGAGTTTGCTGTATTTGATATAAAAGGTCTAAAGTTAATGGCCTGATATCTTGAAAAAAGATAATATATCCAATAACAATAGCATTTAAAGCTGTTACTAATACAGCCCCAGCAGATATATCTTTAATAATTTTAACCTTAGTATTATACTTTTGACAGACCAAATCACTTAATTCTTCAATTGCAGTATTAATCATTTCAGCAAAAAAAACCAATGCTATCGTTATAAATAAAATCAGCAATTCAAATTTATTTAAATTAAGCAATAATCCAAATATTAAAACAATAATAGAAATAATAAAGTGTATTTTCATATTCTTTTCATGCTTCAAAACATAAATTATGCCATTAACTGCATAATTAAAACTTGAAATCAAGTGTTGGATTAGCTTCATTTAATCTCTAGTTAAATCTAATTCAACTAGAATCTCTTCCTCCTTTTCTCTCATAATCTTTCTACTTTCTTCCTCATAATGGTCATATCCTAAAAGATGCAACATTCCATGAACCGTTAAAAAGCCAATTTCTCTAATAAATGAATGGTTATACTCTTCAGCTTGGCGTTGGGCTGTCTCCAAAGAAATAATAATATCCCCCAATAAATAATTATCCTCTTGAGGAAAAGATAGCACATCAGTTGGTTGATCTTTCCCTCTATATCTATGATTTAATCCATGAATATATTTATCATCAACCAAAGCAATGCTAACCTCTTTTTCTTCTTGATCTTCATAGTCTAAAACTTTTTTTACTACCTTTTCTATTACCTCTGAAACTTGATCGTTAACTTCTAGATTATCTTGTAAATTATTTATTAAGACTGTCATTTAATTTCTTACCCTCCTTAAACTGTTGAGCAATATTATCAGGATATTCAATTCTATTATGAAAGATTCCCTTTAAGATATTAACAAAAGAATTTGCAACTTTATCTAAATCCTTTAAGGTTAAATTACATTCATCTAATTCACCACTATCTAATTTTTTCTTAATTAGCTCTCTGACAAACTTCTCTAATTTGCCTGGATTACTTTGAGCTGCAACATTTGACCTTACAGCAGCCTCTACCATATCAGAAAGCATAATCAAACCGGCTTCTTTAGTCTGAGGCTTAGGACCATCATATCTAAAATCACCTTCATCAACACTTTTATATTTTTCATCATGTACTGCTTCTTGATAAAAGAAAGATACCAAACTAGTACCGTGATGTTGCTCAATAACATCTATAATAACTTGTGGCAATTTATATTCTTTAGCTAACTCCACCCCATCTTTAACATGGGAAGTGATAATTAATGTACTTAAACTAGGAGATAATTTATTGTGGGGATTTTCTGATCCAATTTGGTTTTCAGTAAAGAAATAAGAACGTTTTATTTTTCCTATATCATGATAATATGCTGAGACTCTAGCTAATAAAGAATCGGCACCAACTTGATCTGCAGCAGCTTCTGCAAGATTACCTACTATTATACTATGATGATAAGTACCTGGAGCATCTACTAATAAGCGCTTTAATAACGGATGATTTGGATTAGATAATTCCAATAACTTAACCGGTGAGGTAATACCAAATATATTCTCTACATATGGTAATAATCCATTAGTTACAATTGCTACTAATACTCCATTTAGTATTCCCCAAAAAGCATTTAAAAATATAATTAAATCTAAATTAACCATAGTTAACATAAAAGTAAATATAGTTAATGAGGTTGCTCCCCCAACAATAAATCCAGCCCTAACAAGATCAGACCTTTGACTCAACTTAGAAACACTATAAATACCTGTTAAACCACTTACAATAGCAACCATCACATCAATAATCCGACCACCAGTAACTATACCTACTAAAAAGGATAATGCTATAGTAAAGACCACTGCTAAATCAGTATCAACTAAAATAGCGATCATAATTGAAGCTGCCGCTACTGGAACTACAAAAGATGGGTATTCTAATGGGAAATAAGTAGCTACCTTAGCTAATAATATTGTCATTATAGGTAATAACCCTAATAAGGCCAATATTCCTTCCCCTTCTAAAACTTCTCTATGGTATTGAGAGATATAAATACTAGGAATTAATACAAAAATTAAAACAATTAAAATGTGACCTAAAATATTAATATAATTTATTTTGGGCTGGGTAAGACCTAAATTTTTCAATATTTTAATATCTTCATGAGTAACAACCTTACCATGCCTAATGATTATTTCTCCCTTGGAAAAGGTTCTTTTAATAGGCTCTATATTTTGACGAGCCTCTTCTTTTCTTTTTTCTGTTTCCTCAAAATTAAAGATAAGATTGGGTCTAATAAAATGTCTACTTATTTTACTAACTAGTTGATTATATTGCCTATCTTCAGTTAACTCTATAGCATCCTGACTTAGCTGATCTTTAACATTATTTAAATAATTATCTTTAACACCTCTATTTAGGTATTTAACTAAAAACATTAGTGTATCTTCTTCTAAAAAATCTATATTTTCTTCTGATAAACTAAATAAATATGACAACTGCTGGGAAGATAAATCTATTTTATAATTATCTTGAACAGATTTGACCTTCTTTTCTAATTCAACATCAGAACTCTTAATATTTTTAATAGTATCAAAAAATTGACGCACATCTGCTTTTACCTTAGTCAATATCCCTGTATCTTCTTCATAAACTTTAGATACTTTATTCTCAGCCTCTTGTCTTAATTTTTCTGTACTCTCTTCATCTATATATTCAACAGTCTTAGGTGCTACAATATCACTCTTAGTAACTTGTCCTACTTGCAAATTAACCCTATTAGGTAAAAAATCTATACTAACGATGCCAGATAGGATAATAAAAATAACTATAACCCAAATATATCTCTGGGATTTCTGAATTCTATAAAAATTTGCTTCAGTTATATTGAACTTTTTTAAAGCTTTCTTAAAAAAAGATAACATTATATTTCACTCCTAGAACTAAGAATTAGCTCCTTCATAGGCTTTTATAATAGCTCTAACTAATCTATGTCTAACTACATCTCGATTAGTCAAATAAATAAAGCTTATTCCCTCTATATTTTTTAAAATCTCTTCAGTTTGTGCTAAACCTGATTTTTTTCTACTTGGTAAATCTACCTGAGTAATATCTCCTGTAATTACCGCTTTAGAATTTGGCCCTAAACGAGTTAAAAACATCTTCATTTGTTCTTTTGTAGTATTTTGAGCCTCATCTAAAATAACGGCACAATTCTTTAAAGTCCGACCTCTCATATATGCTAATGGAGCAATTTCAATAATATTTTTTTCTAATAATTGCTCAACCTTTTCTGAACCTAATATATCGTATAGAGAATCATATAGAGGACGCAAGTAAGGATCTACCTTTTCTTGTAAATCTCCAGGCAAAAATCCTAAATTTTCTCCTGCTTCAATAGCTGGACGAGTTAAAATAATTCTTTTCACCCTATTGTTCATCAAATCATTTACAGCCATAACTACTGCTAAATAAGTCTTTCCAGTACCAGCAGGTCCAATTCCAAACACTATATCATCTTTACGTAAAGCATCTACATATATTTTTTGTCCAATAGTTTTCGGGGTGATCTTCTTACCAGAATTGCTTACCTGAATAACATCAGAATATATATCGTTTAAAGAGAACTTTCCTTCTTTAGTTAATTCTATTGCATATTCAATTTCCTTCTTACTTAAATCCCCCTTCTTATTAGATAGATAATCTAATTCTTCAAATAGATCAATTACTCTTAATACCTCATCTTCTTTACCTTTGACTTTGACCAGATTCCCACGAGCAATAATATTTACTTCAAAGCTTTTTTCGATCAACTTTAAATTTTCATCATAATTTCCGAATATGTTTTTGGCTGAATGATTACTACTTAATTCAACTTCTTTAATTAAGTTATCCAAAATTAACTATTCCCTCCTAATTCCAATCTCCTCTTCAACTTCTAATAAAGCTTTAACTCTAATTATATTATTATCTTCAGTATCCAACTCTATTAACTTTAATTTACTATTCAATATTATAGCCTCTTTTGAAAGACCTTGCAAGATACTTTCTACAGCTTCTTCTTTAGCCAACTTTTTAGAAATATCAATACTTCTTCTCTCTTGAATTCTTTTTATTTGAATATATCTTCTTCTAACTAATTCGATAGGTAGCCTGAATTTCCTCCATTTAGGTAAAGATTTTACCTCCTTACTTAGTTTAAAATACTTGTAGGGTGATTTTTTGGGACCTCTAATCATTATCTCCCGATCTTTTAACTTTATAGCTATACTAATTTCAACATTCCCAGTAGGTTGAGAATACTCTCTAAAAAGCTTGGCCTCACCATATCCTTCATACCAAACTCTAGCCTTAACAATCCCTTCTGCTTTAACCTCTTTCTTTTCTAGTAAAATATTAATTTCTTCTTCATTCCCACTATCTGTACTAGCAACTTCCTCTTCTCTTCTGATTAATAATTCTCTACTAATTAATAAATCACCGGCTTTAACTGTCATTCCCTCTTCTACTACAGGAGTTCCTTGTAAAACAATTAATTTTGAAATTACTCCTGATTTGTCTGCTATAATATCACTAGGTTCCATCTCTGATTCTATTATCTTCTTTTCCACAATATCAATAACTAATCTGGTTCCCGAAAAATAAATATTAACCCATGAAATTTTAGGAATTTTCTCTATAAGGACTTCCTCTAATTTGTCTACAGGAATACTAGATTTTAAAACTCCAGGTTTAATTGAAGCTTTAGTTAAAAGTTTCTTAATATCTTCTTTTTCTACTTCTTTAGCCCCTTTTATTTCTATAAAAAAAACAAAAGAAGATAGAGTATAAAGTGATAGTATTAAAATAATTATTCCAATAGCCAAAAATCTTCTATCAATCAACTTATTTAAATAAAAAGGAAGACCTTTTCTCTCTTTGATTCTTACTTTACACTCTACTTTCCTAAGATGTTTTCTTATATTCTTAAAATCCTTTAGTCTAATATTTACATATAAAGTATCATCTATACGAATAATATTCCATAGTTTAAATCCATTTCTAATTAATATATTAACTACTTTCTCAAAGTGTCTTCCTTTTACCTCTAACTGTAAATATCCTTCTACTAAAGTATATAGTTTCTTTAGCATAATATCCTCCTTAAGATAACTTAAAACTTAAGTCAGTTATCTTCCCTTCTATTCTTAAGATATCTTTTTCTAAGCTTTCAATAATTAACTTTTCTCCTTTAATTATTATCTGACCATGATAAACTCTAACCTTAATAAAATCAGAATTATATTTTATTATTCCCCGATGATTTTCTATTTCTATCTGTAAATTTCCAGTTAATGATATCCTGGGCAAATTTAATACAACCTCTTGAGGAAGCTCAAACACTTTAGCAAAAACCTCTTTAGCTTTATCTTTCTTCCCCATTTAAACTCCTCCTATATGATAACAGTTAATAGTTAACCTTTATTAAAAAAATCTTTAAAACAAAACTTAAGGTAGATAAAGTGACACTTTCGGAGTTAGGCGTTAGGAAATGGGAGGTAGGAAGACCTTACTATCCCCTATGACCTAACTCCTATCACCTAAAAATGTCTCTTTATATCCATATAACCTCATATTTGAACTCCATTCTAAATCCGAAAAATATCACAATATATCCACAAAATTCAACTCTATCCCAAGCTATAACTCTACTTCTATCTACTAAATAATATATGTAAGAATTTTATTATTAATTACTAGTTGAATTTAAGTACAAAAATAATAGGGGATGGCTAATTTTAGCCATCCCCTATTAACTATATTGTTAATTTATTATTGTAATCTCTCTCTAACTAGCTGATTTACTAGATTCCCATCAGCTCTTCCTTTAACTTTAGGCATAATTCCGCCCATAACTTTACCCATATCCCTCATACTCTCCGCATTAGTATCAGCAATTACTTCTTCTACAATCTTAACCAACTCTTCTTTGCTTAATTGCTCTGGAAGATACTCTTGCAAAATATCAATTTCTCTATTTATTTCTTCAATCTTTTCATCTTGACCAGCCTTTTTATATTCAGAAATAGAATCTCTATTTTGTTTTACCAGCTTAGATAAAACTTCAATAACCTCTTCATCAGATAAATCTTTTCTTTCATTAATTTCTTTATCTTTAATTGCTGCTCTTGCCATTCGAATAACAGATAATTTTTCTTTATTTCTTCCTTTCATAGCTTCCTTCATATCTTCTAATAATCTTTCTTGTAACGACATAATAACTCCTCCTAATTTTATAATTTAGCTATTTATCAACAATTATCAACTAGCGGCTAAATTATCCTGGAGGCCACTGTAAATTACGTCCTCCTAGTAAATGATAATGAATGTGATAAACAGTTTGCCCTCCAGCTTCATTGCAATTTGATACAACTCTGAATCCATCTTCAGCAATGCCTTCTTTTTTAGCTAACTTACTTATCACACGATAAATATGTCCAATTAATTTTTGGTCTTCTTCTTTAATTTCTAGTAAGGTAGGGATATGTTTCTTAGGTATAACTAAATAATGTACTGGTGCCTGTGGATTAATATCTTCAAAAGCAACAACCTTATCATCTTCATAAATAATATTACTTTCAATCTCTCCAGAGACTACTTTACAAAAAATACAGTCTTCCACATCGTCCCCTCCTTTCTTAATTTAAATTAAATAACAGTAGATTATATGTCTCTTTTATCTACTAATATTATTCTAAACACCCAAACAATTTTCCTTCTTTTTCCATTATCTTTACTTCAACTAGTTTTCCTGCTAAATCATCATTAGCATCAACAAATACTCTCAAATAGTTATCTGTTAAACCAGTTAACATTCCTGTCCTATTATCTCTGTGTTCTTCTAGCAAAACAGATAGTTTTTCACCTATAAACTTCTGTTGATATTGTTTAGATAACCAATCAGATAATTCATTTAATTTATTACTTCTCTCTTTCTTTATTTTGGAATGAATCTGATTTGAGAACTCTGCTGCTGGAGTACCTTCACGTTTTGAATACTTAAAAATATGTAAATCGCTGAATTCAAGCTCTTCAATAACTTCATAAGTATCATTAAAATCTTCTTCACTTTCACCAGGAAAACCTACAATAACATCTGTTGTAATAGCTATTTCTGGAATTTTATTTTTTATCTTATTTACCATATTATTGAATTCTTGTATATTATATGGCCTATTCATAACTTCTAATATCTTATCAGAACCGCTTTGTAATGGCAAATGAAGATGTCGGCATAATTTCTTAGATTCAGCAATTAAATCTATTAATTCATCACTAACTTCTGTTCCCTCGATAGAACTTAACCTAATTCTTTTAATTCCCTCTATTGCTAAAATAGATTTAATTAATTTGACTAAATTCAACCCTTCTTTATCTTTCCCATATTGACCTAAATGAATACCAGTTAAAACAATCTCTTCAAATCCATGCTCTGCAACCCTGATTACTTCTTTTTTAACATCATCTAACTCTCTACTTCGCAAAGAACCTCGAGCATAAGGAATAATGCAATAAGAGCAAAATTGATCACAACCTTCTTGGATCTTAATTGATGCTCTAGTTCTCTGCTTAGACTCTTCAATAGATATATTTTCGAAATCATCATCTTCACTCATAGTTTGTACACAGTTTATTGGTGAATTAGATTTCATTGCTTGTTCAACAAAAGACACTATCTTGCTTCTTCCTTTTGTCCCTACAACTAAATCCACCTCTGTCATAGCCATTACTTCCTCTGCTTCCACTTGAGGATAACAACCTACAACAGCAACTAGAGAATCAGGAGCTCTCCTTTTGGCCCTCCTGGTTATCTTACGAGATTTACTTGCCCCTTGATGAGTAACTGTACAAGTATTTATAATATAGATATCTGCTAATTCTTCAAAATCTACTATTTCATATCCTGACTCTTCAAACTCTTTCATCATAGCTTCTGTGTCATATTGATTAACTTTACATCCTAATGTATAAAAAGCAACCCGTTTCATAATACTAACCCCCTAATAAGGCAATTAATAATTTGAAATTTTCAATATATAATTAAAATCGAATATAATATAAATTTTACTTTAGGATTAGATATCTATATAAAATAGTGAACTTAGATTAAAATTTAAATCTGATATCCTAAAAGGATAGTCAATAATTTAGTAACTAATAACAAGCAAGTAATAAATAAGTTAATCTTTTACTTGTCACTAGTCACCCATTACTGTTTCTTTATACTAGTTTTATTTCAATTTAAGTATAGACATCTATAAAAATTCTTGTTCTTAATTATCAATTATCAATCCTAAATTATTAATTAACCCAAGTCTCCTAATTCATATAATATCATAGATAAGGTAGCAATTCCAGCAGTCTCCGTCCTCAAAATTCTTGGCCCCAAAGTAACAGGCTTTATTCCTTCTTCTTTTGCTAACTCTACTTCTTGCTTACTGAAACCACCTTCTGGACCGATTATAATCATAATCTTATTAACTTCTTGATTATCAGTTAATACCTCTTTTAATTTGGTACTCTGTTCATCCTCCCAAGGCATTAATACTAAATCATACTCTGAAGCTAATGATAATATATCTTTAAAGGTCATTAAATCTTTCATTATAGGAATTATAGCTCTACCAGATTGTTTAGCAGCCTCTCGAGCTATTTTCTGCCATCTTTGTTGACGCCTCTCAGCTTTTTTGGGCTTTAAATTAACTACAGTCCTTTTCGTATCAACTGGAATAATCTCTCTTATTCCTAATTCAGTACACTTTTGAGTAATTAGATCCATCTTCTTACTTTTTGGTAAACCTTGAACTAGAGTAACTTCTATATTTGATTCAACTCTGACTTCAAACTCATTTATTATTTTTGCTCTTACAAATTCTTCACTTATATCTATAATTTCTGTTAAATATTTATTACTCTCTCCATCTGCAACACTGATTTTATCACTTATATCTAATCTCAAAGACCTAGTGATATGTTTTACATCTTTACCTGTAATGGTAATTATGCCATCATTTATATCTTTTGGTTTAACAAAAAAGTGATGCATTCTATCCTCTCCTAGTAACTACTATTGTTATCCATTGATCTTTCTTTACAATATCTTGAATATCAAAATTATATCTGATTAATTCTTCCTTTATTTTTTCTACTTTCTCCTCAATAATTCCTGACAAAATAATAGTACTCTTATCTTTTGAAACCTCAACTAAATCAGGTATTAATCTCATAATTACATGAGGTAATATATTAGCAAGAATTAATTCATATCTTCCTTCAACAACATCTAATAAATCCCCTTCACTAAACTCTATCTCAGTATTAACACCATTCAACTTTGCGTTTTCCTTGGCTACTTCAATCGCTACAGGATCTATATCTAAAGCAAAAAGAGAGTTAGCACCTAATTTAGCAGCTGCAATTGCTAAGATACCTGTTCCAGTACCAATATCTAAAACATTAAAATTAGGTTTTAAATACTTTTCTAACATTTCTAAACATCCGCTTGTTGTTCCATGATCCCCTGTACCAAAGGCCATACCTGGATCTATTTCAATAATGATATCGCCATCATCAGCATGATACTCTTCCCAGGTTGGCTTAATTACAATTCTATCACTTACTTTAATTGCTTTAATATCTTCTTTCCACTTATTGGCCCAGTCTTCTTGTTTTAAAGCTTTGACTCTCATATCAATTGGATCTATATTTAAACCATAATTGGATAAAGCAAATATTTTATCTTTTATAACTTTAATTTTTTCTTTTCCTAATTTATCATCTTCAAAATAACCTTTAATTATAAGCTGCTTATCCTTTTGAAATACCTCTTTACTAACTCCTAAAGCACCTATTTCACTGAGAATATTCTCAATTGCTGGAAAGGACTCATGTGTAGCATGAATTATAAGCTCTTTGAGCTCCATATTATTTTCCCACCTTTACATACCAAAAGCATCTTTAATTTTTTGTAAGAAACCTTTATGCTCTGGATTTATCTCTTCTCCACTAATTTCTGCAAAATCTTTTAATATATCTTTCTGTTCATCACTTAATTTTTTAGGAATAACAACTTTTACCTTAATATGCTGATCACCACGTCCACTACCTCTCAAATAAGGTATTCCTTTATCCTTCAATCTAAAAGAAGTTCCTGGTTGAGTTCCTTCAGGTATACTAAATTTAACCTTCCCATCTAAAGTAGGTACTTGAATTTCATCACCTAAGGTTGCTTGAACAAAGCTAATTGGGACTTCACATAAGACATCATTTCCTCTACGTTTAAATATCTTGTGAGCTTTAACATTAACTACAACTTGTAAATCACCGGCTGGCCCACCATTTACTCCTGCTTCCCCTTCACCTCTAACTCTTAATGTCATTCCATCATCAACACCTGCTGGAATATTTACACTGACCTTTCTTCTCTTCTTAACTTTGCCCTTCCCATCACATTTTGAGCATGGGTTCTTAACAAATTTACCACTTCCATGGCATCTATCACAAGTCTGAGTTTGCATCACTTGACCAAATGGAGTATTCTGTCTAAACCTAATCTCTCCACTTCCATTACATTTAGCACAAGTTTCTACATCACTACTTGATTTTGCTCCAGTACCATTACATTTATCACAATCTTCTGTACGAGGTATAGTAAGCTCTTTTTCAACTCCAAAAGCAGCTTCTTCAAAGCTGATACTTATATTTATTCTTAAATCTGATCCTTTGCGTGGGCCATTTCTTCGTCTAGAAGAACCTCCCCCACCAAAGAACATATCAAATATATCATCAAAGCCTCCAAATCCGCCTTGACCAAAACCTCCGAATCCACCTTGACCACCAAATCCTCCATCTTGATCTACACCTGCATGGCCAAATTGATCATATCTAGCTCTTTTATCATCATCACTTAACACTTCATAAGCTTCTGTAATCTCTTTAAACTTATCTTCTGCATTTTCTTCTTTACTTACATCAGGGTGATACTTTCTAGACAATTTACGATAAGCTCTCTTTATCTCTTTTTTATCAGCATTTTTATCTACACCTAATATTTCATAATAATCTCTTTTAGCCATTTTAAATCACTGCCTTTCTAACTTATTATTAGCTAATAGCTACTAGCTAGTGGCTAATAGCTAAAATCTATTCATAAAAACAGAGTCAAAACCAAATATAGTTTGGCTTTGACTCTATTAAATATATGTTAATTTAAAACTAAGTAGCTATTAATTACTCTTCCTCTACATCTTCAAAGTCAACATCTACTACATCATCATCCTCACTAGCTCCTTGAGCACCAGCATTTGCACCAGCTGCTTGTTGAGCTTGTTCAGCTTGTTGATACATTTGAGTAGTTAATTCATGTAATTTTTGAGTTAATGCTTCTTGTTTCTCTTTAATACCATCAATATCTAAGGTATCAGGATCAATATTATGCATATCAATATCCTCTAAAGCATCTTTTAACTCACCTTTAGCTGTTTCGATCTCACTTACCACTGAATCATCTACTTTATCTCCCGCTTCTTCTAAAGTTTTTTCAACTTGATGTACTAAGCTATCTGCACCAGTTACTGTTTCTACAGCTTCTTTACGTTTCTTATCTTCTTCAGCATGAGCTTCAGCTTCATTTACCATTCTATCAATTTCTTCATCTGATAATCCTGTATCAGATTTAATTGTAATTTGTTGTTCATTACCTGTGCCCTTATCTTTGGCAGATACATGAACAATACCATCAGTATCTATTTTAAATGATACTTCAATTTGAGGTACACCTCTTGGTGCTGGTGGAATATCAGTTAATTGGAAACGCCCTAAGGTCTTATTATCCTTAGCCATCTGTCTTTCACCTTGTAAAACATGGATATCCACAGCTGTTTGATTATCTGCAGCAGTAGAGAATACTTTACTCTTCTCAGTTGGAATAGTAGTATTTCTATCAATTAATTTAGTAAATACACCACCCATAGTTTCAATACCTAAAGATAATGGAGTAACATCTAATAATACAATATCATCTACCTCATCATTTAATACTCCACCTTGAATAGCAGCTCCCATAGCTACACATTCATCTGGATTAATACCTTTATTTGCTTCTTTGATCTCTTTACTAATCGCTTCTTGTACAGCTGGGATTCTAGTAGAACCTCCAACTAATAATACTTGATCAATATCTGTTTTTGATAGACCTGCATCAGATAAAGCTTGACGAACAGCTTTTAAAGTTCTATCAACTAAATCAGAACTCATCTTTTCAAATTGAGATCTTGTAATATCTACATCTAAATGTTTAGGACCTTCTGCAGTTTGAGTTATAAATGGAAGGTTAACATTAGTAGTTGCTAATCCTGAAAGCTCAATTTTAGCCTTTTCAGCAGCATCTTTTAATCTTTGTAGAGACATCTTATCTTTACGAAGATCAATTCCATTTTCTTTTTCAAATTCTTCAGCTAAATAGTTGATAATCTTCTCATCAAAGTCATCTCCACCTAATTGGTTATCACCACTAGTTGCTATAACTTCAAATACACCATCACCAAGTTCTAGGATGGAAACATCAAAAGTACCTCCACCTAAATCATAAACTAAAATAGTTTGTTCTTGATCATCATCTAAACCATATGCTAAAGCTGCTGCTGTTGGCTCATTAATAATTCTCTTAACATCTAAGCCTGCAATCTTACCAGCATCTTTTGTAGCTTGACGCTGTGCATCACTAAAGTAAGCTGGAACTGTAATAACAGCACTTTCAACATTTTGACCTAAGTAATCTTCTGCATGGGACTTTAGTTCTTGTAAAATCATAGCAGAAATCTCTTGTGGAGTTCTTTCTTCACCATGTAACTCTACTTTATAATTCTCTCCCATATGTCTTTTGATAGAACTTACTGTTTGATCTGGATTTGTAATTGCCTGTCGTTTAGCAGGCTCACCTACTAATCTCTCTCCTTTTTTAGAATAACCAACTACTGAAGGTGTTGTTCTACCACCTTGTTTATTAGGGATAACAGTAGGCTCTCCACCTTCTATAACTGCTACACATGAATTTGTTGTACCTAAATCAATACCAATTATTTTACCCATATATATTCATCCTCCTTTTAAATTTTAAAGTTTAGAACTTATATTATCTAGCTAAACTTTTCAAACAATTATTACATTATAGGTTGTAAATTCTTCAAAATATAATGTATCTATTCTGCCACTTTAACCATTGCTGGCCTAATAGCTATATTATTAAAGCTGTAACCTTTTTGTAATTCTTCTATAATTATTCCTGATTCATACTCCTCACTTGCCTCTTTCATTACTGCATTATGGAAATTAGGATCAAATTCTTCACCAACAGTTACTATCTCTTCAACACCATTTTTAGTCAATAGATTTTTTATCTGTCGATAAATCATTTCAACTCCCTCAAGTAAACTAGCAGTATCTTCACTTGTTTCAGAACTTTCTAATGCCCTTTCAAAATTATCTATAACAGGCAACAACTCTAGAATAAAATCTTTTTTTGCTTGAGTAGCCAACATCTCTTTCTCCTTAGTAACTCTTTTTCTATAATTGGAAAACTCAGCTTGCAACCTCTGTAAACGATCTATGTATTTTTCTTTTTCTTCTTTCTCTTTTGCTAGTTCTGCCTCCAACTCAGAAAATTGTTCGTTAGTCTCAGAAAGATCTTCATTAGTCAATTCAGAAGAGTCAGAATCTTGCTGCTCTAACTCTTCATTTTCTTCCTTAACTTCAAGCTCTTGTTCATTCAACTCTTTTTCCTCATCGACCATTTCTACCCCACCTACTCTTATCTTATTTATTTGTTAAAAGTTCACTTAATAGATCAGCCATAAATTTAACTGATCCCACTACATTAGCATACTCCATTCTAGTTGGACCTATTACTCCAATTTTACCAATTGGACGACCATTTAAATGATAAGTAGCTGCTACAAAACTACATTCTTTGATCTCATCAAAAGTATTTTCACTACCTATGATAATTTCAACACCTTCTTTATCACCGATATTATCCATAATACCATATAGTAGCTTATCTTGTTCTAGCAACCTTAATACCGTTTTTATTTTACTTATATCATTAAATTCAGGTTGGTCCAATATATGGGCAGTTCCTCCTAAATATATTTTACCATATTTAGGTAAATTATTCTTGTTGATTTCTTTATTTATAAAGTCTAGATTTCTTAATGTAACTGAAATCCTATTAATCAATTCAGTACTAAGCTCAAGTAAAACTTCTTTGCTTATTTGATTTAAAGATAAACCAACTAACCTCTCATTTAAAAAACGTGATAATTGATCAAGTTCTTGATGAGATATTCTTTCAGGTAAATCTATAATCTTATTTTTTACTAATCCTGTATCAGTAATTAGCACCAATAGTACTCTCTTACTACTCATTGGAACAAGCTGCAAATGTTGAAATACACTTTCTTCTATCTGTGGACTTGAAACTACAGAAGTATAATTAGTCAAATCAGATAACATTTGTGATGTTTGTTGTACAAATTCTTGAATCCCATTCTCTTTATATAGAGACTTGCCCTTTTTAATAAATTCTGATTTTTGTCTTGATAACTTCTTTAATTCCATTAAAGCATCCACATAAAATCTATATCCTTTATCAGTTGGAACTCTTCCGGCTGACCTATGTGGTTGCTCCAAATAACTTTCTTCCTCTAAATCGGCCATATCGTTTCTAATTGTAGCAGGGCTAACCCCAAAATCATACCGCCTAGCCAATGTACGAGAACCAACTGGCTCTGCAGTCATAACATATTCATTTACGATGGCCTTTAAAATCCTCTTTTTACGTTCTGTCATCTTCAACAGCAACCACCGCCTTTCCATAATTAGCACTCGATCTTATTGAGTGCTAATAATATGCTATAAATAAAATATCATTTATAATCTACTTTGTCAAATATTCTTGATTTTGATTAATCTATATTAGAGCTAATATACTCCTTTATCCAGTTAATTACTTCACTATCTAAAGCTAAAAAACTAATTAATAATTTAAATTCAATCATTTAAGTTAGAATAAATTCGGCTAAAACTCTATTGGCAAATATAATACCTTTCCAAGTCAATGAAATTTTCTCATCATTAAAAACTATTAACTTTTCTTCTATTAATTTATTAATCTGACTTTCATAGATATCACTAATATCACTATCGTACCTTCTCTTGAATCCAGATAGAGAAACCCCTTCAATTAATCTCAATCCAAGCATCATAGTTTCTTCAATCTGCTCTTCTTTAGTTAAGCTTTGATAATCTGCTATAGGTAGTCTTCCTTCTTCTAAACTCTGGAAATAATCTTCTAAGGAAGAAAAATTATATCCCCGACCAATCCCATCATAAAAGTGAGCACCAGGGCCAAGACTTAAATAAGCTTCATTTTTCCAATAAATCTGATTATGTTCACTTTCATAACCTCTTTTGGCAAAATTAGAAATCTCATACTGCTGAAAACCTCTACTTTCTAATACATCTTTAGTTAAATTATACATAGCTAAATCCAACTCTTCACTTATTGGTATCAAAGTTCCTTTTGTTAACATTTCATAAAAAGGAGTTCCTTGTTCAATCTTAAGATTATAAGTTGATAAATGCTCAGGATCAAGTTCACAAGCTTGTAATAAGGTCTCCTTCCATTCATCTAAACTCTGTCCTGGCAGAGCAAAGATTAGATCAAGGCTGATATTGTTAAAACCTAATTCTCTAGCTAAATAGTAATTATCAATCGTATCTTGGACTTTATGAATTCTTCCAATCTTTTTTAACATCTTATCACTGAAATTTTGCACCCCAAAACTTAATCTATTGACTCCAGCTTCTTTGATCAAATTCAGCTTCTTTCTATCTACTGTACCTGGGTTAGCTTCTATTGTAATCTCTATATCTTCTTTTATATTGAATTTCTGATAGCACTGATTCAAAATATTAGCTAACTCTTCCCCATCTAAAATAGTGGGTGTTCCACCACCAATAAATATACTTTTAATTTGAGGTTTATACTTATCTGCTATAAGTCCTATTTCCCTATTTAGATTAGTTAAGAATCTTTGCTTTAAAATAGGATCAAAACTAAAAGAATTAAAATCACAATAATAACACTTACGAACACAAAATGGAATATGAATATATAATCCGAATTCTTCCATGATCATCACCTTTATCTTCTCTAGAATAGATTTAGGGACGAACTTAAAAGTTCGTCCCTATTTTATAAGTCAAACTAGAATCTCATTTCTTCTAATCATCAATCTCTAAAACAGCCATAAATGCTTCCTGTGGAATTTCTACACTTCCAACCTGTTTCATTCTTTTTTTACCTTCTTTTTGTTTCTTCAATAATTTCTTCTTACGTGATACATCTCCACCATAGCATTTTTGTAATACATCTTTACGCCTTGCTCTAATTGTCTGGCGAGCAATTATCTTATTACCAATTGCAGCCTGTACTGGTACATTAAACATCTGTTCAGGAATAAATTCTTTTAATTTTTTAGTTAATTCTCTTCCAACATCATATGCAAAGTCTCTATGAACAATACAAGATAAGGCATCTACCGATTCTTCATTTACCAAAATATTAAGCTTAATCAAATCCGATTCTTGATAACCAGCAAATTCATAATCAAAGGTAGCATAACCTCTAGTTCTAGATTTTAACTTATCAAAGAAATCTAATACAATCTCACTTAGTGGAATATCATAAGTTAACCTTACCCTTACTTGATCTAAATATTCCATATTCTTAAATTGTCCCCGCTTATCCTGACATAATTCCATAGCAGCACCTACATGCTCATCTGGTAATAAAAGTTTAGCCTGTACAACTGGTTCTTCAATTTTCTCAATATATTGAGCTTCAGGCATATTAGCAGGATTTTCAATCTCCAACACCTCTTCATCAGTCTTGTATATCTTATAAATTACACTTGGAGCAGTAGTAATTAAATCTAAATTATATTCCCGCTCTAATCTTTCCTGCATAATCTCCATATGTAAAAGACCCAAAAAACCACAGCGATATCCAAAACCTAAAGCCTCTGAGGTTTCTGGTTCAAAAGTCAAAGAAGCATCATTTAATTGTAATTTTTCTAAAGCATCTCTTAATACATCATAATCTTTACCATCTACAGGATACATTCCACAAAAGACCATCGGCTTAGCCGGTTGATAACCTGCTAATGGTTTATTAGTAGGATTATTAGCATCAGTGATTGTATCCCCAACCTGAGCGTTCTTTACATCCTTAATACTTGCTGCTACATAACCAACTTCACCACTGGATATCTGTTTAGTTTTCTTCATTTTGGGACTAAAAGTTCCTACTTCATCTGCCTCAAAAACTTTATCTGTAGCCATCATTTTTATCTTCATGCCAGGCTTTATAAATCCATCTATCACTCTATAATAACAAATAACTCCTCGATAAGGATCATATAAAGAATCAAAAATTAAAGCCTTTAAAGGCTTGTCCTTGTCACCACCTGGTGCAGGCACATACTTTACAACAGTTTCTAATACCTCTTCTATACCAATACCTTCTTTTGCACTAGTTAAAATCGCCTCATCAGGATCTAATCCAATATCAATCAATTCTTCTTTTACTTTTTCAGGATTAGCACTTGGCAGGTCTATCTTATTAATTACAGGAATTATTTCTAAATCATTCTCTAAAGCAATATAAATATTAGCCAAAGTCTGTGCTTCTATCCCCTGAGCAGCATCAATTACTAACAAAGCCCCTTCACAAGCAGCTAAACTTCTAGATACTTCATAAGAAAAGTCAACATGGCCTGGGGTATCTATTAAATTTAATATATAGTCATTACCATCCTTTGCCTTATAATCCATTCTAACAGCTTGAGCTTTAATAGTAATACCACGTTCTTTTTCTAAATCCATAGTATCCAATAATTGTTCTTCCATTTCTCTTTCAGAAATTGTACCGGTGAATTCTAATAATCTATCAGCCAAAGTAGATTTACCATGATCAATATGGGCAATAATACAAAAATTACGAATTTTATTCTGATTAATCTTAGCCATTAAGAACCTCCTCTTTCGTCTACATTATCTTTCCTAATTATAACACCCATTATTCTATTAATCAAGATAACAAAAAATTGCTAAACCCCTTCTCTAATCAAGGATGCTAAGACATCAGCTAATAGATCAGCAGAACGTTTTGCTTCTTCAATAGTATTCTTAGCCCCACCAACCTCCAATAATAAAGCATGATTGTGTACATGTTGGTTATATCTTCGATTACTTAATAATTTAACATCTCTTAATAATCCCGGATACATAGCATTCATCTTCTGAGCCAATCTTTTTGCAAATTTAAAGTTTTCCTTCCAATTAGGATGTGGAAGACCATATTGATTATTAGTAACAATGATCATGATTCTAGCAACCTTTTGACCATTAATAGTTGTAGTAATTAAATCTTTACTACCATGCCCTATAGCATCACGATGAATATCAAATACCATCTGCAATTCAGAATTGTTCTTAACTATAGATTCAACTGTTTTTAAAGAATTAATATATGATTTACCATATGTCTTGTCATTAACTCTCTTAGAATGAACTGACAATATATTATACTTCTCCTTTAATACTTTACTTAGCTCATTACCAACTAATACTACATCTCCTCTATTTCCTGAACCTGCTCTAGAGTTATATCCTCTATTCTCATAGTTTTCAGCTGTATGAGTATGATAGATACCTACCAATGCTTTCTTTAAATTCGCTTTATTCCTTTTAGGAAATATATCTTGGGGATTACTCTTGTTATAAATATCATTCTTAATCTGTCCTTGTGGATCTTCAATCTCATTAGATGGCTCTGTCTGCCAAAAATTTAGTTCTATCTTCACCCTTTCTTCGTTTTCATGAGTTCCTTCTGCTCTTAACTTGTCCTCAACAGTCTGATTATATCTCTTGGTAACCTGATTTATAACCATCTTTACCCTATTATCTTCTTTAGCTTTAAAAAAAGATAGAGGTAGATCAGTTATAAAGCTACAAGTTAAATTTAAAAAATCACTTTTATTATTACTTTTATTCGATAATTGACTATTATTAACTCTAACAATTGGCAAACCCTGTTTTAATAACATTTTAGAATCAATCTCATCCAAATAAATAAAGTTAATTATATAATGAACTAACTTATTATTAAAGAAAATATCACCAACTAACAAATTAGAAGAGAAATTATATTTTTGAAAAATCAAGCTACCTAAAAACAATAGTAAGATAATATACAATATAATAATTACATTCATAAACCTATGTTGATCTCTAAACATAGATATCACTTCCTATTCTAGTTCATATAAAAACTTATGTGCATCATATAAAATTTATTACTTACCTTGATTAAGTAGTTCTTGATTTGTTAAATTAAATTTAAAATTAAAACAAAAAAAGACAGCAATAATAATGCTCCAACCTTAAATTAAGGCTAGAGCATCTTTTACTAATTTCAACTAACAATATTATTGTAAATATAATGATACATCTTCTGCTTTTATATCTGGATGTAATGCTACATTAATTCCACCAGCTATAATCTTGCTAGTGTCACGAATTAATTGGTCTATTCCTTTAGGCGAGACAATTAAATCTCCCATAAAAGGCTGTAATATATTTTGGATTATCTGTTGATGATTATTATTTTGCTCTAAACTACCCCTTAAACTCGGCTGAACATTTGGATTGTTCATTAATTGTTTAATCGTATCATTTACAATATTAACTGAGTTTATTACTGTAGGCATCCCAATTGCAAGTACTGGAACTCCCATATCTTGTTGTGTAATACCTACCCTATTCTTACCTAAGCCAGAACCAGGATAGATTCCTGTATCACTAATCTGAATAGTAGAAGCTAACCTGCTACTTTCTTTAGCAGCTAAGGCATCAATAGCAATAATTAGATTAGGATGTACTCGATCTACCACTCCCCGAATAATTTCTGCAGTTTCAATTCCAGTCAAACCTAAAACCCCTGGTGCTAAAGCACATACTGGTCTCATACCTTGTTTAGCATCTGCTGGTGATGAATCATATAGATGTCTAGTTACTAATAAATGATGAATAACCTCTGGTCCTAAAGCATCTGGAGTAGCATTCCAATTGCCCAAACCAACCACTAAAATAGTTGGTTCTCCTTGCATCCCTGGTTGCAAAGCATTATAATTTATTAATTTATTTATTTCTTCAGATAATACTCCACTTATATATTCCTGGGTTAATTTATCTGCTACCCTCAATGATTCAGACTCTATAGTAATATAGTTCCCTGGAGCTTTTCCAATTCTTTGAGCTGCTTGTTGATTCATAACCTGAATTCTTGTGACCTTTACATTTTCTTTCTCTTCTTCTTCTACCGCAACTCCTTGTATTTCACCACCAGTTCTTTCAACTGCTAGATTTCTAGCTTCAACTGCCAAATCAGTTAAAGTTGATAATTGCTCTAATTCTTGCATTATATATTCCCCCTCTCTTATTATCTTAACTCTGTAGGAACAAAAGAATCAACAATTCCAATAACTAAAGCTGCCAATAAGGATCCTATAAAAGAAACTTGCATTCCTGCTAATAATTTAGCGGTAAAATAAATAACAATAGCTGAAGTAACAAAACCAGTTAAACCTCTTGCTTGAGGAGATATATTTTCACCAAAAAAGTTTTCAACAATATAACCTAAAAAAGCTATAACAATCGATGCAATTAAAGCACTAGTAAAACTAGCGACTGATACTCCTGGTACTAAATAACCTACTGCTAATAAAACAAAAGCAGAAACAATAAATCTGACAATTGCTCCTAACCAACCGACCATTCTATAAAACCTCCCTTCTAAGAGTTTGTATTTTATATTTTTTATTTATAAAAATCTTCTGGATCATCAACAAACTTTGTGATTAATATTAATTTTAGATTTAAACTAAAGTTCAAAAATCAAATCTTAAAAAATAAAAACAATTATTTAACCACGCGCCCGGAGGGAACCATAAAAATTAAAATCTCACGAAGGGTTATTACTTCAAACCCGGAGGTGTTTTTCTCAAGGAAGTACTTCTGGGGTGAATCAATAACTGGCTAATAGCTAGTAGCCAATAGCCGCTAGCTAATTACTATTCGTGTTAATTCGTGGTAAAAATAAGGTTTTAAAAATTACTTTCACAAAAGTCGCGGAAGAACCAATCTTCTTTTTTATGAAAGTCAATAGTTATAATAACCTATTTATTTTTCTATATTCATTTATAGAAATTAATTTATGCCTTTTAATCTAAAAATTATAAAAACTCTTTATTTTTAGTAAGTAGACAGAAAGTATATTTAATCTTTTCTTGCGTTTTAAATAATAATATGATAGAATTCTTTTGTTAAAGCTAAGTAAACTCTATTTTATATTTTATATAGAAAATAGTGGCTAAAGGAGGTGACCGTAGTGGCAAATTCTAAATCTGCTCAAAAGAGAATTAGAGTTATTGAAAAGAAAACAGCTATTAATAGCAATAGAAAATCTCAATTAAAAACTGCTGTTAAGCGATTTGAAGAAGCAGTAGAAGCTGGCAATGTAGAAGCAGCTAGAGAAAAGTTAAATACAGCTAAAAAGATTATTGATAAAACTGCTGCTAAAGGTACTATTCATAAGAATAATGCTGCTCGTAAAAAATCTAAATTGGATAAATTATTCAATGATTTAACTGCTTAATTAAGGTTTCTATTACTTAATTAGAAAATAAAAAGGACTGCTCTTTTAAGAGCAGTCTTTTTTATTTTATTAAATAGCCTCTTTTAAATTTATTACTAATAATTCCATCTCTAATTTCTGGTCACTCCCTGTTACTAATCTACAATCACTTTCAAATAATTTCTCCAAAGCCATCTCTAAAGACTCAATAGAAAAATTATGACTCTGTTTTAAACATTTTTTTATCGGATAAGGGTGCTGATTTAGTTTCTTAGCAATTTGATCTACTGTATAACCATCTCTAGCTAACAATTTACTTCGTAACATTAACCTAATTTGTCTTGCTATCATTCCTAATATCTGCTTGCCTTCTGCACCTTCCTGTAAAATATCAGCTAATAATTTCAAAGCCAAAGATGTATTCTTCTGTCCAATTGCATCGACAAAATCAAAGATAATATTCTCTTTTACTAGCCAGTCCTTGCTAATAACAGCTTGAACATCATCTTTAGTAATTAACCTATCTTCTCCGGTAAATGTAATTACTTTATTTATTTCACTATCAAGCCGTTGTAAATCATTATTAAAGGCTTCTTCTAATAGCATTATTGCTTTTTTTTCTATTTTATACCCATAACTCTCTATCTTCTTTTCTACCCAATTATCTAATTTTTTATATTTTAATGACTCAAACTTTAAGATTTCACCCTTCTTTTTTATCCTTTTATAAACTTTTAAACTTCTTTTAGGTTTATTATAGCTTACAAATAATAAAATAGTACTTTCAGGAAAATCATCAATTAAATTATATATTAAATCAATATCTTTGACCTTCTTTACAAATAAGTCATAAGTATAAACAACTACAATCCTTTTCTCAGACATAAAAGGTAAGGTCTTAACTGAATTAATTAATTTAGATGCTAAATCACCATCTTCTTCCATAATGTTTAGATTAAAATCTCTAAGATCTTTAGAAGCAAATGTATCTATGAATTTAGTAATAAATTCATCTATTAAATATCTATCATCTCCATGAATTAAATAAATTGAATCTAACTGATTAATTTTCTTTTTTAAAATATCAATATGTTGCATATATATTATACCACCTTTTCAAAAACTTATTATTTTATATTAAAATATTAGCTTAATTACTCTCTATAATTATTTTAACATAAACCTGGATCTATGTTCAAAAGCTTATCCATATTTCTTAGTTATAAAATTATTAAATTCAAAACTAATTTTAATTATCATATTTTTGCAGCATTTATTATTTTTTTGTTTTTATATAAAATTTACTAGTATAGCTTCAAATTTATCAGCATACAATAAGAATACAAAATAAAAAAGGAGGTGACAGAAATGAGCATTAGAACTGGTAGTAATCGAACTTTAAATCCTATGGCTATGCAAGCTTTAGATAAATTTAAATTAGAAGCTGCTACTGAATTAAATATCAACAATGAGTATAAATCTGGTTACTGGGGTAATATCACTTCTCGTGAATGTGGATCTGTTGGTGGACAGATGGTTAAGAAAATGATCGAATCTTATGAAAATCAATTGGCTAATGGAACACCTACTAACACTAGCATGAAAGCTATCAAAAATGAGAATAAAAACTATAATTTAGCTAATAAAGCCGGTAATTTTGTTCCTCAAGGTTAATCAAGATTAATTTATAATATTTTTATAATTTTTAAGATAATTTTATAAAAAACACAATATTTACTAGTATAGCTTCAAGTTAATTAACACACAATAAGAATACAAAATAAAAAAGGAGGTGATAGAAATGAGCATTAGAACTGGAAGTAATCGAGTTTTAAATCCTATGGCTGTACAAGCTTTAGATAAATTTAAATTAGAGGCTGCTACTGAATTAAATATCAACAATGAGTATAAATCTGGTTACTGGGGTAATATCACTTCTCGTGAATGTGGATCTGTTGGTGGACAAATGGTTAAAAAAATGATCGAATCTTATGAAAATCAATTGGCTGGTCAATAATTAGTATCTAAATGGCTTACAACTAAATATTGAAAATGAGCGGTGGCTATCATCGCTCATTTAAATTTATATGATAAAATAATAAAAAAGGAGCTTAGCTGTGAAAAAAATAAATCGATATTTTACTATTATACTTGTGCTAATAATGGGATTATTTCTCACAACTAGTCATGCTAATGCCAAAAGAAGAGTCTACACTGTAAAAAAAGGTGACTCAATCTGGAATATATGTAAGGGCTGTAATGCTAACTTCTTAAATACTTTAAGAATGAATGGACACTTTAAAGATCCTAATTTAATCTATCCTGGAGATAAGGTTTATGTACCTGAGCCTGATAGAAATAATCAAACTCCAGAACCACAGCCAACTGAGCCAACTCAACCGACTCAACCTCAAAATGGTGAAGATATGCAACAGCCACCTCAAGAAGATATGGGAGAAAGCACCAACTTACAAGCTATGGAAGCTGAAGTAGTCAAATTAGTCAATCAAGAACGTCAAAAACGAGGCTTAAAGCCTTATAAGCATAATTCAAAACTGTCTAGTGTAGCAAGAACTAAATCTAAAGATATGCGAGATAAAAATTATTTTAGTCATCAATCTCCAACATATGGATCTCCATTTGAAATGATGACTAAATTTGGAATTGACTATAGTACAGCAGGAGAAAATATTGCTAAAGGACAACCTACAGCTAAAGCAGTTATGAATGGTTGGATGAATTCTCCTGGCCACAGAAGAAATATTTTAAGTGAGAAGTTCACTGAGATTGGTGTAGGACTTGCTAAAGATTCCAAGGGAATGACTTATTGGACACAAATGTTCATTAGACCATAGATAAAAGCAGGGATATCCCTGCTTTTATCTTATAAACCTACTTACTCTGTAACTTTGACCATTTGTCATAAGAGTAATTGCTCCATCTTTATCTGTTCGTAATATCTCAATTTTATTCTTCTTTAACCTCTTTATAACATTTAAGTCTGGATGACCATAATTATTATCTCCCACTGAAATAATTGCAAGCCTAGGAGTAACTTTTGTTATAAAATCTATAGAAGTTGAAGTAGCACTACCATGATGACCTACTTTTAAAACTGTACTATTTAAATTAATTGATTTTTTTAATAGTCTCTTCTCCCCCTCTACTTCTAAATCTCCAGTTAATAATACTTTAAATTTATTATAGCTAAGTCTCAGGACTAAGGAATTGTTATTTTCAGGGCTATTCTCTAATAAAGGTAATCTAGGAGATAATACTTCAAAGTCCAAATCTGAAATTTCTATTTGATCTCCATCAACTAACCTTTGCATCTCTACCTTTCTTATCTTATTAATTTCTGAAAGCAACTTTCGATCTTCTCTTCTTATAGTAACAGGATAACAAATTCTATCAACTTCAAACTCTTTGACTATATCCATAATTCCACCAACATGATCAGAATGAAAGTGAGAAAGAAAGATTAAATCTATTGCTTTAATTCCTTGTGACTTTAAAAAATCTCTTACTACTATAGCCTCCTCACCTACATCTACTAAAATATTTTTATCTGTTGGAGTATGTAAATAGATCGCATCACCATTACCTACATC
The DNA here is from genome assembly GCF_000379025.1 of Orenia marismortui DSM 5156. Taxonomy (NCBI): domain Bacteria; kingdom Bacillati; phylum Bacillota; class Clostridia; order Halanaerobiales; family Halobacteroidaceae; genus Orenia; species Orenia marismortui. Next base: position 682,390 of record NZ_KB900617.1, read on the forward strand.
TAAAAATACTAATTTAAGTTCTTTAAAATCAGTGAAGCCAAATTGAAATATTAGAAATAAAACTATAATTAAAGATATAATTTTAGCTTTGCTTTTATAATTTTCATTATATGGAATTATATTTTCTTTCAAAAATTCTAATACATAATAAAGAAGCAAATAATAAAGAAGTATTATTAATACCTTAGGTCTACCAATTAAAAAGCTTGTATTAAAATTAAGTGCTATAAAATTAACTATTTTTAAAACTACAGCTAATATTAACTTAATGCCAATTGAAGTAATATAAGTTAACATATTAAATTTTACCAAACCCATAAGAATAAAAAATATACCTATCCATAAAACTAAACTTATTAAAGGCATAATAAAGAGATTAGCTATGATACTCACCAATGAAATTTCATAAAAATAATAAGCTAATATGGGAATTAATCCTATCTGGGCAGCCATAGAACCTGCAATTAAAGTCTTGATCTTCTCATACTTTATAGGCAATCTATTAGAGATAAATGGAGTCAAATAAGTAATTGCCAATACTGCCCCAAAAGAAAGTTGAAAGCTAACTGTGAATAAACTCCAAGGATTAATTATTAAAATTATGATTCCTACCCCTGCTAATAAATTATAAATATCTATCCTTCTTTCTAAATAACCACCTAATAATACTAAAAATATCAAAATTACAGCTCTTAAGCTAGGTAGCTGACATCCAGTTATAACTATGTAAGTTCCTAAGATTAATAAATTTAAAATTAATCTTTTTCCTTTCGATAATTTTAATTTTTCAGCTAATAAATATATCAAATAACTTATTAACCCAATATGAAACCCTGATATAACTAATAAATGACTCAAACCCAAGTCTCTAAAATCATCTTTGATTTGCCCAGGTAATAATGATTTATCACCTAACAATAAAGCTTCTAAGATATAATTATTAGGATTGTCAAAATACTTATCAATTACTCCTTTCATCCTATTTTGCAATCTAAATAAAGCTCTTAAAATAAAGTTTCCGTTATTGCTAAGCTTTTTAATCTGATTTTGACTATTAACATCACAAAGGGCATAAATCCTATTATATTTAAGATATTTTTGATAGGAAAAACCTCCTGGATTTCTTTGAACTTCAGGCAAATGAATTTTAGTCTTAATAGAAACTATATCCCCATATTCTAGTTTAGGATTAAAATCCCATGCTGATAATAATATTTTCTGATCACTATTAATATTTCTGCCTATAACATCTATATTTTTTAATAAATATTCTCGTTTATATCCTTTGTTTGTTGCTTTTATTACTGTAGCCCTTATCTCAACCTTATGCTTCATTATCTTCCCTAAAGCTTCATTTTTCCAGGATAAATTTAAACTTTGAATATAACAAAGTCCAAGTGAAAAAATTAATATTAAAACTATAATTTTGCTTTCTTTTATCCTTTTATTTAAGAGATAAACTGCAAAAACTATCAATAAAACAACTACAAATACCATTATACTAATTGAATATCTAGTAGCTACAATATAATTCCCTACTATTATCCCTAATACTAAAGCAATAAATACTGCCACCAAAGGACGTTTTACCCTAATAACTAATCTGACTCTTTAATTTAGCAAAAGTCTTCTCCCCTATTCCAGGTACCTTGGTTAACTCTTTTAAAGTTTTAAAAGAACCCTTTTCTTGTCGATACTTTATAATTTTCTCAGCTGTAGAGGGGCCTACCCCCTTTAAATTCTGTAACTCTTCAACACTAGCATTATTAATATTAACTTTGTTAGGATAATCCTTAGCTACTATTGCTGGATTAGTATTTGAAGTTTTACTTTTAGATGGAATAATAATTTTACTTCCATCTTTAATCTCATCTACTAAATTAATTATATCTAAATTTGCATCTTTACTTGCACCACCTGCTTTTTCTATAACTTGATAAATCCTATCTCCCAGCTCACATTTATATACTCCAGGCTTTAACACTGCTCCTCCGACTTGAACTAATATATATTCTTTAGAAGTTTTATTTTTATCTGAAATATCAACTTGCTCTAAACTATTAGGTTGACTAATATTAGTCTGTTCATAATTTTTAATTTCAATTGTATCTTCTGAGTTAAAATTAATATTCTTAAAAATTAATAACGAGGTTGCTATAATAACTGCTACTATTAAAAAGAACAAGATATAGTCTTCTTTTTTATTTATTGGAAACATCCTATCATCCCCCCCTTGCTTATTTTTAACTTTTAACATTCTTTTATACTCTTTATGTTAAAAATAGTTATTTAATTTTTCAATCCAAAAACAAAAAAGGTTTGCATCTAATTAGATGCAAACCTTTTTAAATCCAATTTATTTAACAACAATATTAACTAATCGCTTAGGAACAACAATTTCTTTGATTATCTCTTTTCCTTCAAGATACTCTTGTACCTTCTCTTGCTCTTTAACAACTGCTTTTAATGATTCTTTATCAATATCAGCAGAAACCTCTACCTTATCTCTTACCTTACCATTGATTTGAACAACAATTGTGATCTCATCTTTTTTAGTTGCCTCTTCATCATAGCTTGGCCAACTTTGAAGGTGAATACTCTCTTCATATCCTAAGTTAGACCATAACTCCTCAGTCATATGTGGAGCAAAAGGAGCTAATAGTAAAATAATGCTTTCAACTACCTTTTTATATAATGGATAATTAATATTTTCATCCACTTTGCTTAGATATTTATAAGTTGCATTAACTAATTCCATAATTGAACTAATTGCAGTATTAAATTGTTCTCTTTTAGAAATATCTACCGTTACACTCTTAATTGCAATGTGTAATTGTCTGTGTAACTCCTGTTCTAGCTTAGTATTTAGTTCAAAATCAGAATTAGCTTCCTTAAGTCCATTAATATGTTCAGATACTAATCTCCAAACACGATTCAAGAATCTTTCAGCACCTTCTACTCCTTCATCACTCCAATCTAAGTCTCTTTCTGGAGGAGCAGCAAATAGAATAAATAGACGAGCTACATCAGCACCATAATTATCTAGAATCTCCATAGGATCAACAATATTACCCTTAGACTTAGACATCTTAGCTCCATCTAATAATACCATTCCTTGAGTTAATAACTTATCAAAAGGTTCTTTATAATCTACTAAACCTTGATCACTAATGAATTTCATAAAGAATCTTGCATAAAGTAAATGTAGGATTGCATGCTCAATTCCACCAATATATTGATCAACATTCATCCAATAATTAGCTCTATCTTTATCAAGAATCTTATCAGCTAAATCTGCACTAGTATATCTTAAATAATACCAAGATGAATCAACAAAAGTATCCATAGTATCTACTTCACGCTTGGCATCTTTTCCACACTTTGGACAAGTAGTATTTACAAAGCCCTCTACATTAGCTAAAGGTGATTGACCTTGCCCAGTAAATTCTACATTAGTAGGTAACTCTACTGGCAAATCCTCTTCTGGCACTGCTACAACTCCACAATCATCACAATAGATCATTGGAATTGGAGTTCCCCAGTATCTTTGGCGAGAAATCAACCAATCTCTCAAACGATAATTTACCTCTTTATTACCAATGTTATTACTTTCTAAATGATCAATAATTTTATCAAAAGCTTCTGAGAAAGTTAATCCGTTTAAGATGTCAGAATTAACGATCTTACCTTTCTCTGTATAGGCTTCAGTTAATTCTTCTCCAATCAACTCTTCTCTTTCACCTTGAACAACAACTCTAATTGGCAAGTCATATTTTTTAGCAAATTCAAAGTCACGTTGGTCATGAGCAGGTACTGCCATAATAGCTCCTGTTCCATACCCCATCAATACATAGTTAGCAATCATAACTGGGATTTCTTCATTAGTTAAAGGATTGATTGCTTTAATTCCAGTATCCATACCTAGCTTTGGAGCATCAGAACCCGTTCTTTCTTCTTCATCCTGTTCTTGCATCTTAGCTATAAAATCCATTACCTCTTGCTCTTTATTACTTCCACTAACTAACTTCTCTACTAATGGATGTTCAGGAGCTAAAACCATATATGTTGCCCCATAAATTGTATCAGGACGAGTTGTAAATACTTCTATCTCTTCATTACTACCTTCAATCTCAAACTTAATCTGAGCACCTTCACTACGACCAATCCAATTCTTTTGCATTGTCTTAACTCGTTCTGGCCAATTTTCCAATAGTTTATGATCAGATAATAACTCTTCAGTATAATCTGTAATCTTAAAGAACCATTGTTCTAAATCCTTATCTATAACTTTACTGTCACATCGTTCACATTCTCCATCTATCACCTGCTCATTAGCAAGTACTGTTTGGCAGCTTGGACACCAATTTACATTTGCTTTCTGTTTATATGCTAATCCTTCTTTGTACAATTGTAAGAATAACCATTGAGTCCATTTATAATAATCAGGATTACAAGTAGCTACTTCACGGTCCCAATCATAACTTAAACCCATCATCTTAAATTGTTTTCTCATATTATCAATATTATCTTGAGTCCAACTATTAGGGTGAATATTACGCTTAATCGCTGCATTCTCCGCTGGAAGTCCAAAAGCATCCCACCCCATTGGATGTAAAACATTAAAACCTTCCATTCTCTTATAACGAGCAAATACATCTCCTAATGAATAATTCCTCACATGACCCATATGTAAATTTCCTGATGGGTAAGGAAACATCTCTAATACATAATACTTAGATTGATCTTCTTTTACTTCACTCTTATATAGCTGACTATCTTCCCAGTTTTTTTGCCATTTTGGCTCTACATTCTTAAAATCATATCTTCCTTTCATCAAATCACCTCATCTTATTTTTAATTAATTCTAAAATATAGTATAAAATTTTGAACAATAATTATAGATTGTTTTTAGTATCCCCTTGTAAACTAACTATGTATTAATATAGAAAAACCCTCACCCCTAATAAAGATAATCTCTTTAGCAGGGACGAGAGTTTCTCGCGGTACCACCCTAATTGATATATACCATTGGCTACTAGTCTTCAGCTATTAGCTACTAACTAATGCTTTAACTGCACAACACTTGTTGCTGCCATGGCCTTAATGGCCTCATAACCAAAACCTACTCTAAACTTTAGATTAGATGATTGGTACGCCGCCCTCAATGGGCAAATACCAAAATCATCCTTCCAGTATTTCAATCAAAGATTTTGGTGGAGATAACCGGGTTCGAACCGGTGACCTCTTGTCTGCCAGACAAGCGCTCTCCCAGCTGAGCTATATCCCCATAATATATCCACTCTTCAACAATTTAACGCTTGTTAATCGTATAGACTACTACTACTTCATCTATATAGCTCCAAGGCGAGTTCAGTTTACACTTACTACTCCTCTTCTACACCATGCTAATATTCAACTACAAATTATTATAAGTTACAGTTTTTCCTTTGTCAAGGGAAATCAAAATCATCAGCTTAATATTTTTTATAGAGACATGTGATCACATGTCTCTATAAATTATTCCTGCCAATCTAACTTCTTAGCATCGCCCCATAATTTCTCTAATTGATAATGTTCTCTCTCATTTTGATGGAATACATGGACAATTACATCAGCATAATCTAATACTGCCCATCGACCTTCATCGATACCTTCTTTATTTTTAACCCGAATATTATCTTCTTCTAGGGTGTGTTCAATTGAATTAATAATTGCTCTAACCTGTGTATCAGCTGTACCACTACAAATTATAAAATAATCTGCTAAAATAGATATTCCTCTCATATCTAATACAGTAATATCCTCTGCTTTTTTATCATCAGCAGCTTTTGCAATTTTTTTAGCTAATTCTTCTGTGTTAATCTCTATCACTACAAAACCTCCTATTAAAAATATTATTTCCTATTATCAATTTCTAGACTTAACTAATAAATCCTTGTTTCTGTCTAATATGATCTACCTCTTTACCAATAATTACTTTAATTTCAGTACTTTCATCTATAACAGTTTCTGCCTTTAAATATTCAGCTAAATCTTCTAAATTAGATAAGTGTTCTTGAGGAGTAATAATTATAGAATTTCTATAATTAAAGTTATCAGCATTGCCAATCTCTTTTATTGAGTAACCTTGCTTTTTCAATAACTCAGCAAATTCCCTAGCTACTCCACTTTCTCCACTTCCATTTAAAAGAACTAATTCTAAACCTTTATGATTAAGATATGATTTATCTCTTATTAAAGAGTTAACTAATACCCTAGTCTCTTCTTTTAAAGGTAGCCAATAACTAATCCCATCAATATATTTAGGTTCTCCAGGTAGCATTTCCATTTCAACTTGATCCATACTAAAATCAGCTAACATAGAGGCCAATTTTAGAAGTTTAGTTGCTTCTAAATCAGTCTTTACATTTCTATTAAAATCATTAACCAATTCGGGAACCTTTAGTATTGTCTTAAAATTTAAAATTTGATCAAGAGCAGCTTTTAAAAACTTCTGTTGCCGCTGAATTCTCCCGATATCTCCTAAGGCATCATGTCTAAAACGAACATAATCCAAAGCCTCTGCTCCAGATAATTTATTTGGTCCTGCTTTCAAATCAATATAAAGATTATCTGCTTGATCTACATAATGTAAATCCTTAGCTATATTTACCTCTACTCCACCCAAAGTATTTACTATATCAATAAAACCTTTATAATCTAATTCAAAGTGGTAATCAATATCTATATCTAACAATTCTTCTAAAGTCCTTTTAGTTAAATCTATCCCTCCATAAGAGTAAGCTGCATTTATCTTATTATAACTATTTCTATCAACTAGCTTTACTCTTGTATCTCGGGGAATGGAAATAACTCCTACCTTCTTACTTTTTAAATCTATACTAGCTACCATTATTGTATCAGCACGATTATGCTCTTCATATTTCGAATCTGAACCCAATAACAAGATATTAAGCCTATTATCAATCTCTTCTTTTGGCATAGATGATGGATCTTCTTGATCTTGAGATTGGTCTATATCTATACCTGTTGACTTTTTGACCATAAAATTAAAAGTTAATAGACCTGCCCCTACAACCATTATAACAATGACTAAAAACAACAGAACAAATTTTACTATTCTAGCTTTCAGGGACATAATCTCACTTCCTTTCTAAGATCACCAGGTATTAAAATCTAAGCATTAATTATTTAATATTTTTCTTGTTTATTCCCAAATTAAAGCATTTCTAGTTTCAATACTCTGGGGATGAATAATTCTCCCTTGCTCTAGATTATATTTAATTGTATTCTCACAAGCTAATCTTACGGCTTCATCCAATGTTTTACCCTTTACTCTATCTCTCAATTCATCAATTGCTTTACATCTTCTATTCGGCTCTATATAATCAGCTAAAAATATAACCTTATCTAACTTTGTCATATTCTTATTACCTAAGGTATGAAATCTAATTCCATTTAAAATATCTTCATCATCAATTCCAAACTCTCGTTTAGCAAGCTCTGCACCAACAGGAGCATGTAATAAAGCAGGAACTCTTTGACAAATATCATCTATCACTATACCAAACTCATCTGCTCTTTGCAATAGGAGATTATTGGATAATTTTTTAGCACAATCATGTAATAAAGCTGCCCATTTAGCTTTATCTATATCTGCACCATACTTTTGAGCTAGATCAACTGCAGTATCTCTTACTCCAAAAGTATGTTTTAGTCTATCTTCATCAATCATTGTTGATAACTTTTCAATTGCTTCTTCTTCATTCAACATTATAAGACCCCCTAACTAACTTTATAAACATTAAATATTATTTTACTATGATAAAAAGTTGCCTTTAAAGGCAACTTTTTATTAATCTTTATCTTGGATTAGCAGGCTCTATATTTATACTTTTTCCTTTAATAGTATTATTCTTCATAATCATTAATACTTCTTTAGCATATTCTCTAGGAACCTCTACAAAAGTATATCTATCATAAACATCAATTAAACCGATTAAATCACCAGAAATACTTGTCTCACCAGCAATAGCACCTACAACATCTCCTGGAGATACCTTCTGTTTTCTTCCTACATTTACAAATAATCTAACCATTCCAGGTTCTGCTCCAGTATTCCCAAAATCTTCTCCGTTATCTACTGCTTCTTCTTTCTTTTCTTCTTCCATCATTACTTTTAATAAAGCTGCAGCTACATCAATTGATGTATGATCTTCTTCAACTAATTTTTCAATCGCACTAATTTCTCTTGATAAATTACCTGCTTGTAAGATTTCAGATATATCTTCTAAAATTAATGACATCTTAATCTCTTCTACATCTTTAGCTGAAGGAACCTTTTTTCTTTTTATCTTTGTCTTAGTATACTTCTGTATTCCTCTTAACTTATAAATTTCTTTACCTGATACAAAGGTAAATGCTCGACCTGTTCTCCCAGCACGTCCCGTTCTTCCGATTCTGTGTACATAATACTCCTCATCTTGAGGAACATCATAATTAAATACTGCCTCTACATCATCAATATCAATACCTCTTGCAGCTACATCAGTTGCCACTAATACTTCTATTGTAGCTGTCTTGAACTTATTCATAACTCTATCTCTCTGAGGTTGATTCATTCCACCATGTAATCCATCTACAAAATATCCTCTTGCCTGCAATTGCATTACAAGTTCATCAACCTGTCTTCTAGTATTACAAAATACTATAGATAATTTAGGATTATAAATATCAATTAATCTTGATAAGGTTTCTAATTTATTTCTTCTTTTCACCTCAAAATAACCTTGTTCAATGTTTGGTACTGTCAATTTTCTGTGAACAACTTTAATAAGTTGAGGATTTTTTTGATACTTCTTTCTTAACTTTAAAATAGGTTTTGGCATAGTAGCTGAAAAGAAGATTGTCTGCCTTTCACCTTTTATTCCATCTAAGATTGTTTCTATATCATCCCTGAATCCCATATTTAACATTTCATCTGCTTCATCTAAAATCATCATCTTTAAATTATTTAGCTTTAAAGTATTTCTTCTCATGTGATCCATTACTCTACCTGGTGTACCAATTACAATCTGTACACCTTTTTTTAGAGCTTTAATTTGACGATTTATAGACTGCCCACCATAGACAGGTAAAGTTTTAATGTTATTTTTATATTTTGAAATTCTTTTTAACTCTTCCGATACCTGTATAGCTAGTTCTCTTGTAGGGCATAAAATTAATGCTTGCGTATTTCTATTATTCTCATCAATCTTTTCTATAGTTGGAATTCCAAATGCTGCTGTCTTACCTGTTCCAGTCTGTGCTTGTCCTATTACATCTCTACCTTCTAAAATATAAGGTATTGACTGTGTCTGTATTGGAGTAGCTTCTTCAAAACCCATATCCTCAATCGCTTTATTTACCTCTGGAGATAAATTTAATTCTTCGAATCTTTTCTTTTCCATATTAAATTACACTTCCCTTTCATTGAGTCAGTCTCTTTTTTTATATAGTATGTACATCTGATAACAAATAATTGCATTTTAAATAGGGGATTTGAACAACTATCCAATTACCAAAAATCGGACTATATATTAACTAACTTTCTAAATATATTTTTTAAATTTAAGGACTTCTCTATTATAATAACATAAATATTAAATTTTTCAATCTTCTTTAGCAGATAACTTATATAGATGATATATATCATCTATATAAGTTATGTTTTTTTATATACATCTCTACAGTTTCTGGCAATTGATATTTAATAGGGCGCCCCTCTATAATTCTCTGTCTAATATCTGTTGATGATATTGCTAAACCAGGAATCTCTAAGGGATGAATTGCATCCCGATAATCATCATAAAGCTTCTGACCAAGCTGTGATAAACAATAACCTGGTCTAGTTGCAGCAATAAATTCTGCCTGTTTCAATAATTCTTCTGGTTCTTTCCAAGTAAATATCTCTAAAATGGCATCAGACCCTGTAATAAAATATATCTTAGCAGTTGAATAAAGTTTTTTAAACTCTCTAACTGTATCTATTGTATAAGAAAGTCCTTTTCGCTCCATCTCCATTCTAGAAACCCTAAATTTAGGATTGCTCATAGTAGCCAATAAGGCCATTACATATCTATCTTCTGCATCAGTAATGTTTTTTTCTACCTTATGAGGGGGATTAGCAGAAGGAACAAAAATAACTTCATCTAAATCATACTGATAAGCTGCACATTCAGCTGTTAATAAATGTCCATTATGTATTGGGTCAAAAGTTCCCCCCATAATCCCAATTACTTTTTCTTTCTTCTCCATCAAAGTCCACTCCTAATCTATCCTAAATAATTAATATACAGTTATAAACGATTAATCTAAATACTATCTTATAACAAGATTCAACTAGTCTCAAGGAAATAAAGTAAATATTTCGTTATAATATAAGATTAATAAGTTTAAATGGGTATAAAGGATAGTAACAAGTGACGAGTAACAGGTGACAAATTAAGTTATTTACTGGTCACTAGTTACTAGTTACTAAAGTATCGTAATCTCTATTAATTAAGATGAAATCACTTAATATCAACCTAAAACTACATCCCAACTCAAATATTTTCACTCACTTTGGGGTAAAATTTTAATTAAAGGGGGCAGTAAAGATGTTAAAAACAATGAAAAAACCTCTTTCAAAATTAGAACAAGAAGCCAAGTTATTAGAATGTGAAAGCTTATATTATCAAGTTCCCAAACCTGAATTTATTCCTAACCGCCTCTATCACTTTATTAGAGAAAATAATCCTAAACTAATAGAAGAAGCTATAAAAACTATAAAAAAAGAAGGATTAAAAAATGCTAAAAACCCTAGAAACACAACCAGCTTTATAGATAGAAAGGTTCAAAGACCCTTAGGAATTTATTTTTGGGGCCAAGAAATAAAAGAAGAAGCTCATATAGAAGTGGATATAAATAAATTAAATCTAAAAAAATTATATGCCTTTCCCCACTTTATTGCTGACACTATATTGAATATTGATCAAAACTACCAAGTTCCAGATGAATTTTGGCATAAAATCAAAAAAATAGCTGTTGCTATACCCTTCACTGAGTACCTAGGTCAGTTCCAAGCTGAATATATTTATACTGCCAATATCCCAACTAAATTATTAGAAATCAAATAAAACAGCTGGAATTAGACAGCTGTTTTATTTGATCGTTATAGATTCGTGCGTAAAACCACATGGGCTTGCCCCTGTGGAGCATCAATTTAAAATTTCTTCTATATAAATCCCACCAATTTTTATTTTTGAATCCTTAACTCCCATTAAAGATATATATTTACTATTATCTGTAGCAAAATCAATCTTACCTATCTCTTGTTCATTAATAAAAAGATTCAACTTATTACCCTTAGCAAATAATCTAAGGCTATCGATTTGAGAAATATTATTAATCTTATTCTGATAAATTTTTTGCTCTTCATTTTCAAAGATACTTAAATCTTTCTTAGCAGGATTAATTACTACAGTATAATTTTCTCTTCCTGTTAAAAATAAAGCAATAGGCTTAGAGTTAATTAATTTTAAATCTAATTGCAAATCAAATTCTCTAAACTTATAATAACTTAATTTAAGAAAAGTTGTTTCCCTAAAATTAAGCTCATATTCTCCTGATAATTTTTTTATTCTTAAGTTTTCATTATTTATTTCTGTAAATAAATTTGAATACTGACCATCAAACTCTTCTTTGATAATCATCTTCTTAAGATTATTAAAATTTCCCTTATCTAATAGAATATATTCTAAGCCATCTATAATATTTTCTCTCCAACTAGACCAATTATTGGCTTCAAGATTGATTTGTGCTTTATATTCATAGCCCTTTTCTTCTAGCCTTCTTAGAAATTCAAGATTATTATTAATTCCCTGTTTTTTATTAAATTCTCCCCAATCTAAATATACCTTAATATCCTTAGAGTTCTTAATATCCTTAGAGTTATTATTTTCTAATAACAATAGTATCTCATCAGATAATACAGGAGATTGAAGAATTAAATTAGATATTAGATTAGGTTTTTTTAACACAATAGAGGCAGCTAGATTAGCATATTCATTGAAAGCAACTAAAGTTCTACCTTTAGCATCAGCTATAGTATTATAGTTATTATCGATATAAGGAATTATTTGATGAGATAAGAAATACTCAAGATCAATACCTTCTTTTGATAAACTAGCTAACTCCTTAGAGTCAATAAATACACCAATAGTGTTTAAACTGTTTTGATCATTTAGCTTGTCCAAAGTATTATTAATTTTAGCATATTCCAAATATTGATTCCCTCCTATAAAATAAAGTACAGAATTTCTACTGTCTTGACTATATTTAGGAGGCAAATAAATAGATAAGTTAATTTCATCTATTTTTTTATTAATAATTTTTCCCTTAGCAAATCTAGTATCTTCGATCCAATACTTCCTAGATTTATACTCTGGCATTATAACCTGGCTATTAAATTCAAATACCTTACTTTTTACTTTATTATTATTCAAAGGATCATTTATAAATTTGCCATCCACAATAAATTTGTACTCAAAGCGTGCTTTTTTAGGTACTTGAAGTAATAAATAATATAATGATGTATCTGCTAGTCTATTCATCTTCTGCTCTTTCCAATTGCTCAAATCACTTATAAAAGTGATATTTTCTCCTTCTTCTAATCTATATATAATGATAACATTATTATTTTGAATCAAGGGAAAATTTCCTCTTCCAATCTTTGCAATCATCTTATCTATCTCTTCTTCCTTACTTTCAATACTACTACTTTGCTTAAGTTTAGACTTGAAATTATTAAACTCCTTAAGAAGATTAATATTCTCAGAAATAGCGCTATTATTTCCTTTATTCAAAGCAGGATTAACATTAGTATCTTTACAACCTAATACTAATATAAACAATAATATACAAGCAGATAATATCAATTTTTTCTTCATCAAATACCCCCTACCAGAATTTTTTAATATATACTTATAAGTTTCTATATTAAGCTTGAAATATCCTACTTAAAAATAATTGATAATTTTAGCAAACAAGCACATCTTAAATTACCTATCTTCTATAAATGAAAAACAATCGCTTAGAATTTATAGTTTCTTTAAAAATTAATCTACTTATATAATTCTAAATAAGATTTTTCTATCCTTTAAAATAATAAATCACAAGCATAAATTTATGCTTGTGATTTATTATTTGTATATTTTAGTTACTAACTAACCTATCTTTAAAAACTATTTCTACATTTGATTACAGAATTGCTCTAAAACATTATCACAACTTTTAACCTGCTTTGCCTTAATAGCAGTCTTTCCTATAATCTCTGTATTAGATTTTTCAAGCACTTCTTCTATGCTTGCAAAGATATTTCCTTCACTACCATTCATTGTTGCCAATAAGTATATCTGTTTACCATTAAAATTAAAACTATTAATAAACTTTCTAATAGCTGGTGGGATTTTACCTGCCCACACTGGAGTAATTAAACAGATAATATCACTAGAACCTTGATAATAATTAACTTCAACTTCTTTATTAAACAAAGCATAATATCCACCTTTAATCCATCCTAATACACCTTTGAAATTTTTATTTTTTCCTACAATCCGGTATAAGTTAGAATCAACCCTTTTTGACAACCTTTCTGCTACCTCTTTACAATTACCAGTTCTTGAGTAATAATATATATCTACCTTCATCTTTGCCCTCCTTGTTAATAGAGATAAAATTTAAAAGAAGCTATCTTAATATTATGGTAGATGGATATAATTTATTCACTATAAAGATTAAATCTATGTTAAATCTGCATCTTTATCTTTAATAATCAAATATATAAATTAAAATAATATATTTTTTAAATTCAAAACAATTTAATGAAAATTATTTAATTAATACTTTAGCAGCCTGAGTTATATTCTCTGATCTTCCTACTAAAAATAGTTGATTTAACTCTTTAACCTTTGTATCTCCATGAGGAATGATTAACCTATCCTCCTGTTGATCAAAAACTCCAGAAATCAAAATATTATCAGGAAAGCTATCTACCTTGACAATCTCAGAAATACTTTTACCATCACACCAAGAATCTTTTGGAACAGTTAAAACTGATATTTCTGCTTTCCCTTCACTTAAAGAATATACCTTCCTAATCTCTGGCTGTTCAATATCAAGAACAAATTCTTCCACTAACAGATCTATTACTCCAGCTATTGTAGTAGCACCAGCTAATTTATAAGCACTTTTATATTCAGGGTCCCTCATTCTAACCATAATCTGATCTATATTATAATTCTTAGATAATAGAGCAAAAGCTAAGTTATCTGCATCATTTCTCATTACTCCAATAGCAACATCAGCCTTCTCTATCCCAGCATCTTTTAATACATTAATATTAGTTGCACTCCCACAGATAGCGACCGCTCCATATTGAGAATAAACCCTTTCGCAGACTTCTCTATCTATATCAATTACAACTACATCATGATTTTCTACTAAACGTTTTGCCAAATTTCTCCCAACTACACCTGCACCTGCAATTACAATATACAATCTTATCCCCTCCATGTTCTTCTATTAAATATAATAAATATCGGTAATATTTCTAATCTTCCAGCCAACATAGCAATAATATAAGTAATCTTGATAGTATTAGATAAGCTTTGCATCTTTTCTACACTAAAATAAAAAGGACCTATATTACCTAATGCTGAGAAGATCCCTGAAAAAGAATTCCAAGCTGCTAAATCTGAAGTTAAAGCAGTAATTCCTCCACCAATAACTATTAATAACAACCATCCAAATAATAATGCTATAACTCTAAAAATTTCAGAATCAGAAATTATATTTCCATCTACTACTACAGGCAAGACTGCTCTTTTAGGATAAGATATCTTCTTTAGCTCCCTTTTAAATAATTTATTAAGTATTACTACTCTAATTAATTTAATACCTCCTGAAGTAGATCCTACACAGCCACCAATTAACATAAGTAATAATAATAATTGCTTGGCTAAAGCTGGAAAAAAAGCAGCATTAATATCTCTAGTACCATAACCAGTTGTTGTTAAAACTGATATCACTTGAAATAATGTATGTCTAATAGTTTCCTCAAGCTTATTCAAGATTAAAGGAAAGTGTAGATAATGATCTAAAAGAATTAAAGAAGTTATAGTAACAATAATCCCCCAAAAATACTTCATCTCTATACCTTGCCATAACTCTTTTACCTTCCCTGTTAATACTTTATAATGGACTAGAAAATTAATTCCTCCTAAAGCCATAAAAAATATAATTACATATTCAATTTTTTTATAATTAGTATATCCTGCTTGTTGGAAATAGGCAATACTTTGATCATAATTAGAAAAACCACCTGTTGATAAAGTTGTAAAAGCATGAGTAATAGAATCAAAAAAAGATAAACCTAAGAACTTCAAAATTATTAACTCCAAAACTGTAAATCCCAAATAAATGCCCCACAATATTTTTACTGTTTTAAAGATGTTAGGTACAGGACGAGACATATTAATTTTATGACTTTCAGCAGTAAATAATTGAAAAAGTCCAGATTGTCCTCTAAAAGTAACTATCAAAAAGAAGGTTAGAAAACCTAATCCCCCTAACCATTGAATCAAAGATCGCCAAAATAAAATTGACTTTGGCATACTACTTAAATTAGAAAAAACAGTAATACCTGTAGTAGTAAAACCACTCACAGTTTCAAATAAAGTATCTATATATGTATAATCTAAAGCCAAATAAAAAGGGATAGCCCCAACTATAGAAATAATAATCCATCCTAGGGCACAAACCAACATCCCTGTTGATAGCGAGATCTCATCTTCCCTAAATTTAAATCTTGTGATCACACCTAAAAATAATGAAATAATAGCAGGGATTAGATATATTCTTGCTAAGCTTTCTCCATATATTAAACTAACTATCAGTGGAATCAATAATACAAAGCCCAAAAGAAAGAGCAAAGAACCTAGTAAACTTATTACTGTATTTATTTTTTTATTTTTCATTTTTACATTTAAACCTCCTTCTTAATCATAAATAATATAGCTTAAATATTAAAGTAGGATTATAACTAAAAAATATTAATTCCTTTAATATTAATTCACCACTAATATTCAAATAATCACTGACATAATTTAGTAATCATCTATATTAAAATAGAGAGGTAATATTACCTCTCTATTTTAATATAATCTTATAAAAATCTTTATTTATTAATTAACTTAGATATAACTATTAATTTTCCTCTTGCGCCCTCTTTAAAATTTCTGCTATATCACCCTCATTAAATTTGTAGGTTTCTCCACAAAAATGGCATCTAATCTCAACTTTCCCCTGTTCTTCTAAGATATCTTTTAAATCTTCTTCTCCTAAGCTAAGTGCTAGAGCAGCAATTCTATCACGATTACACTTACACTTAAACTTTACATCTGCCTTTTCTAATACTCTAAATTCAAATCCATCAAGTAGCTTTTCTAAAATTTCCTCTGGAGTTAGTCCTGATTCTATTAAAGCACTGACAGAATTTATTTTAGATAAATTAGATTCTAACTGAGTAATTGTTTCCTCAGTAGCATCTGGTAATAATTGAATTAAGAAGCCACCGGCAGCTTTTACTGATAAATCTGTATCTACTAAAACCCCTAGACCTACTGCAGACGGTGTTTGCTCTGATTTTGTAAAATAATAAGTTAAATCATCTCCTATTTCTCCTGAAACCAAAGGTACACTACCTTGATAAGGCTCTTTAACCTTCAAATCCTTCTTTATAGTTAATTGACCATTTCCTACTGCTCTAGCAACATCTAACTTTCCTTGTTGATTTGTCATTAATTCAATATTAGGATTCCCTACATAGCCCCTTACTTCACCTCGATAATTAGCATTAACCATAATTCTCCCTAATGGCCCATCTCCAACTATATCTAATCCTATTTCCATCCCCGACTTTACTAAACTTCCAACTAATAAACCACCAGTTAAAGCTCTACCTAAAGCAGCTGTTGCTACTGGAGTAGTTTGATGAGACTTCTGAGCATCATTTACTGCAGTAGTAGATTTTACAGCTAAAGCTCTAATCTCTTTATTTGTTGTCATCGCTCTAATAATATAATCTTGTACCATTATTTATTCCTCCTTAAATTCTTCAACTCTTCTACTATACTATAATCATTTCCTGCTACTCCACCTAACTCTATCTTAGGCTTCAAATGACCATGAAAATCACTTCCAGCAGTTGCTAATAAATTTTTATTTTTAGCTACTTCCAACCATTGTTCCATCTCTTGCTTATTATGATAAGTACTATATGCTTCAATCCCTTGCAATCCTGAAGCTATTAAATCATCTATTACATCCTCATCTTTAGGGTTTAATGTTGAACCAGGATGAGCCAAAACCGCTACTCCACCCAATTCTTTAATTAACTCTATAGTATCTTTGGCATTAGGTTTCCAACAAGGAATATCTGCTGGCATTCCTGACCTAAAAAAGTCCAAATAAAAATTGAAATAAGGTTGATCACTTCGTTCTCCATTATAATATTTCTTTAATCTTGGATCTTCTTTACTTTCAGATTTAGCTAATAATACTTCAGCAATAAATCCTCCTAAGGGTCTATCATTATCTGCTTTATCCAAAACCTCTTTAGCAGTAATACTATAACCTAACTCTTGTAAACGATCTATACGCTTATAAAATTGTTCCTTTTTCGCTTCTTCCATGCCTGATAATAATTCTGATATTTTTGATGAATTATAATCTATATAATAGCCTAAAATATGTAAAATATTAGATTCATAATTAGTATCAAACTCGATTCCTGGGATAATCTCTAAATCATCATTTTTTGTTATTTCTAAAGCCTCTGAAATTGCTGTAGTTAAATTATGATCTGTTATTGAAATAGCTGACAAATTCTTTTTTTTGGCCATCTTAATAATCTCTTGAGGTGTATAATCTGCATCATCACTATAACTACTATGCATATGCAAGTCTATTTTTTTCATTTTTTGCCTCCTTATTAGCTTAGCGACTATCCTACTTTTATATTATATATAAAATTTTAAGTATATCAAATTATAAATAGAATAAATTTAAAATTATCTTAGGTGATTATTTACAATAAGCTATATTATTATTACTTTGACATAATTTTATCCTTTTGTTATAATTATTCCGTTAGTTTTATTTTTATCAAATCATTATAATTTTACTATTTTTTTAGATATAATACAGAAAAAACAAATAATTTATATATTAATCGAGGAGTTTTAAGATGAGAATAATTCATGTTGAAAATTTAAATCAAAAGATGAAGTTAGCAAAACCAGTTTATCACCAAGATAGATTATTGCTCAATACAGGATGTGACAATCTACAAAACTATAAAAGTAGACTTTTAGAACTGGGCATAAACTATATCTATATAAATGATAAAATGTCTCAGGATATAGAGATACCAGAGATAATAAACTCTGAAACTAGAAAAAAAGGGATAATAACAATTAAAAAGACTTTAAAAAATATATCCAATAATAAAAAAATCAATATTAAAGAAGTTAAACTTGTTGTAAAAGATATTATTGATGATATCTTAAACAATCAAAATATATTAGTAAATCTATCTTATATTAATGATTATGACTCTTATACTTTTTCACATTCAGTTAATGTTGCAGTTCTATCTTTAATTCTAGGTAAAAATTTAGGTTATAATAGTAAAAAATTATTACAATTAGGTGTAGGAGCTTTATTACATGATATAGGTAAAGTATCAATTCCAGAAGAAATACTCAAAAAGAAAGGAAAATTAACTGATAAAGAGTTTAAAATAATACAAAAACACCCTGCTTTAGGTTATAAAAATTTAAAAATATATAATCAGATCAGTCCACTTTCTAGAACAATAATATTACATCATCATGAAAAAGTTAATGGTAGTGGATATCCTAAAGGATTAAAACAGAATCAACTTCATGAGTTTATTAGAATAGTAACTATTGCAGACGTATTTGATGCTTTAACTAGTGATCGATGCTATAGAAATAAATGGCCTATTGCTAAAGCTGTAGAACTTCTAATATCTAATAGCAATACTGAATTTGATGCTGATTTAGTTAATAAATTCATCCAAAATATTGCTATTTATCCTAATGGAACACTAGTCAAATTAAGTAATGGGCAAACTGCAATTGTTAAAGAGCAGAATAATGACTTTCCAACTCGACCAGTCATTAAAATAGTCAAAGATAAACTAGGTAATGAATTAAAAGAATATCAAGAAATAAACTTAATTACTCAACATAACATAACTATAGTAAGTGATGAAGGTGCTAAAAAGTTAGGCTGAGTTAAAATCTTTTATCCAAACTCTATAACTATAGATTATTTAGATACATAAAGATTATCTTTAATATAAAACCTCCATAGCTTATCCTTATACTCCTCAGCATAATCTATATTAATTCGTTTATCTGCTATTATCTTAGGACTAAGCTTTGAATCTTTGATATAAAGTCTATCTCCTGTAACTAGATCATATCCGTTTAATTCTCTATCCACCTCTAAACCTTGGCATAATTTTCCTGGGCCATTGCTTAAGTCCTCTATTTTATTACTCTTAATCTGTCTATTCTTTTTAATACTTTCTACTCCTACCACCGGCTCTACCGCTCTAATCAATACAGCCTCTGGCTTATCTTTTTTAGCTGTTACTATATTTAAACAATTATACATCCCATAAATTAAATAAACATAGGTGTATCCTGCTCTCCAAAACATAACCTCTGTTCTCTTAGTTCTTTTATTTTGATATGCATGACAGGCCTTATCTTCTGGACCAATATAAGCCTCTGTCTCAACTATCTTAGAAACCACCTTATTATTACCTATTCTTCTGACTAATAATTTTCCTAATAAATCCTGAGCTACAGTTACAGCATCTCTACTATAAAATTCTAAATCTAATTTCAATGTTTAACCCCCTAACTAACAAAAATTATTACTTGTGATTTATATGTTCTTGAAACTCTGTAATTAAAATTGCTATACTTACTACTATACTAACAATTATAATCCATCTTAATTCATAATTGATTAGTATGCTATTACTAAAAAAACTTACAATAATCTCTTTACTTAAAATTTTAATAACTGCTCCGACCATACCACAAATAACAGCTATAATTACTTTAGTCAAATAGCTTTCTGTTTTTATAGTAATAAGAATAGCTAGAATTCCAACTGAAGTAAATATAATAGCATCTAATAAACTCATCTACTCCCCTCCTCTAATAATACTAGATATAGATCTCCAACTATAGAATGGAATTTAAATATAGAACTATAGATAGATAAAGCGACAGTTTCGGCGATAGGAGATAGGTGATAGGTATTAGGAAAAACTAACTCCCAACTCCTAGCACCTAAAGCCAAAAAGTGTCGCATTATATCCATTAAGTTTAACTTGAGAGTCGTTTACCTACACTAGACTCAAATACCCCTTTACTTAAATACTACTATATTTACCCTTTTATGTAAAATTAAAAATTCACACCTTGACTATTGGAAAATAATCTTGGTGTGATCAAAAATATACTCTAATTTAAATTTAGTAAGTTAAAAGCTCAAATAATTATTTCAGCTACTTACTGAATTTATTATAAAGACTATCCACTCCTCTTAAAGTAGCAAGTACTGCTATAAACTCTAAGATAAAAAACAGTATTGAACTATTGCCAGAAGTGAATCTATGTTCTATTACTGTAAAAATCACTAAAACAATCCCCACAAAAAAAGACTGAAGAAAATATTTTTTTAACATAATTTCCCCTCTCTAGTTAAGATTTAAGCCAAATTATAATTGAGAATGTTTGTTTAATACTAGCAAAAAAATAATAGCTCATTATTACACTTTTAATATTTTCTAATGGGCTATAATACAATTATAGTCTAATCTTAATGTTTTTTCAAAAAAATAAAAGAGAAGCTAATTGAGCTTCCCTAAATATTATATTTACTTATCATTCATTACTGTCCTACTTTATTCTCTTATCTGTCCATTACCATAAATAATATATTTATTAGTAGTCAATTGATTAATACCCATTGGTCCACGAGCATGAAGTTTTTGAGTACTAATTCCAATTTCTGCTCCTAATCCAAACTGTCCACCATCGGTAAATCTAGTAGATGCATTAACATAAACAGCAGCAGCATCAACTAAATCTAAGAATTTTTGTGCCTTAGTATAATTTTCAGTAATAATTGCTTCTGAGTGCTTAGTACTGTATTTATCAATATGAGATAAAGCCTCATCTAAATCATTAACAACTCTTACAGCTAAGATATAATCAAGATATTCTGTTTCCCAATCCTCTTCAGTAGCAGGCTCAATATTATCTACAATCTTTTGAACCCTAGAACATCCTTTTACTAAAGTATCTTTATTCTTTAGCTCTTCAATAATGATAGGTAAGAATTCTTCTGCTATATCTTCATGTACGAGAAGTGTTTCCATAGAATTACATACACCAGTACGTTGAGTTTTAGCATTAATAGTAATATCTTTTGCCATATCTATATCTGCTTCACTATCAATATAAGTATGACAATTACCTACACCAGTTTCAATTACTGGAACTGTAGAGTTGTTAACTACAGCTTGGATCAATCCTGCTCCACCACGCGGAATTAAAACATCCAAGTATTTATTTAATTTAAACATTACTTGTACAGCTTCTCTATCTGTGCTCTCTACTAATTGAACTACACCTTCTGGCAAACCAGCTTCATAAGCAGCTTTAGCTAAAACATTAGTAATTGCTTTATTAGAATTAATAGCATTAGATCCCCCACGTAACAATACAGCATTACCAGACTTTAAACAAAGGCCAGCAGCATCAGCAGTTACATTAGGACGAGCCTCATAGATTATACCGATTACACCTAAAGGAACTCTTACTTGACCAATCTTCAAGCCATTAGGTCTTTTCTTCATTTCCAATACTTCACCAATTGGATCATCAAGCTGCGCTACTTCTCTTAATCCTTGCGCCATACCTTCTATTCTTTCTTCGGTTAATAATAATCGATCTAATAATGGTTCAGGGAGACCATTATCCCTCCCAAAATCCATATCTTCTTTATTAGCAGCTAAGATCTCCTCTGTGCTTCTTTCTAACTCATCAGCCATAGCTAAAAGAGCTTTATTTTTAAGCACAGAACTAATATTAGCTAAATCTTTAGCTGCCTTTTTAGCTTCTTTTGCCTTAGTAATAACCTCTTCTTTAATATTCATCTACTCCATTCTCCCTTCTTTAAATAACTTATAATTAAAATTAATTATAGACAGACCAAATTATCCCGATGAATAACTTCATCATAATCTTCATAACCAAGTTTAGATTTTATTTTACTTGTATGCAAGCCCTTAATAACTTCTATTTCTTCTTTAGAATAATTGACTAGTCCTCTAGCTAATTTATTACCTCTTTGATCAATTATATCAACTACAGCACCTGCTGTGAAATCTCCTTGAATATCTATTATACCACAAGGCAATAAACTACTTCCATCTTTCGTTAAAGCAGCAACTGCTCCCTGATCCACAATTATCTTACCTTCTATATCTAAATTAAAGGCAATCCATTTTTCTCTACTGGCTAATTTGGACTGTGGCAAAAATAAAGTTCCCAAATCTTTTCCTTGACTTATCTGAGATAATATATTGTCAAAACTACCATTAGCAATGACTAAAGGAATTCCTGATCTAGTAGATATTTGCGCTGCTCTAATTTTGGTAATCATGCCACCTGTCCCTCTTTTACTTCCTGCATCTCCTGCTAAAGCTGTTATTTTATCTGTAATAGAATCAACCTGCTTAATTAATGTAGCAGATTTATCTTTCCGAGGATCTGCAGTATACAAGCCATCGATATCAGATAATATTATTAATAAATCAGCATCAATCAAGCTCCCTACTAAAGCAGATAGAGTATCATTATCACCAAACTTAATCTCTTGAACAGCTACCGTATCATTTTCATTAATTATAGGTATAACATTATAGTCTAGAAGTTGGCTCAAAGTATTTCTAGAGTTAAGATATCTTTTGCGATCAGTCAAATCTTTCTGAGTCAATAGAACTTGAGCAACCTTCTGTCCATATTCATTAAATATTTTCTCATAAGTCTTCATTAATATTCCCTGTCCTATAGCAGCTAAAGCCTGCTTTTGTGGAATAGTATTAGGCGGTTGGGAGAAATCTAACTCTCCTTGACCAGCAGCAACAGCTCCTGAACTAACTAATATAACTTCTTTACCTTGATTTCTTAAATCTGCTATCTGTCTAATTAACCTTTCAATTCTTCCGAAATTTAGCTTTGCATTTTGATAGGTTAAGGTACTACTTCCAACCTTAACTACTATCCGTTTAGCCTGATTTACGATTTCACGCATAAATTCACCTACTTTACAATACAAAATGTAGAATTTGTAATAAATAATTAAGTTCATTTAATCTGCCAACAATAAACTTTATACTTTAAATTAATTTCAAAATTCTAATTAAGATCTAAAATTCAAATCATAAAAACATGAAAAGCAATTAAACTTAATTATTCAAGCAATGAGTATATTGTGATGTTTTAGCCACTGGCTGTTGGCTATCAGTTGCTAGCTGTTATTTCTATAATCTTTTTTAGCTAGTGGCTAGAAGCTAATAGTTAATAAACATACTTTCACAAAAATTGTGGAAAACCCATTTAATTTAAAAAACTTAGTAATAATGAGTTCTACTTAGGTAAATTATATCTTTTTATATCCTTATTCTCTCTATAAAGAACAAAAACATTACCAATTGCTTGAACAAATTCAGCATTACAAGCTTCAGCTAGTTCATTAGCTGCTTCTTTAGCAGTGTATAATGAATTATTTAGAGCTTTTAACTTAATTAATTCCCTTGCTTCCAAAGCTTCATCAACCTGAGCAATAACATTTTCACTAATACCATCCTTACCTATCTGAAATAATGGACTCATATTATGTGCTTTACTCTTTAAATAACTACGTTGTTTTCCTTTTAACATTTACATCACACTCCTATTATTCACTATATTCAAATTCCAATCCTTCAATATTAACAGTATCTCCTTCTTTAATACCAGATTCCCTTAAAGCATCATTAACTCCTAGTTTCTTGAGCATTCGAAGGAAATGATATAATCCATCATCAGTACTTAAATCTGCCATAGCTACTTTTCTCTTGATTTCATCTCCAACAACTCTATAAATGCCACCTTCTTCTACAATATCAAATAAATCATCTTCTTCTCCAGGTTGAGGACCACGGATAATAACTTCCTCTTCTTCTTCATCCTCTTCAAAGAAGTCAGGAGTCTCTTTAACTAGTACATCTGTTCTTTGGATTAATTCATCTATACCTTGACCTGTAACTGCAGAAATTGGGTATACTTCATAACCTTCTTTCTCTAATACTTCTTTTAAATTCTCTAAATTTTCTTCTGCTTGGGGCAAATCCATTTTATTGGCAGCAATTATTTGAGGTCTTTCCATTAATTTTTCATTAAACTTTCTTAATTCATCATTAATCCTTCTGAAATCATCTAAAGGATCTCTTCCCTCCATTCCTGAAATATCTAAAACATGAATAATCACTCTTGTTCTCTCAATATGGCGCAAGAAATCATCACCTAATCCAACTCCACTGTGAGCTCCTTCAATTAATCCAGGAATATCTGCCATTACAAAAGAACTATAATTTCCTACCTTAACCACCCCTAGATTCGGCTTTAAAGTGGTAAAATGATAAGCACCAATCTTAGGTTTTGCTGCTGATACCTTAGAAATTATAGTTGATTTTCCAACACTGGGATATCCCACTAAACCTACATCAGCTAATAACTTTAATTCTAGTTTAACCTTTCTTTCTTGTCCAGGCTCACCATTTTCTGAAAATTTTGGGGCCTGTCTAGTAGAGCTTTTAAATCTAGTATTTCCACGTCCACCACGGCCACCTTCTGCAATCACTACACGTTGACCATCTTCAACTAAATCTGCGATAACCTTGCCAGTTTTAGTATCTGTTACTGTAGTTCCAGGTGGAACAGTAATAAGCAAATCTTCACCATCTTTACCATGCATATTCTTACTTCCGCCATTTTCTCCTGCTTCTGCTTGATAGAATTTTCTCTCTCTAAAATCTAATAAGGTATTTATTCCCTCATCTACAGTGAAGACAATATTTCCACCATGTCCTCCATCACCACCACTAGGTCCACCAGCAGCTACAAATTTCTCACGACGAAAACTGGTCATACCGTTTCCACCATCGCCACCTTTAACCTCAATTACTACTTCATCTACAAACATATTATTATCAACTCCTACAGATAATTCAGAACTTTATTTTATAAAATAAGATTATATTTACATACTGTGCTAGTTAGTCTTTAATCTATAATAACTATTAATGAGTATAAAATTATAGTAACTAGTGACTAGTAACAAGTGACCAGTTAATTTATTTACTTATCACTTATAATTAATTACCCAAATATCGCTTTAACTACTCAACAAATCAATTTTTCCATTAGCACAAGTCATTATATCTTTTATTTATCTTATCATATTATGTATTATAATTATTTTGGCTAAACTATATGTAAATAACCTTTTATAATTTCATACAATTCTATTAGAACATTATAACATAAATACTAACAAAAATTAAGCATAAAGAAAAATCATGTAGATATTCTAAAAGCAAAAAACTCCTAGCTTAAATAGCTAGGAGTTTTTTATTTATGCCATAACTTGTACTTGATCTTCTGTATAAACACTAATTTGTTTTTTATTTCTACCTTTTCTTTCAAATGCTACATATCCATCAACTGTAGCAAATAGAGTGTCATCTCCTCCACGACCTACGTTTAGGCCAGGGTGGAATTTAGTTCCACGTTGACGAACAATGATACTACCAGCACTAACATATTGTCCATCGTGTCTCTTAACTCCTAGTCGTTTAGCAATACTATCACGACCGTTTTTAGAACTTCCAACTCCTTTTTTCTTAGCGAAAAGTTGTAAATTCATTTTAATCATTCTTTCCACCCCCTTCAACTATTTTAAGATATTGTGAATAGGACTTTTCCGTTTCCTTTAGACCAATGACCATTGTCTCCAAAATAGATTTAACTTGTAAATCTTTTGCTATATTAGAATCAATTTTACACTTTAGCCATCCATCTTTAACATCTATATTTATATCAAAATCCAAATAATTTGTCAAACCAAAGACCGCCGTTTGCATAATCGCGGAAACTGCTGCACAAACTATATCTTGACCATATTCTGCATATTCAGCATGTCCATCGCCAAAAAAACTAACAACATTTCCCTCTTGATTGCGGTTAATATTAATAGTAATCATTAGGCATCATTACGCTTCAATGCTCTTAATTCTTACTCTAGTATATGGTTGTCTATGTCCATTCTTATTACGGTAATTATTTTTAGGCTTATACTTAAAAACAATTACTTTTTTACCTTTTACTTGGTCAAGTGCTTCAGCAGTTACTTTAGCACCATCTACTGTTGGTTGACCAACCTTTAAACCATTATCGTTAGATACCAATTTAACTTGATCAAATTCAACTGTATCTCCAGCCTCAACGTCTAATTTTTCTACATCAAGGATTTGACCTTCTTCTACTTTATATTGTTTTCCACCAGTTTGGATAATTGCGTACATTCTCTGCACCTCCTCTACCTCAGACTCGCCGATAACTAGGTACTCATAAAGAGTTTTTCAAACCCGCATCGTGCGGTTTTGGTAGTGGCTTATATAAACCACCTACGAATATGAATTTTAACACAAAATTTGAAATCTGTCAAGAAAAATAGACCTTAAAGTATAAAACATAGATTAGATCAAATTACTTCTATCACCTTTCCTTGAGCATATGTCTTATTAACCTCTATAATCTCTACTTTAACCTTTTTTCCTACTAGAGATCCAGCATCTAATAAATCGATAATATAACCATCTAATCTGGCAATACCATCTGCAGAATTATTAATATGCCTTTCTTCTACTTCTAATACTAATTTCTCACCTTCGACTAAAGGAATTGCCATCTTCTTTATCTTTTCCTTACTTCCCATCTTTAGAAAATTAACTTCTTCTAAATGCAAGCTTTTATTTCCTTTGATATATATTGATTTATTCAATTCTTCTTCTAAATTTTTTAAGCTCTTTCCACTACTTCCAATCAATCTAGCAGCAATACTAGGATGTGCTTCTAATAGTAAAGCCTCTACATTCTTTTTCCATAAAACCTCTTTAATCTTACGCACAGTATCTAAAAAAATACTTTCTTCTGACAAAACATTTCCTCTTCCTTGACAATAAGGGCATTCTTGTTGTAGAAAATCACCAACTCGTTCCCGTTCATTCTTTCTTGTAATCTCAACTAATCCCAATTTTGTTAAACCTAAAATATTAGTCTTAGTCTTATCTTTAGATAACTCTTTTCTTAAGACTTCTAAAACCAATTCTTGATCCTTATTAAGATTCATATCTATAAAGTCAACAATAATAATACCACCAATATCTCTTAACCTTAACTGTTTAGCAATTTCTCTAGCAGCTTCAAGATTTGTCTTTACAACTGTAGATTCTAAATCACTTCTTCCTACATAGCTACCTGTATTAACATCAATAGCGGTCAAGGCTTCTGTATTATCAATTATGATATATCCTCCACAATTCAACGCTACCTTTCTCTCTAATAGCCCTTTAATCTCTTCTTCTATGTTATAGTAATCAAAAATCGGCTTCGGGTGACTATAATAATAAACTCTAGTATTTAGTTTAGGAGAAATATTTTCAATTAACTTTACAGCTTGATGATACTTATCTTTAGTATCAATGATTAACTTATCAATTTTGGGAGTAAATTTGTCTCTAATCACCTGTTTTAAAGAATCTAAATCTTTATAAACTAAACAAGGAGCATTATGTAATTTAGATTCTTCTTCTATCTGTTTCCACAAATTAAGTAAAAAAGATAAATCTCTTTCCAAATCATCTTCTGATTTATAAGCTGCAACTGTTCTCACAATTACTCCTTTATCCTCTGGCAAAATGCTTTTGGCTATTTTGCGTAACCTACCTCTCTCTTCTCCATCATCAATTCTTCTAGAGACGCCTATATGCCCCTTACTATTTAATAAAACAAGGTATCTGCCAGCTAAATTTAATTTACAGGTACCTCTTGGGCCTTTGGTCCCTAAGGCTTCTTTAGTTATTTGAACCATAAGCTCCTGACCTGGATTTAAAACCTCTTCTATTCTAAAATTATCCTTTTCTACTATAGAAACTAGATCTTTTGCATGAATAAAAACATTTTTTTCTAGCCCTACATCAACAAAGGCAGCCTGCATTCCTGGTAATACATTCTCTACTCTACCCTTATATATATTTCCAACTAAATGTTGATTAAAATCTCTCTCATAGATAATCTCTACTAAGCTTCTATTTTCTAAAATAGCTATTCGACTCTCTAATCCTCTAGAATTAACTACTATCTCCTTATTCACCTTCTCACCTCCTCAACATAGCAATTAACAATATAGAATTGATAATTGCTAATTTACAATTAAAAAGATTTAGATTAACAATACTTACTACCAGCTGTTAAAACTAACAAAAATAATTTTTACGTTTTTAATTTTAAATTGATCATTTTTTAAGATATTTATGTTTAATTATACATTATTAATTATTAAGTGTTAATTGCCCTTAACAACTGCTTCAATAGGAGTTAATATCTCTTCACCAACTTTAATATATAATCCAGATCTATGAATATTAATTAGTTTTGCTGGAGCTATAAAATTAAAATAATCTGCTAAAGCATTTATGACCTCTTCTGGACGTAAATTACCACTACTTCCTGTTTGAACTAGCATATTTATAGTTGCTAAATCATACTGTACTCCTACTACTTCTAGATTATAAATTAATGGCTTAATATCAAAAACTCTATCTTTTTTCCTTCTTCGCTTTCTTCTGATCATGATCTTATCTTGAGATAGAAATTCAATTATTTTCCCCCTCAAATCATCAATACTCAGCACTTTATTCAATTCTAATCTAGCCAAATAATTAGCCCGATTAATTTGAGAGGTTAATGATTTTTCTCTACTATCTATCTTAGCTACTCTAATGATCTTAATTCCTTCTGGTAATGCATTATTTAAAGTTTCTTGAAATTCTCTTATATCTATATCCTTCTCTAATTCAAAGTCAATATACTCACTATCACTAGTTAACCCTACCGCTAAAGCTGAAGCAAAGGATACATTGGGCTTAGGATTATAGCCTTGAGAGAAAGCAATTGCTATCTTAGCTCTACGTACTGCCCGATTAATAGTAGTCATAAAATCCAAATGAGATATAAACCTCACTTGATCACCTTTTAATACTTTAGCCCTTATCTTATTACTCACTTTCTACTTCACCACCTAATAGATCCATTCTTGCATCTAAATTATTCATAACTCCACATCCACTACACTTGTCAAACCTACAATCTGGAGTAAGCTCTTCGTTAAGAGCTTTTTGATATTCTAATCTTAAATATTCTTTATTTACACCTACTTGTAAGTGCTCCCAGGGCAGTCTAGTATCTAAATCAAAATCTCGATAAGCATATTCTTCTATATCATAACCTAAATCTTCAAAAGCTTGTTTCCAAAGGTCATATCTAAAGTGTTCATTCCATCCATCAAATTTTGCACCTAACTGCCAAGCTTTTTCTATAATATCAGCAACTCTTCTATCACCTCGAGCAAATACAGATTCTAATATACTCAATTCAGGATCTGTCCATGTAAATGATAAATCTTTTCCTCTTAAATTATCACGCAAATATTGTTGCTTCTTCTCAATTTCTTCTAAAGTATTAAATTTAGACCACTGAAATGGTGTATGTGGCTTAGGAACGAAAGTAGATACACTAACCCCTACCTTTACTCTTCTTTTATTATTAGAATTCAATCTAATTTGATCTCCTAAAGCTGATACCTTCTTAGCTACATCAACTATACCTTGTAAATCTTCCATAGTTTCTGTAGGTAATCCCATCATGAAATATAACTTTACCCTTCTCCAGCCTTCCTTAAAACAATCACTTACCGATCTGATTAGATCATCTTCACTAACCCCTTTATTAATAACATCCCGTAATCGTTGGGTTCCAGCCTCTGGAGCAAAAGTTAATCCAGTCTTTCTTACTGCTTGTAATTCTTTAGCCAAATCTAGCGAAAAAGAATCTACTCTCATTGATGGTAAGGCAATGCTTACCCTTTGATTCTTATACTCTTCTAATAAGCTTTTGGCTAAATCTTCTACTCTGCTATAATCACTTGTACTTAACGAAGCTAATGATAACTCTTCATATCCAGTACACTCAATTAACTGCTTAGCTAATTCCTTGATACGTTTATGACTTCTTTCCCTTACTGGTCGGTAAATCATTCCTGCTTGGCAAAAACGACAACCTCTAGTACAACCTCTTGCTACTTCTAAAGTAACTCTATCATGTACAATTTCCATATAAGGAACGATAAATTTATCAGGATAGTAAGCTTCATCTAAATTATTAACTACACGCTTATCTAATTTATCTGGAGCATAATCTTCTGCAAAAAAATCAGTTACAGTACCATTTCTATTATAGTCTATCTTATAAAAACTTGGGATATAAACCCCTTTAATCTTAGCTAAAGATTTTAGTAATTCTTTCTTGTTCCCATTAGTTTTTTTCCATAATATATATTGATCAACAATTTCATCAATTGCAGCTTCTGCCTCCCCTAATAAAATAACATCTATAAACGGTGCTAAAGGTTCAGGATTAAAAGCACAAGGTCCTCCTGCAATTACTATAGGATCTTCTTTACCTCTATCTTCACTTCTAACTGGAATACCAGCTAAATCTAACATATTTAAAATATTCGTATAACTCATCTCATATTGTAAAGTAAATCCTAAAATATCAAATTCATTTATTCCTATCTTATTTTCTAAGGTAAACAAAGGAATATTATTTTCTCTCAACCTTTCTTCCATATCTACCCAAGGTGCATAAACACGTTCTGCAGCTACATCTTCTCTTTCATTTAATAAATGATATAAGATTTTGATTCCTAAATGAGACATAGCTACTTCATAGACATCAGGAAAAGCTAAAGCAAACTTAACCTCTACTTGATTTAGATTCTTTTTTATCATATTAATCTCATTACCCATATACCTAGTTGGTTTACTTACTGTTGGCAAGATTTCTAGTATCTTTTGAGATAAATTTATTGCCACATTTATCATCCTTCCTCATACAAATCTATATTTACTAACTTAAAGTTTAAACTCAGATTAATAAATCCTTTATTTCTGTATCTATTCCATCATTAATCAAAGAATTAATAAACTTATCTTCTGTAACTAATCCTAACACCTCTAAATTCTTATCAACTACCATAATAACATGAAAATAATTTGGTATTAATTTATCAATGATCTCTTTAAGTGGAGTACTTTCAATAGCAATTAATTGTTGTATTTGCACAACCTTCTCCTTTAATATTTTACCTTTCTTCTTAGCAATATATTGCATCAACACATATGATGTATACTTACCTTCCTTCAAAGCTGCAAAATAAATAAAAAAAGAAATTACTAGCATAGTCATATTAATATAGCCGTAATATAATCCCACCAAAGATATAATAGCTAAAATAAAAGCTACTATTTTGCTTAATTGCAACAAATAGTATGTAGCCTCTTTATATCCATATTTAATAGTCAATAAAGCCCTTAAAACTCTCCCTCCATCTAAAGGTAAAGCAGGAATTAAATTAAATGTTGCAATAATAAGGTTAATCTTAATGAAAAAAATACCTACCTCTAAATCTAAAAATTTATATCTAACTAACAGCAATGATAAGGCTGCTAAAATAAAATTTACTATTGGACCAGCTAAAGCAATTTTAATCTCTATCTTGGGTTTTAATTGAATTAAATCTCTAAATTTAGCTACGCCACCAAAAGGCAGTAGCTCTATTTCATTAACTACTACACCTTCTTTTTGGGCTACAATAGAATGGGCTAACTCATGCAATAAAACAGCCATAAAACTAAGACTGGCTGTTATTAATAGTCCTGAAATAGAAAATAAAAATAAAACAACTAAAAATAATATATTTAATTTAAATTTAATGCCCCCGATTTTTAACATTAAATTCTCACCTACTTTCACTATTATAATAGTATTTTTGGTAAGAATTTAATATGTCTATTAGTTATTAGTGATTAGTAACTAATTACTTATTACTAACCACTAATTCTTATTTACTAAAATAACATTTTCTTTCTCCTAATATTAACATTAATTATAATACCTATAGCTATTAAATTAGTAACCAAGGAACTACCCCCATAACTCAAAAAAGGTAAAGGGATTCCAGTAACAGGCATTATTCCAATAGCCATTCCTACATTCTCTAAAATATGAAAAGTGAACATTGATAATATACCTATAACAACTAATTCACCAAATTTATCTTTAGCTTCTCTAGCCACCTTAACTCCACGACATAATAAAATAAAATAAAATATTAAAATAATGACTGCACCTAAAAATCCTAATTCTTCACCTAATACAGAAAATATAAAATCTGTATGGCGTTCTGGCAAAAAATTCAATTGATTCTGTGTTCCTCCAAATAATCCCTTACCTAATCCCCCACCTGATCCAATTGCTATCTTGGACTGAATAACATTATATCCAGCTCCTAGAGGATCTAATTGAGGATTCACTAATACTAATAACCGATTTAATTGGTATTGTTTTAATGGTATAAAAACTCCAAACTTTAGATGTAACCATATCCACGTTACAACACTACCTAATCCACCCAAAAAAGTACCTAATAAGAAATTAGCATTAGCTCCAGCTACATAAATCATACCAACAAAAATCGCTAATAATACTAAGGCTGAACCTAAATCATTTTGTAATAATACTAACGCAAAAGGAATAGCAATATATATTCCAGGCACAATTAAACCTAATATATATTTAACATTATATCTTTCTTTTGCTAGCACATCAGCTAAAGTAATAATTACTGCTAACTTAGCTGTTTCAGCAGGCTGAAAGTTAACTGGTCCTAGTCTAAGCCATCCTTGTCCTCCTTTTACAGTCTTACCTAAAAACAGGATAATAACTAAAATAAGAATATTAGAGATATAAATAATATTAACATAATCACGCAAAACTCTATAATCTATAAACAAAATTAACATTATGGCTAATATTCCTAAGGCTGTAGCTAAAACTTGCTTCTTTAGAAAACTATTCTCTAAAAGGGGACTCCCCTTATCATAAGTAGCACTACCAATAATAATCAAGCCGCTTATAATTAATAACAAGGTAATAATAGGAATAATATAGTCCATATTCTTTAATAATTTCTTAAATTTAATCCCCTCCTAACTATATATATTTATTTATAAATCAATCTAATTTAATACAAATTAATATCAAATATCCAATATAACTATTTAACTTATAATATTGTTCCTGTTCATTAATAAATTATATAATATCAATTAAGATTAGTCCACTAAAGATTAAGACCAGGTTAATTAACCTGGTCTTATCTTCTTAACCCAATTATTGAATAAAATATATAAATAAAATAACAGTTATCTCTTCTTCAAACTCTTAACTGGTATATTAGCTATTAAAGCTACAGAATTATCTTGACGATCTAGTTCCATATCTATTCTTTCATCATCAATCTCTAAGTATTTAGAGATTACATCTATTAATTCTTCTTTCATTTCTTCTATCAGTTCTGGTGATACACCAATTCTATCATGGACTAAGACTAGCCTCAATCTCTCTTTAGCTAAATCCTTACTTGTTGTATTTTCCTTGTTATTAAAAAGGCCTTTCATCATATCTAACAAACTTTTCCCCTCCCCCAAACCTATCTTTATTTTAACAAGGGTTTATCCTAGGGTAATTCCTATAAGTTTATTTAATTAATCTATTATAATAATCAGATTTTTAATCCTAGTAATATTAATATCCTAACTATATAAATCCCTTTTATTATTTTAACCTAAATAATAAAACAATTACTATTTAATTCAAGCCAACTATTCTCTTTAATTTGCTCAATAGGCCTTCTTCTAAATTAATTAAAGGTACCTCTTCACCTTCAATTCTTCTAGTAATATTCCAAAATGCTTCCCCAGATTTAGAGTTATCTGTTAAAACTACAGGTTCTCCTTTATTAGTAGAGACCACAATTTTCTCATCTTCAGGCACTATTCCTAGTAATTTGATAGCCAAAATTTCAATCATATCCTCTATATCCATCATATCTCCTCTATTAATCATATCAATTCTAACTCGGTTAACAATTAATTGAGGATCATGTACCCCTTCAGCCTCTAACATTCCTATAATTCTATCTGCATCTCTAACAGCAGAAACTTCTGGAGTAGTGACTACAACTGCTTCATCTGCTCCTGCAATTGCATTTTTAAAACCTTGCTCAATTCCAGCTGGGGAATCAACTAAAACATAATCAAAATCCTCTTTTAGTTGATTACATAACTCAGCCATTTGTTCAGGATTCACTGCAGTTTTATCCCTGGTTTGAGCAGCAGGTAAAAGACATAAACTGCTATATCTTTTATCTTTAATTAAAGCTTGGTCTAATCGACAGTTACCTTCAACTATATCAACTATATCATATACAATCCTATTCTCTAATCCTAATACGACGTCCAGGTTTCTCAAACCAATATCAGCATCTATTAATACTACTTTCTTTCCTAACTTAGCTAAACCTGTTCCTAAATTTGCAGTTGTAGTGGTCTTTCCAACTCCACCCTTGCCTGATGTTATAACATAAACCTTTCCAACCATTAAAATTACCCCCTTTACTTTCTCAAATATTCTATAATGATATATTTGCCCTTCAAAAATGCAATTTCTGGAGTACCAGGAGAGTTTGGAGGAATATCAGGAGAACGACTAATACAATTGGCAATTCTAAGTTGGGTCGGTTCTAATCTAAAAGCAGATATAGTGGAATCAACATCTCCATTTGCACCAGCATGAGCAATGCCTCTAAAATGGCCCATAACTACTATATCACCTTCTGCTACTACTTCAGCTCCTGGATTAACATCGCCTAAAATTACAATATTCCCTTGAAATCTCACTGTCTGTCCTGATCTAATTGTGCGCTTAACTAATAAAGTGTCTCCTTCTTCTTGAGCATCAACAAAACTATTATCATTATTAATAAATTCTATTACAGATATACCTCCCTGGGCTCTAAATATCTTTAATAATTCCTTTTTTTCTTCAGTAGATAATCTTCTTCTACCTAATTTAACCTTAACTATCATATCATCATTAAAAAAATCTCCTGCTTGAATAAATTTATCTCTTAATTCTTCTTTTATACTGTTAAATTCTAATTGATCATTTAGAATTATAATAAGACCTTCTAGATCACCTTTAAAAATCACTCCACTACTTAGCATATTTCTTCCTCCTAGACTACCAATTAAATTAACATTCTATGATATATGCTAAATCTACCATTTGAATTTATATAAGCTGTCAATCACACACTTTATCTTAGATTCTAAGAATCTTTATCTGTTAATTCCAAGTCAAAATAATCCTGAATAATTTCTTTTGCTATCGGTAATGTATTAGCACTTGAAGATCCATATTCAATAAACACAACTATTGCAAGCTCTGGTTTTTCAAAGGGTACAAACCCTGCAAACCATCCATGGTTTGGTCTGCCTTTACCAGTTTGAGCTGTTCCTGTTTTACCTGCTACATTAATAGGAAGATCCTCAAAGGCTCTTCTTGCAGTACCATAAGTTGTAACTCCCTTCATACCTTCCTTAACTATTTTTAAAGTATTATTAGAAACAGGCAATTCATTTAATAGCTTAGGCTTTAAATCTTTAATTACTCTACCATCTTTATCGACTATTTTATCAACTAATAAAGGTTGATATAATTGGCCACCATTAGCTATTGCACTAACTAAATTAACTAACTGAATAGGTGAAGTTCTTAAGTTACCTTGTCCAATCGATAAGTTAATCGTATAGCCAGGATACCATATCTTATCTACCCGATCTTTAAAATAGTTTCTTCTCCACTCTGGATCTGGTACCAATCCCTCAGACTCATTTTTTAAATCTATATTAGTCTTATTACCTAGACCAAATTGATGAGCATACCACTGTAATATAGTTTTATCTTTATTATATAACTGATGTCCAATCTTATAAAAAACAGTATTATTTGACCAAGCGATCCCTTCAAGAAAACTCAATTTACCTTGACCAGCAGTTGCCCAGTTATTAAATCTAACTCCACCAGTTTCATAATATCCTGGATCGTAAAATTCAGTATCAGCTTTAATCCCTAACTCTTCCATTCCTGCTGTAGCTGTTACTAACTTAAAGATTGAACCCGATGGGGCACTAGTTCTAATTGCCCTGTTAAACATTGGTTTTTTCGGATCAGTATTTAATTTATTCCACTCTTTTTGGGATATCCCACCTACAAACACATTAGAATCATATTCTGGTAAGCTAGCCATCGCCAAAATACTACTATCATCAGGATTCATCACAATAACAGCTCCACCTCTAGGAGGTTCACTAATATCTTCATCACTTTTAGCCTTTTGAGATAAGAAATCCAGATGATCTTTTAATATCTTTTCGACAGAACTTTGTAAGTCATAATCTAAATTAAGAACTAAATCGTAACCAGATATTGGCTCTTCAATACCTAAAGTCCTTACTTTTTCACCTACATTATTGACTTCTACTAACTCTTTTCCTTCTTTGCCTTGCAAATAATCTTCATAGTATAATTCTAAACCTGTTTTACCAATAACATCTCCAACATCATAACCCTGTCCTTTTAACTTATCTAATTTGCTAGCAGAAATTTCTCCTACATAACCCAAAACATGACTAGCCAATTGCTCATAAACATATTCCCTCATAGGTACCTTCTCTAAAATAATTCCTGGTAATTCACTTTTATACTCTTCTAATAAGATTAACTCTTCACGACTTATATTCCTTTTTAATCTAAGTATTTTCTGAGGGTTTGATTTACTAATCTTATCCTTAATAGACTGATAGTCTAATTTAATAAGTTCTGTTAATTTATCTAAAAGAAGATCTACATCATCAACTTCATTGGGAATAATAGATAAAGTGTAAGCAAGCTTATTAGAAACCAAAACTTTTTTATTACGGTCATAAATTTTCCCTCTAGGAGCACTAATTGATCTCAGAGAGGTTCTATTCCCTTCAGATAACTCTTTAAAAATATCCCCTTTATAAATTTGTAAATAATAAAGCCTGCCTATTAACAAAAGAAAAATTAATGCTATGATAATTGTAAATTTAATTAGTCTTTTGTCACTACTATAACTCATCTTGAAGAGTTCCTCCTAGCTAAATAATTATCAATCTTATTAATAATTAAATTTATAATTATGGATAAGATTGAATTATAGATTAATAATGGTATAACAACAGATTTTATCATAGCTTCTATAGAAATTTTAGTTAATAAATAGTCACTAAAAATAATAATTAATAGCTGATTAAATATAGTAGCAATTGCAACTACTAATGGAGGCACTGATATATTCTTTGGGTAAATATTCTTTTTAAGAAATCCAAATAAATAACCTATAATAGTTTTACTAATGGCATTAATTCCAAATAGACCACCAGAAAACCAATCTTGCAATAGACCAGTAATAAAACCTAAAATTCCACCTGCTGTCTTCCCTCGATTAATAGCCAAAAGAGTAACTATAATTAATAATAAATCTGGTATAGTATTGTTAAATAAATTAGAAGGAATAAGAGCCGTTTGTAAAATAAAGAGAACTAAAACTAAAGCACCATATAAGAAATATACCATCAATCTACATCCCCTTTAAATTCAGGATAAGCATCTAAAGGCTTTAGTAGATTCTTCTTAGTACTAAAATCGGTAATGATTAATACTTCCTCAATCTTATCAAATTCAACAAAAGGATTTAACATTGCTAATTGTGTTAAACCATAATTATCAGGACTTACTGATATAACTTTTCCTATTGGTAGTCCTTTAGGATAATACTGTGATAAACCAGAAGTAACAATAATATCACCTATTTTAATATCAGCATCCCAAGATAAATTATTCATGATCAATCTATTATCCTGAGCTTGTCCTTTTACTATACCTAAATCTCGCGATTCATCCCTTCGAACTAATCCGCCAGTTACAAAATTACTATCATTAATTAATAAAATTTGTGAAGTATGGGCAGTAACTTGTTGGACAATACCTATTAGATAACCATTCTTAGCTACCACAGGCATTTTACGTTTAATTCCTACTTTACTCCCCCGGTCAACAATCAAAACATTAGACCAATTATCAGCACTATGAGCAATAACTGAAGCCCCTACTATCTTGTAAGGAATATATTTTTTGAAATTCAAGGACTCTCTTAATCTCTGGTTTTGCCTGATAATTTTCTCCATTTGCTGCTGAAGATAAGACATTTGATCTAACTTATCTTTTAGTGCTTCATTCTCTTCTTTTACTCTTTGATAATCTAAGACAACTCTAAAAGTACTTTTAGAGAAATCTTTAACCCTATCCACTATAACAAAGGCTGGTTTTAATAAGTCAATTGCTAGACCTTCTACTTTATTATAATCTCTATCAGTCCCTACTAAATTAATAAACCTAATCAAAATTACAACAAATACAATAATTAATATTTTTTTGTGGTGTTCTTTAAAGGATTCAAACACATTTACCACCTTAATTTTAACTCTTATTTTTTAGTAAATTCAAAGCAGAATTAAGATAATCTTTTGGGCTTAATTAAAACATTCTTTAGATTATTTAACTCTTCTAACACTTTACCAGTACCATAAACCACAGAATCTAAAGGATCATCAGCTAAATATACTGGCATTCCAGTCTCTTTAGAGATAAGTTTATCTAATCCAGTCAATAATGATCCTCCTCCAGCCATTACAATTCCCCTATCCATAATATCAGCCGATAATTCTGGAGGTGTTTCTTCCAAAGTACTTTTAACTGCTCTAATAATATCATTAACTGGTTCTTTTAAAGCTTTTTGAATCTCTTCTGCAGTAATTGTAATTGTTTTTGGTAAGCCATTTACCAAATCTCGACCTCTAATATCCATTGAATCATTTAAAGAAATTTCAGAATTAGAATCAATATAAGCTGAGCCAATAGAAATTTTAATCTGTTCAGCAGTTCTTTCTCCAATCATTAAGTTGTATGTGTTTTTAATATAATGAATAATAGCATCATCAAGCTCATCTCCACCAACTCTAATAGAATCTTTAGTTACAATTCCACCTAAAGATATTACTGCAACTTCTGTAGTTCCACCTCCTATATCTACAACCATATTACCTGTAGCCTCATGAACTGGTAACCCTGCCCCAATAGCAGCAGCCATTGGTTCTTCAATTAAATAAGCCTCTCTTGCTCCAGCATGTAATGATGCATCAATTACAGCCCTTTTTTCAACTTCTGTTACTCCAGAAGGTACACAAACAATAATTCTAGGCCTTACTAATCTTTTGCGCTTATGAG
The DNA here is from genome assembly GCF_000379025.1 of Orenia marismortui DSM 5156. Classification (NCBI taxonomy): domain Bacteria; kingdom Bacillati; phylum Bacillota; class Clostridia; order Halanaerobiales; family Halobacteroidaceae; genus Orenia; species Orenia marismortui. The sequence goes on from NZ_KB900617.1 coordinate 722,244, forward strand.
CTTTAGTAATAAAATACCTTAACATCTTTTCTGTAACCTCAAAGTCAGCTATAACGCCATCTTTCATAGGGCGAATAGCGACAATATTACCTGGTGTACGCCCTATCATCTTCTTTGCTTCATCTCCAACTGCTAGTACTTGTTCTTTAGAGCTAGAATTATTTTGAATAGCAACTACTGAAGGCTCTCTAATTAATACTCCTTTTCCTCGAATATATACTAAAGTATTAGCAGTACCCAAATCTATTCCCATATCTCTAGAAAATGGAGCTGTAAAAAAATTCATTACCATAACTATATTCCCCTTTCACAATTACAGTTTAAAATAATTTTTTAGATTTTAAACTAGTGTATTCATTTTTACCAATAATTAAATGATCTAAAACATCAATACCAACTATCTTCCCTACCTCACATAACCTTTTACTTAAATTTATATCTTCTAAACTAGGTGTTAAGTCACCACTTGGATGATTATGAGCTAAAATAATTGAAGCACTACTCTTTTTTATCGCATAACGAAAAACTTCACGTGGGTGTACTATAGAACTATTTAAGCTTCCTTTAGAAATCTCCTTAAGTCCTATAATTTGATTTTTAGTATCAAGAACTACAACTAGGAATTTTTCTTGATGACTATAACCTAACTTAGGAATTAAAATATCTGCTACATCATGGGGAGAAGTAACCTTGATTAAATTCACCTTCGAATTAACCAATCTCTTACTTAACTCTGCTACTGCCTTTAATTGTGTTGCTTTAGCTACTCCAATCCCTTTAATACCTTGTAACTCCTCTACACTATATTCTGCTAAACAATTTATTCCTTCACAAGCTATCAATAAATTATTTGCTAAATCTAATGCAGTCTTATTCTGAAACCCTGTTCTCAGTATTAAAGCCAACAGTTCTGCATTAGATAATTTCTCAGAGCCATACTTCACTAATTTTTCTCTTGGACGCTCTTCAAGTGGCATATCTTTAATAGTTATATACTTGCTCATATTAGCTCAAACTCACCTTTACGCCAAGCTTTTTAAGCATCTCTACTAATTTTACTAATGATAATCCCATCACATTATAAAAACAGCCATTAATTTCTTCCACAAAGATAGCCCCTTGATCCTGAATTCCATATCCTCCAGCCTTATCCATAGGACTACCAGTAGCTATATAAGCTTCAATCTCTTTTTCTTCTAATTCTCTAAAAGTAATAGTTGTTTCTTTGTAATCAGTTAAAGCATTATCTCCATCTATAATAGTAATTCCTGTCACAACTTGATGCTTGTTGCCACTTAAATCAGATAACATCTGATATGCTTCATTATAGTTCTTTGGTTTACCAAGAATTCTTCCATTTAAATTAACTATAGTATCAGCAGCAATAATAACGCCAGTTGCCTTCTTAGAAACATTCTTTGCTTTTAGATAAGATAGTTTTTTTACTAAAGTTCGACAATCTTTTTCTTTAATTTTAGATTCATCAACATCACTTACTGTTACTTTAAAGTCAATACCTATTTGTTCTAGCAACTTTTTCCTTCTTGGGGAAGCAGAAGCTAATATAAACTTCTTCATATCTATTCCTCCAAAACAGGCTATAATTAGCCCCAGCTATTTAATTCTTTAATTAGTCTCAAATTCCTTCTTATTCAACAAATCAAATTTTAAATATTTTTCCAACTTAATAATAAGCAGAGCCACAAATATTCCCGTTGGTAAAGATAAGATCAATAAATAGGGCAAATAAAACAATAATCTCCAATTATCAATTAAAGTAGCAGCCATTAGTACCTGAGCAAAATTATGAGAAGCTGCTCCTAAAATACTGATACCAATTATACTAAATTTAGAACTATAATAATAAAATAGACTCATAACTAAAAGACTTAATAAACCACCTGTCAAACTCAAAAAAAAGCTAGTTGTCAAAAAAGTCCCTGCCAATACAGAAGAAATGATTATCCTTAAAAGAGAAACTTGTAATCCACTAATAAAACCATACTTTAATATAACAAAAAGAGTAATAATATTTGCCAAACCTAATTTAGCGCCTGGAAAGATCATAGTTGTAGGCAACATAAACTCTAAAATATGTAATATAATAGCTCCTGAAACCAATAGAGCTAAGTTAATTTGTTTTTTAATGAATTTCATTAATATAAACTCTCCTTCAATATTATAACAATATTTACCCCTTTATAAACACTAAATATAAAATTTTTATCTATCATTCTATAACTTGGAGCTAAAATAGAGCAATAATCGCTTTTCAAGTACAACTACATACAATTATAACATGACTATAAGCTAATTGTTATAGATTTGTGCATAAAACCTGATGGGATTGCAGTCTTTACCACGAAAAGTCCGATAGGACTTGTAGGATCAGGATGTAAACACCAACAATAGATACTACTCTTGATTTATGATAAACCATTCCCAATTAAGGTAACCCTAAAAACTGAATATATAGAGTTGTGGTAGGAATCAGTAGCAAAAACCACTTTGTAATAAATAACATTCGAGCCTAAAAATCAAGACTCTTCGTGCTAAACATACCGTAGGGTGTACGGGATTGGATTTATCACGAAGAGTTTTTATTAGAAACTCGTAGGTAGACCTTTGGAAAAACTCTAAGACCTCTTTTTTTACTTAATACTTGATATTAAGAAAAAAATAAGCTCCTTTCTAGAAATAAGGAATCCACGCAAGATTGCCTTGTGGAGAGGCAAACTTAATATACTTTTCTATCAATTTAACTACTTATAATTATAAGTAGTTAAAGCGATGTTTCAGAATTAGACGTTAGGAAATGGCAGTTAGAAATAACTCACTAACCCCTATAACCTAACTACTAGCACCTAAAATATTGCAATATTATTATTAAATTGCATATTAAATTCACGTATCTATAGAAATATAATTAATTTTATTAATATAATCCTTTTTTATTAATACTCTTCCGATTTTAAAAGCTATAAAACACGATATAATAAAGATTATTGAAATAACAAATATATTTCCTCCAGTAATTCCCGCAACCAAACTAATGACTGCACCATCTAAATTCATAACTAACCCCAATATAAGCCCATCTAAAAAACCAAATTCTTTCTTCTCTTTAACTAAAGAAGGATAATATATTAATTTTGAAAAATTAATATATCTTGCTTTAGTCCCTAATTGATAATATCCACTTTTATTAGGAGAATCAGTTTTTATTATACCTCGATTATAAGCAATGATATCTTTTAAAATAATTGATCCAAAAATAATTAATATTATAATTCCAATTACCTTAGCCAAACTAACAGGAAAAAAATAAGTTAAAATTTGCCCAAATAAACCTAGACATATTAAGACAGAGTAACCAGATAAGAATGACATTACATAAACTATTAGCCTTAATTTAATATTAGATATTTCATAAATCATTCCATACAATAGACTATCTATGCTTATAGCTATAGATAAGAATAATAAAGAAAATAACTCCATACTCCTCCCTCCTTTCCTAATATATTTTATTAAGAAGGGAAGATAATGTGCTTTGACTTTGCATATCTTAGATTATAATTATTAATTTATAAGCTTAAATACCCCAAAAACTTATAATCTCATCTACAATCTCTCCCCAATTCTTTGTACTTGTATCTAAAATAAGCTTTGGCAAACTACTTCTATCTACTAACATCCTTTTATTCTGCTGTTGCTGATAATAATAATTTACTATCTCTTTATTACTATTAGCAAATCTAGATATATACTTTCTCCATTCTTCTCCTCTACTATGTATTATTCTTTCTTCCATAACCTTCTTTTCCATAGTTAAAAAACATAACTTACTATTTAACTTTAGTAAACGTTGATCAACATCAATCACATCTTCCCAGCCCATATGACTAAAATAATTAGCATGGGTAAGATGGAATCGTTCTAAAATAAATCCATATCTATGTTCTTTCTTATCTCCTATCCAACCTCTTTTTTGATAATATATTTTATACTTCTCCAAAGGAGTTAATATATCATTTAATAAATTCAGATTATCATCTTTAGTAATTTTACCTTTATTATCCTTCCTCTCCAACACCCTTTGAGTAATATCTTCTCCAAATGTAAACAAAGACATAAAATCTCGATTTATGATTTCAGATCTACTTAGCATTTCACTAATAATTGTACTCTTTCCTGTAGCAGGTATCCCTTCAAGGATAATTCCAGTAGTTTGACTCATTATTTAACTCCCCTTAATATTCAATTAATAATATAATATCATTTTATAACTTTATAAAAGCTTAATCAAACTTTAAATATTGTTAAAATAACAATATAATTTCATATTATTTTAAAATAAATCAAAAATAGTAAAGAAAGAAAAAAGGATATAAATAATAAAGAATCAGCTAAATAGCTGATTCTTTATTATTTATTGATATTCAATTGCATCCTTTGGACAAGCCTTAATACATTGTTCACATTTCACACAAGATTCAGTGTTAATTTCATGCTTAGCACCAGCTTCACCTGTAATACAATCTACTGGACACTTCTTAGCACAAAGAGTACAGCCTACACAGTCATCAGTTACTACTAATACCTCTTCTTTTTCTACTTCATCAAGTTCTATACTTTCAAAAGGAGTTTCTAAAATAGCATTTGTTGGACATACATTAACACAAACACCACATCCAATACACTTATGAGAATCAACAACTGCTAAGTTATCCTCCATCTCAATAGCATCCACTGGACATTTCTTCTCACAAAGAGTACAACCTATACAACCAATATCACAAACCTGTTTAACCTCTTTTCCTTTTAGAACAGATTTACATCTTGTCTCTATCTTTTCTGTATTACTTTTTAGCTCAATAATATTACGAGGGCATTCTATTACACACTTCTCACATCCAGTACATTTATCGGTATCTACTACTGGAATATCATTATTATTCATATAAATAGCATCAAAAGGACAAACACCTACACAATCTCCAAAACCTAAACAGCCATAAGAACAAGACTTGGAATCAGCAACCATATTAGCAGCACTACATTTAGGAATACCTTGATATTCAGCCTTAGCAAAGGTCTCTTCCCGTCCACCTTGGCATAAGACCTGAGCAATTTTTCTCTCTTCACAAGCAGTTCCTGCATCTATACCCATAATAGAAGCAACCTGTTCAGCAACTTCTACACCACCTACTGGGCATCCATCACAAACTGTTTCTTCCTTCACTACAGCCTCAGCAAAACTGGAACAGCCTGGATAACCACAAGCACCACAGTTAGCCCCTGGCAATACATCTTCTATCTCACCTTTACGTGGATCTTCTTCTACTGCAAATCTAACTGATGAATAAGCCAGTCCACCAGCAAATAATGCACCTAATATCCCCATACTTGGAATTGCACTCTTAAATATCTCTAAATCCATCTATTACACCTCCGTATATCAGTCACAGTTGACAAGTAATATTTACTATTCACTCATTACTTGTCACTCGTCACTGCTCTTAAAGTCCTGAAAACCCCATAAAAGCCATAGCCATCAAACCGGCAATCAATAAAGTAATAGGAGCTCCCTTTAAAGGCTCTGGTACATCAGCAAATTCTAATCTCTCTCTCATTCCAGCCATCAATACAATTGCTAAGGTAAATCCAGCACCTGCTCCCAATCCAAAGATAGTACTCTCAATAAAATTATAATTATTCATTTGAATCATTAGCGCCAATCCTAAGATAGCACAGTTAGTTGTAATTAGCGGTAAGAAGATACCTAAAGCTTTATATAACGGTGGACTCACCTTCTTAATTATCATCTCAGTCAACTGTACAAATGAAGCAATTACCAAAATAAAAGCCACATATTTTAAATATCCTAACCCTAAAGGAACCAAAATAAAAGAGTTAACAGCCCAAACACAAACAGCAGAAGTAGTCATTACAAAGGTTGTTGCTAAGCCCATACTAAAAGCTGTTGGTACTTCTTTAGAAACTCCTAAGAAAGGACAAATCCCTAAAAATTGAGATAGGATAAAGTTATTAGTTATCGCTGCAGTCATGAAAATCATTACTAAACTACTAAATAATTCTCCTAAATCGCCCATCTCTCAACCTCCTTTTTACATTTTAATTACTAGCCATTAGCATATTCATTACCTTGTACTAGCAGAAACTCGTCACTCGTCACTTGTCACTGAATTATACTGTATGGCAACTCTCTCCAGTAGAATCTTGAATATCTACCTTCACACTAGCTGCTCTATTTTTGAAGTAATTTATAATACCCAATACTGTACCTAAAGTTAAAAAGGCTCCTGCTGGCAAGACCATAATCAACCATGGTTGAAACCATTCGCCCATCACTTGCATCTCAATACCTGTTCCTCTAAATACAGTTCCAAAACCGATCACCTCACGGATAACACCTAAGAAAGTCAAAGCCCAAGTAAATCCTACACCCATTCCCAAAGCATCAGCAATAGAGCGATGTACAGGTTGCTTGGAAGCAAAGGATTCAGAACGACCTAAAATTAAACAGTTTACTACAATTAATGGAATAAATAACTTTAAAGATTCAGCAATTGTAGGTACATAAGCCTTAGCTGAATAATCAACTATCGTTACAAAAGTAGCAATAATAACAATAAAACTAGGAATTCTAACTTCATCAGGAATTAACTTCTTTACCAATGAGTTTACAATTCCTGAACCTAATAATACAAAACTAGTTGCTAATCCCATAGCTAATCCATTAGTTGCTGTATTAGTTACCGCTAAAGTTGGGCACATCCCCAACAACATTACAAAAACAGGATTCTCTTTCCATAACCCTTTAACAAAATCTTTCCATAAGGTTAGCACATTACTCACCTCCACCATAAGCCTGTTCTACTTTATAAATAGCATTCTTTAAGATATCACTTACTGCCTGAGAAGAAATTGTAGCTCCTGCAATTGCATCCACATCCTCTTTAGCTACAAATGCATCTGCAAAACTTTTCTCTTGGAATTGAGACTTAAACTCTTCTTCAGAAATTCTAGCTCCTAATCCAGGTGTATCTAATTGATCTAAAACCTTCACTTTTAATATCTTCTCATTAGCAATATCCATTCCAATCATCAAAATAATAGTACCTTGGAATCCATTACCTTGGTGTTGAAAAGCTACCCCAACAGGATTACCTGAGCCATCTAAACCTTGATATAAATCCAATCCACCTTTTTTAAGTTCTTTATATTTTACTGCTCCTGGAAGAACATCTAAAATAGCCTCTTTTTTAGCCTGAGCAGCATGCTCCTTGATTAAAGGTTTAGTTCCTTGATAAACAATGCTTAATATTAAAGCAGAAATGATCATAATCGAAGTCAATACGATTATAAGCCGTACATCTATCTTTTCTTTACCCATTTATCTTCACCTCTCCAAAAGCCCTTGGTAGAGTATATTTATCAATAATCGGGACAAACATATTCATTAGTAATATAGAATATAACACTCCTTCAGGAAGTCCTCCATAAACTCTGATAATTACTAATAAAATTCCACATCCAATACCAAAGATCCATCTACCTTTCTTAGTTACAGGAGTAGTAACCATATCAGTAGCCATAAAGAAGGCTCCTAACATAAGTCCTCCAGCTAATAGATGAAAAACAGGTCCACCTTTACCAACAAAAGTAGTTAATAATGCTACTGTTCCTAAATAACCCACTGGGATTCTCCAATCAATATAACCTTTGTAAAGTAAATATAATCCACCTAAAATAATAGCTGCAGCAGAAGTCTCACCTAATGACCCCGCAACTCTACCTAAAAACAAGTCCTTAATTGCAATCATATTTGGATCTCCACCTAAAGGTGTTGCAGATGATGTTACATCAACCATCTTCCAAGTAGTCATTGCTACTGGAAAACTAGCCAATAAAAAAGCACGTCCTACAAGAGCTGGATTAAAGAAATTATAACCCAACCCACCAAAAACCTGCTTTCCTAAAGCAATAGCTATAACACTTCCTAATATAGCCATCCAAATTGGTAATTGCGGAGGTAAGGTTAAAGCTAATAGTAGTCCTGTCAATAAAGCACTACCATCAATAATAGTTGCTGGAATTCCTCTTGCTTTCTGAAAACACCACTCTGTTATAATAGCTGTAACAGAACAGGTTATAATTAATACCAATGCTTGAATACCAAAATAATATACTGCGGCTAAAGTAGCAGGTAATAAAGCCAATACTACATTATACATAATATTGGATATCGATTCTTTACTTCTAATATGAGGCCCTGATGAAACTCTTAATCTAGCTTTACTAGTCATAACCTAATTGCCCTCCAATCATTCGCTTTTTCTTAATTCAGCTTGTAATTTTTCTTTTCCTAACTTAATCCACTGTAAAATTTCAATGTTCGCTGGACAGACATAAGTACAAGAACCACATTCAATACAGTCCAAAACATTATAATCCTGTAATTCTAAACTCATATCAACTTTACTTAGATTAACTAAAGCTGTTGGGACTAATTTAGCTGGACAAGCATCAACACACCGAGCACACCTAATACAAGGTCCCGCTTCAGAATAATTAGCAACTTCATCTTCATTTAAAACTAAAATACCTGAAGTCCCTTTTGTTGCTGGTATATTTAAATCACTTTGAGCCTGGCCCATCATCGGTCCTCCTAAAATAACCTTAGTAGGAGTACCTTCAAATCCTCCACATTCCCCAATCAACTCAATAATTGGTGTTCCAATTCTAAATATTAAGTTCTGTGGTTCTTTAACTGAACCAGTCACAGTTACTGCTCTTTGGATTAAAGGCATGCCTAACTGAATAGCATCAGTAACAGCCACAGCAGTACCTATATTATTTACAACTACACCAACATCTAGTGGTAATCCTCCTGATGGTACTTCCTCTCCTAAAATAGCCTTAATCAGTTGCTTCTCTCCACCCTGAGGGTATTTGACCTCTAGTGGCACAATACTTATATTCTTTTCATTCTTGCTAACTTCAGTCATAGCGGCTATAGCATCAGCCTTATTAGTCTCAATACCTATGTAACCTTCTTTAGCATCTACTACTTTCATTAAAGCTTTTAAACCATATAACACTTTTTCTGTTTCTTCTACCATGGTCCGATGATCAACAGTAAGATAAGGTTCACACTCTGCACCATTTAAAATTACCTTATCCACATTTTTACCTTCTGGAATAGATACTTTCACATGGCTTGGGAAGGTAGCTCCACCTAAACCAACAATCCCAGCTTCTTTTATAATCTCTTTTATTTCCTCAGCTGATAAATCCTCAATACCACCTTGAACCCCAATAGATTCTGCTTTCCTATCTTCACCATCATTCTTTATTCTTATTGCTAGGGATTCATTAACCTGTTCAATAGCAATAACCTCTCCTGATACACTAGCATGAATATCAGCAGAGACAAATCCTGAAGATTGAGCAATTTTTTGACCTAGATCCACTTTATCTCCTACTTTAACAATTGGCTTAGCTGGTGATCCAATATGTTGTTGTAAGGGAATAATAACCTCTTCTGGCTGGCCAGAAAATTTTAAAGCTTTATGCTCTGTTAGTTCTTTATTATACTTTGGATGAATTCCTTGTTCAAAAGTTCTTTCTTTCACCCTTTTCACCCCTTCTTAGCTTATAGAGTTAGGTTTAGATCTAAGAAAATCTCATAAATACTAATTTTGATAATATTTTCACTCATACCTTCCTAGCGATTATCAAATAAATAATACTTATGATTATTCCTTAAATAAGAAAAGAAGATTTAATATCTAAAGTTAAATTTAATATAAAGAAAATTAAACTAAGCTTAATATATGTATGCATACATATATTTATTAAAACTTAGTTTTGACTAAATGGCTAAATCTTTATATATTAAATTACTTTTATATCAATCCTCTTTATAATTAAATCAACCTTAATTTATATTAAATTTTAGCAAAAGCAAAATTTAATATACTTTAATATTACAATTTTAAGGCAAATAAGTCAAGGAATTGGCTATTAATTATTATTTTCACAATTGTGTGTGATTTTTCTCACAAAATCACCGCTTTTCTCCCTTTTTCTTTTTTTATTGCACATTCAATTTCAGATACCTTTGTATCTTTTATATAAAATTTCATGCTTTTTTTTATATCTTCTAAATAATGAGCATCAGAATTACTTATTAAAGAATAATTATCTATTGAAAAAAATTTATCAATAATTTCTCCTTCTGACTGAGATGAAAAAATTTCCAATCCAGCAATATCTAAATCTGGTGGGACAAATCCTAAATTAGCTATAATACTATAGTTAGGTTTATCAATATGTGAAGGAATAACTATACCACCTAAGGCTCTTACTTCTTGAACAACTTGGCTAATACTTAATTCAGTTGCAGTTAATAATAATTTATCTACCTTAGTAATATATTCATCATTATGATTGGTTAATAATTGCGGTCCAAATAATTCTTCATTATTTTTTAGCTTTGGTAATGAACTATAAACTAAATTCTGTAAAGATAATACTTGCTCTAATTTATCAAATAAGCAAAGCAGATGGACTTCCTCTACTGTTTCTACTTCCATCCCTGGCAAAATAGTAAGAGGAGTGTCCTTAGCTAAATCTAAAGCTACCTCTATAATTTCAGCTGAATTATGATCTGTAATAGCTATCATATCTAATCCAATTTCTAAAGCTTTATTTATTATATTTTGTGGTGTCATCAATAAATCACCGCAAGGAGATAAAACTGTGTGAATATGTAAATCAGCTATAAAACTTTTCATTCTTATTTAATTCCTAACTCATATAATTTCCCTGCTATTTCATAAGTGGATAACTTACTTTGTAAAATATTAATCTCACATTCTTCTGCTTTTTTAATAGTATCTTCATCAATTACAAAGTCCTCTGTAACAATAATTCCAGATAACTCAATTAACTGAGCTATCGCTACTATATTCTGATGTCCCTGTATGGTTAACCATAAATCTCCTGCTTTACTTTGAGCCATAACATTGCTTAATAGATCTGAGGCATATCCTCCCTTAACTTCAATCGTCAAATCTCCTTCTACTATAACTTCTAAATCTAACTTATTGATAATATCTTTAATCTTCATCAATATCATCTCCCTCTTTTTTTCTTTTCATAACTGGTGGCAATGCATGAGCTAAAGTAGCCATTTCATCTGCCAAATCTGCTACTTGCTGCCTTAAAATAAAAATACAATCTGTTCTATTTGCCCAACCATTAACAATATCCTCTGCTAAAGTACGACAGTCTGGCGCACCACAGGCAGCACAATCCAAACCTGGCAATAGCTCTATCTCTTCTTCCAACTTAGTTAACTTAGCCATAGCAGCAATTAAGTCATCATCTAATGATCCTATAGACTTCTCTTTAAAATTCATAGGTAGTTTAATATCATAATCTGTAATATCCTGCTTAACAAACTCCACTCCTTCTTTTATTAAATTCTGAATATTAAACTCAGCTAAAAAAGGATTCTTAATATTTAAAACTCCTCCAACACACCCTGGTTGACAAGCAACCATTTCAAAATATCGAATATGGGATAGATCTCCTCTATCTAACTCCTCTAAAACACTCATTACATTATGGATTCCAGATACAGATACCGTATTTATATCAGTTAATAAATTAGCTTCTCCACCATTACTAGCCCAACTAATTCCAAAATAAGGGATGTTATAGTTTTCAATTTCTTTATATCCATCTATATCTTCTACCCTTTTTATTAATTCATGATAGATTTCATCTACTGCTATAGCCTTATCTAAGTAACTTTTTTCCATAGCTAAAGGATTATCAACTGTAGTCATCTTAGCAGGACAAGGAGTAATAAAAAAGATACCTATCTCTTCATCCTTTACTTTTTCATTCTCCTTTATAAACTCTCTGGCTTTTTGAGCTGTAACCTCAACAGGGGACTTAAAAGGAGCTAGATAATTTAATAGCTCTGGATAAAGAAGTTGTACTAAACGCACTACTGCTGGGCAAGAAGAAGATATTATAGGCATATTATTATCTTTTAAATACTCTTTTGTAACAGCAGTAATAACTTCAGCCCCTAAAGCTACATCCCAGACTTGATAAAAACCTAATTCCTGAAGTGCTAAAATAACCTTTGTAGGATTTATATTCTGAGTAAACTGGCCATAAAAGCTTGGGGGGACTAAAGCAATTGGATACTTATAGTCACCAATCTCTTCTATTCTATCTGTAGATGCATATTTAGCATGATACTCACAACTTCTAATGCACTCACCACAATCAATACAATATTCATCTTTAATTTTAGCCTGACCTTGATGGACTCTAATTGCATTAGTAGGACAATTTTTAACACAATTAGTACAGCCTTTACACTTATCTGCTTTTAAGAGTACAGAATGAATATCACTCATCACTATCACCACTCTCTTTAAGATAAACCTTAACCTCTATTCTGGTACCCTCTCCCACCTCAGTTTCTACTTCTATGTTATCAGAATAACGTTTGATATTACAAAGACCCATCCCTGCTCCAAATCCCATCTCTCTAGCCTTCTCGCTTGCAGTTGAAAATCCTGGTTGAAAAGCCTTATCTAGATCTTCTATTCCTGGTCCCTGATCTGAAGCTATAATTCTAATTTCCGAAGGACTAACATCTGCCTTTAAATTCCCACCATGAGTATGAATAATTATATTTATTTCTAACTCGTAAGTAGCAATAGCTATCTTTCTAATTATTTTAGCCGGTAAACCTAACTTGTGAAGAATATTCTTTAACTTGCTAGAACCTTCTCCACCTCCAGCAAAATCACCAGCTTCAATATCATGATCTAAAATAACCTTCCTGATATTATCTTTTTGCAAATTAATCCCTCCATAGCTTGTCTGATTTCTATTCTAACTTTGATAATTTCTCAGCTCTTAAACCTGCCGAATATAGCAAACCACAAGCCTGATATAATGGCTTGCTAGTAGTCATTAATGGTATATTTTTTTCCTTAGCTAAGTCTATAGTTTCTTGAGGGGGTTGTTTACCTCTTACAAATATAATTAATGATAGATCGATCATTTCTGCAGTCCTAATTACCTGAGGATTGGTCAATCCAGTTAATAAAACGGTCTTCTCTTTGGAAAATGCTAAAACATCACTCATTAAATCTGCACCACAACCCTTTAATATCTCCAACTCTTCAGACCCTTTTATAATAACTTGTGCTGATAAGATTTCTTTGATTTCTTTTAACTTCACCTTCTTATCCTCCTTATAAATCAAATTCTCTCCCTCTAATAAATAACTTAAATAAGATATTAGATAGTTAAATTTCTTTTAATATAATTATAACATTATTAATACTACATTTAAACATGATTTAACAGTTATAGTAAATAAGCCAAAATCAGTCTAGATTATTTTGAATACAAAAAAATATTTAAACCCACTAATATATTAGTGGGTTTAAATATTAATGTTTAATATAAATTGGGAAACCATAATTTTTAAGTTCTGTACCCAACTCTTGTGCTGCATTTTTAGTTCTAAAAGCCCCTACCTGTACCCGATAAGGATTTTTACTAGTTATATAAGCTGTAAAACCCTTACTTTGCAATTGTTCTACTAAACCTTTTGCATTTTTTTCTTTGGCAAAGGCTCCAACTTGAACCACATATAGATCTTGATCTAAAGTTTGATTAACCATAGTATCTTGGCTATCTTCATCATTAGACTCGTCTTTCTCTTCAGTAATAGTCTCACTTTGCTGTACAACTTTATTATCATTACTATTGATTTTTTCCTCTGTTACAATCTGATCCCCAGATACAGATGTTATACCCTCTTGAGGAGCACTAACATAATCTAAGAACCAACTACAGACAAAATAACCAAAAATACTTGCTATAATTGCCATAGAACCTAACATTACCGCTAAAGAAGCTCCTGATTTTAAATTCTTGTTATTTCTCTTCATAATTCCTCCTTTTTCCTTCTAACTTTTTCTTTTGGATATTAACTATCAGCTGATTTCAATATTGCAAATCCATCTATTTCAAATTTCTTGACTTGCCTAAATTTACAGTAAGTACTCTTATGAGAACTTAATAAATACTATGCACTTCACCCATAATTTATTAATATAATTCAATTAAAAATTAAATTTAACTATATTAATACAGAAGAATTCTAAGTTCCATTCTTTAATCAGACTATACTACAGTTATATTTTAATCTTTACAATCTCATTCTAGTAATATTTACTATAAAAAGAATTTTATACATCTTGACCTGATTTAAATAAACATTATAATTACTTACTTTAATTTTAGATATATATTTTTTCTTATCTAAGACTAAATAAAAATAAGAGTAAAGTTGAAGTTCCAACCTTACCCTTATTCTCTAGTTAATAAGCCTCTAGCTTCCGATACAGTATATAAAGAACCACTTATTAATATTAAATCCTCATAATCAGCCTCTTTTAGAGAGTATTCTAGGGCAGATTTCAATTCCCCTTTTACTAATATATTATTATTATATTTTTCTACTTTACTTTTTAACTGATCAATCTCCATTACCCGATAGTTATTGTTTTTAGTTAAAATAATCTTATCTGCTTTTGGAACTATTTCCCTTACAATCCCATCTACATCTTTATCCCCTAGTATACTTAATATTATAATTAAATTATTATAATTTAATTTCTCTAAAACCTTAATTAAACTTTTAGCTCCAGCAACATTATGAGCCCCATCTAAAATAACCATCGGTTTTAAAGCTATCACTTCTACTCTACCAGGCCAGCTAACTTTTGAAATTCCTTTTTTTATATTTTCTTGTGTAAGTGGATACTTTTGCTTCAAAACTTCTATAACCTCAATAGCAGTTGCTGTATTAATAATTTGGTGTTCTCCTAATAAAGGTAATTTTAATTTAAGATAGTTTTTATCTTTGCCTATTAAATCAAAGCTTTGATAAGATGGATTGTTTTCATACTCTATCCAATCAAACTCATCATTAATATTAATTAATTTTGAATTCTTTTCATTAGATAGTTTTAGTAACTGATCATTAACTGCTTGATTTTTGGTAGCTGTTATTACCTTTTGCTGATTTTTAATGATGCCTGCCTTCTCAAAAGTAATCTCTTCTAGCGTTTCACCTAAATAATCTGTATGATCTAAACTTACATTTGTAATTACTGAAACTAAACTATCTACAACATTAGTAGCATCAAATCTACCTCCTAAGCCCACTTCTAAGATAAGCATATCGACATCCTGCTTATAGTAATATAAGAAAGCTAAAGCTGTTACCACTTCAAAGAAACTAGGATGTTCTAATTCATCTGCTACTTTATTAATAGCAGGCTTTAATTCCTTAACTAATAAACCTAAATCTTCATTATTAATATTTTCATTATTAACTCTGATTCGCTCATTAAATTCAGTAATATGGGGAGATGTATAAGTTCCGACCTTATAACCTGCTTCTTTATAAATTGAAGTTAAAATTGCAGAAGTTGACCCTTTACCATTTGTACCTGCAATATGAATAACATTTAGATTCTCTTCTGGATTGTCCAAATAGCTAAGCAATAACTTTATTCTATCTAATCCTGGTTTAACTCCAAATTTACTTAAACTTTCTAAATATTTTATACCTTTCATTTTATCACCTCGAAATTATTAATTCTACTTAAAATCTTCAAACCCTGTTTTTAATAATTTTTTATAAAGGATTAGATTTATTGCTAGTTGTAAAAAATTATGTTAAAATTACCTAAACAGGCAGAGTAAGATTTGTGCGTCAAGTGTTAGAAGATGGGATGTTGCTTCTAAACGAAAGATTTTTCTGCGGTACAAATCTGCATCCACTGCCACATTTAAGAGAGAAGTAGAGAAATATCTATTCCCTTGTCTCTATAGTGTGGTATCGTAGGGATGATATCAACTAATTAGAAAGGGGTTTTATCTTATGAATAGTTCTAACTTATTGCAGAAACAGAAAGAAATAAAATCAAAAAAAACTAAAAATTTGGTGCTTATTTCTTTAATGGTTGCTACTAGTATTATTTTAACTAGATATCTATCAATTATGATTGGTAATTCTATTAGATTAAGCTTTGGATATATACCCATTATAATTTCAGCAATTTTAACAGGCCCAATTGGTGGCCTGCTTACTGGAATAGCTAGTGATTTATTAGGAATGTTATTAAGAGCTCAAGGTGGATATTTTCCAGGTTTTACTCTAAGTTATGCTTTAATTGGACTAATTCCAGGATTAATATTTTATAGATCCAAAGATAATAAGATTTTTATTAAACTATTAATCTCTATCCTAAGTATAGAATTGCTTATATCATTATTATTGAATACATTTTGGCTAAAATTGATTATTGGAAAAGCTTTTTTGGTGCTGCTACCAGGTAGAATAGTAGCCCGTTCTATTATAGCTCCAATAGAATTCTTCATAATCTATTCATTCTTCAAATATGAAGAATTTAAAACGAGGATTTAAAAATGAATTATCGATGTTTAACTATCTTAGGTAGTCCTAATAACCATGGTAATAATGCTTTAATCTTAAATAAGGTAATTGAAGGTATAAAAGAGAATAATCCTAATATACAATTTACAAATATTAAGATTAATAATCTAAATATTAATCCTTGCTCAGCCTGTAATAATTGTGAACAGAAAAAAGGATGTATTCTTGAAGATGATATGACAGAAATTTATACTAAATTAAATCAATCAGATATAATAATTGTTGCTGCTCCCCTTTATTTTAATAGCCTTCCAGCACAGTTAAAAGCATTAATTGATCGCTGCCAAGCTATTTGGGGAAGTAAATATCGATTAAATGATTCAATGATTGATAAAAAAGAAAATAAAATTGGAGGCTTTATCTCTACTGCCGGTCAGAAATTAACATCCGACAGATTCAAATATGTAAGTGGTACTATGGATTTATTCTTTAAAGCTATCAATACTACATATTATGATAACTTTTTCTTGGGTAATATTGATAAATATCCAGCAAGAAATAGAATTAAATTATCAAAGGACAGCAAAAAATTTGGAAAAAGATTAATAAATAAATTAAAAGAGAGGGATTAATCCCTCTCTTTTAATTTATAAATCTATCTCCTGTTTTAATAATTCCACAATTTCTAACCGCTGCCACATCACGGCCATCTCTAAAGCATTGTGACCTCTGTATTTCACATTTAGATCTACTCCTGCATCTAATAATAACTTAACTATCTCTACATTATCAGAAGAAATAGCCTCAAACAATGCAGTCTTACCACGATTATCTCTAGCATTAACATCTGCTCCAGCTTCTATTAAAGCAACAACTAAATCAACACTTTCAAATTTAGCAGCATAAATTAATGCAGTACGATTCTTAGTATCACTTACACTAACATCTGCTCCATTATCTAATAAGTCCATTGCCTCTTTAAAGTTATTTTCTCGAATCCTTAAAATTAACTGTTGACCTTTTCTTCTATCTCTTGTCTGATCAACTTTATTCTCTTCTAACTTCCTATCTTCATCCTTTTCTGTAATTTCTTCAACTTGATTACTTTCTAACTCATCCTCTTGATTATTCTCAGTAGATTCTGTAATTGAATCACTACTCTCTTTTTCACTTATGACTTCTGAATGTTCTTCTGTATTTGATCTTTCAACATCCCTAATACTTTTATCAGTATTATCTAATTCACCTTTATCTTCTTTGATAGATACTTTATTTACGTCCTTAGTAACCCTTTCACTTATCATATCTAATTTATTAGCTTCTTTATCCTCTGTTATAGAAGCTTCCGTTTCAATATCGTCAACTTGATTAACTTCTTCCTTTTGAATAGGTGCTTCATTTAAGGCATTATTAATATTTTCGCTTTTCATATTTAATTGGCTAGCTGCTACTTCTGCATCTGATTCTTTAATACTCTTTGCTACCTCTGTTTTATTATCTAAATTATCTTTAACACTATGTATTCTTTCTTTTGAAATCGCTTTATCTATTGCATCTTCAACTTGATCTCCATCATCATTCTCTTCACTTTTATTTAACACTTCAATATCTGAAATCTTTTCTATATCTTCTTCTATTATTTCATTAACAGAATAATCCCAAATTAAATTTAAATTAATAAGCAATTCTACTGTAAACTTAAATATTTCAACTTCAGTATTAATATCAACAAAAGCTTCGTTCATTAAATACTTTCTTAGCAGCCTTAATTTGATATATCTTTCTTCATATTTGACTCCTGATTCTTCTAACTCTTGTACTAAAGAATTATAAATATTTCTTTCTTTATTATCCAAATTAAATAACTTCTCTACTCCTTTAACTATAGGTGCTTCAAATAAATCTAAATTTTCTAAGTCTTCTGAAGATAAATGTTGATATAATAGATGTAACATTCTAGGAGTTTCGATTAAATAACCATAAAATTCTTCTAAAGTTATTTGATCTTCTACATTTAAATTTAGCCCCTCTAATTTTAACTTTAATAACATCAAATTATTAACTGTTATACTATCTTCACCTTCTTTTAATAAATCAACAATCAATAAGATTATCTTAGCAAAAGGTGATGATGAATCATAATCCTCATCTAACTTATAAAAATTATTCTCATGCTCTTGTAATAAGTTATAATAATGTTTCTTTAAATTATCGTAAATATCATTATTATCTTCAGTTTGAATATGCTCTAACTTAGCTATTAATGCTAAAATAAGCTCCCAAGTTAAAATATTTTTATCTTCTATACATTGTAAAAATTGACAAGCTGCATATCTAGCTAGATTCAAGTTCAGATCTTGTTCTGCCAAAGATAAAGATTTTTTCCAAAACAGCTCTAAGAAATTATTGTTTTTTAATTTCTCTTCTTTAATAGTCAAAATTGTAGTACTGTTTAGCGCAATACGAGAAATCATTTTTTGATTATTTTTGATATCATTAATCTTATCTTCTATATCGCTTTTAATCTCTTCACTATTTATCTCTTCTAAAAAGCTTGTATTAAATAAATCAATTAGATCCTTTACCTCTAAAACCTCAATATCACCCGAGTCAACATTTCCATTCTCCTCCTCAACTTCATCTAAGTCAGGAAGCCCAAATAAGTCTAATAAATCATTCATTTAAAATATTCACCCCTTCTTACTATTTACTTAATAATATTTACAAGAACTGAATTGGTAATTTAGGTGAATCTATACACTTATAAACTTATTAACTTTCAAAGATCACTTATATAAATAACCAAAAATTGGTCTATTATCTATATCCCGATAATATTTTTACATATTATCTATAATTCTATAAATAAAGGTATTATCCTGCATATATAGAATTATATATTAAATTATTATTTCCTCCTAAATACCTGATGATTTTAACTTTTAAAGTAAAGATACTCGTTAAAATATTTATTAACTTCCTTTTTTCAAGAGTGGTATTATCTCCTTTCGATTCCATATCATAGCTAGTTCTAATGGTGTATAGCTTCTGTATCTAATATCAGTATCACAATTAGCTTTTAATAAAATTTTGACTATATTTTTATTATTCGCTGCAATAGCTTCTACCAAAGGAGTTTTACCTTTGTTATCACAAACATTAATATCTGCACCTAAATTCAATATTTTCTTCACTATTTCTTCTCTTTCAAATTTAATTGCATACATTAAAGAAGTCCTATGGCGATTATCACTATAATTAACATCTATTCTTCTATTTAATAATTTATTGACAATTTCTAAATCATTCTTTTTTAAAGCAGTTAATAAACGTTTTCCATTCTGCCTTTTTTCATCTTCTAAAACTAAACTACTGTAATTATTAGATTTTTCTTTTAGTGTATTTTCTTCAAAACCTTTCCTAGCACTGTCTCGATCAAATTTAATAATCTTCTTCTCATCAACAACTTTCCATACTAATGATAAATCTAAGATTAAACGAATAGTTAAATCGATATATGTTAAATTTTTCTTAATACTAAAAAAAGATTTTTTTATTAAAAATTTATTAATATAGGCCAATTGTTGCTCTTTATCATCTAATGCAGAAAATTTAATTATTGACAAGCCAATAACAAGAGGAGCTTCAAAGCTTTCTAATTTATTTAATTTATCTTTAGAAATATATCTATATAATAAATTTAATATTTCTAAATTATTAATTAGATATCTATAAAAAGATTCTACAGTAATATACTCTTCTGGATCTGTTCCCAGCTTGTCCAAAGTAGCTTTTAACCACATTAGATCATCAATTTTTTTTATGTTTTTCTTATATTCTAATAAGTTAATAGCAACTAAAATTATCCTTTCAAAATCAGAGAGTGAAGTAGAATTAATATTTATAGTATAAAATTTAGAATCAATCTTATCTTTTAACTCATAAAGAAAATTTACTACTTGTTTATATGTAATCAAATCCTTATCTTCTTCAGAAATATCTTCTAATCTATTAATCAATATTAAAATCAAATCATACTCCAGTTTCTGCCTTAGTAAAACTTCTCTAAACAGTAAAAGGGTAATATATTTAACTTCTAACAATTCATCTAAACTATTGAACTCTAAATTTAAATTTGTAGTAAAGAACTCTAGCAGATTCCTTTTAATTTTTTCTTCTTTCAAAATAAATATTATTAAACCTGTTATAACCAATCTATTTATTAAAAACTGATCATCTATGATTTGTACTATATTCTCTTTAAACTTATCTTCTAATTTAATCTTAGTATTCTCATCTAATTCAATAGTAGAAAATAATTTTATTGCCTCTATCATGAGTACTGCCTCCTCAAATAGATAAATATAATTTTAATTACATAATTTAGTATTAATAGAAAATAAATCTCCTACTATATAGAATACTATTATTTTATTTTATCTCCTGCTTCAATTGACAAATTTAACAAAAAAGACAACCTTAATAGGTTGCCTTTACTTGCATTATTTTTTAATTTATACTTTTAAGACTATTTAAACGTTCCTCAAGTTGTTCCTTCTTAGCAGTATATTCATCTTTCTTTCTTTTCTCTTCTTCTACAAGATGGTCTGGAGCATTATCTACAAATCCCTTATTAGATAACTTACCTACTGCTCGCTTAATCTCTGATTCCATCTTTTCAATCTCTTCTTCTAGTCTAATAATCTCTTTGTTGATATCTACCATTCCTGCAAGTGGTAATATAATCTCAACTTCATTTGTAATTGCTGTAGAAGCTTGCTCAGGTCTATCTTCTAATTCCCTAATAATAGTCAAATCATCCACATTGGCTAAATCAGATATATAATCTTTTCCTTCTGTTGCAATTACTAACTTTTCATCTGACTCTGAAGTTAAGATAGCTGTAATCTTCTTCCCTGGATTAACCTTCATCTCATTTCTAATATTTCTGATGCTACGAATTAGTTCCATTATAACTTCCATCTTAGCTTCTGCTTTATGATTTACAGATAAGTTGTCTACTTCAGGCCAATAAGAGATCATTAGGCTTTCTTCTTCTTCAGCACTTAGATATTGCCAGATCTCTTCTGTGATAAATGGCATAAATGGATGCAATAATCTTAAAATATTATCTAAAACAAACCATGTTACATATTGAGCAGTCTGACGGGCTATTTGATTATCCTTTTGATATAATCTAGGCTTTACTAATTCAATATACCAATCACAGAACTCTCTCCAAACAAAATCATATAGTTCTTGAGATACTTGACCAAATTGATACTCCTCTAATAATTTAGTCACTTGATTAATCTTCTTATTCAATCTACTGATAATCCATTGATCAGCTAGAGTATATTCTAAAGTAGAATAATCTACATCTTCTAAATCAAAATCTTCTAAATTCATCAATACAAACCGGGAAGCATTCCATAATTTATTAGCAAAGTTACGGCTTGCTTCTACTCGTTCTTCACGATAACGAATATCATTACCTGGAGTATTTCCAGTAATTAAAGTAAAGCGTAATGTATCTGTACCAAACTGATCAATTACCTCGATTGGGTCTATACCATTACCTAAAGACTTACTCATCTTGCGACCTTCTGCATCTCTAACAAGTCCATGAATATAGATATCTTTAAATGGTATCTCACCTTTACATTCTAATGCCATAAAGATCATTCTAGCTACCCAAAAGAAAATTATATCTCTACCAGTTACTAATACATCTGTAGGATAGAAATATTTCAACTCTTCAGTCTCTTCAGGCCAACCTAAAGTAGAGAATGGCCATAATCCAGAGCTAAACCAAGTATCAAGTACATCTTCATCTTGCTTTAAATTAGTACTGCTACACTTTGGACATTCTGTTGGCTCTTCTGTCCTTACAATTACTTCATCACAATCTTGGCAATACCATACTGGAATCTGGTGTCCCCACCATAATTGACGAGAGATACACCAATCTCTAATATTCTCCATCCAATTGAAGTAAACCTTAGAAAATCTTTCTGGTACAAAGTTTATATCCTTATTTCTAACTGCTTCAATAGCAGGCTTTGCTAACTCTTCCATAGCAACAAACCATTGTTTAGATACTAAAGGCTCGATAGTTGTATCACAACGGTAACATTGGCCTACAGAATGATCATGTTCTTCTATCTTTTCAAGTAATCCAGCTGATTTTAAATCATTAATCAATTGTTGGCGACATTCATAACGGTCTAAGCCTTCATATTTACCAGCTTCTTTAGTCATAATTGCATCATCACCAATCACTTTGATAATCTCCAAATCATGGCGCTCTCCAATCTCAAAGTCATTAGGGTCATGAGCAGGCGTTACTTTAACTAATCCAGTTCCAAACTCAGAATCTACATAATCATCTGCTACTATCTCAATCTCTCGATTAACAACTGGTACTATAACCTTCTTACCAATTATATCTTCATAACGTTCATCATCAGGATTTACTGCTACTCCACTATCTCCAAGTAATGTTTCTGGACGAGTAGTAGCTACTACAATATAATTATCACTATCTTTGATATTATATCTAATATGGTATAACTTTCCTGGCTTATCCTCATGCTCTACCTCAACATCAGATAAAGTAGTCATACATTCAGGACACCAGTTTACAATATAGTCTCCTTGATAGATTAACCCTTTCTCATATAGTTGAACAAAGGCTTCTTTAACCGCTTCATTACAACCTTCATCCATAGTAAATCTCTCTCTGTCCCAATCACAGGAAACTCCTAATTTTCTAAGCTGCTTGGTAATTCTTCCACCATACTCTTCTTTCCACTTCCATGCTCTCTCTAAAAATCCTTCTCTTCCAACCTCTTCTTTACCTACCCCTTCTTCTTCACGCATCTTATTAACTACTTTAACCTCAGTAGCAATACTAGCATGGTCTGTTCCTGGTAACCATAATGCTTCATAACCTTGCATTCTCTTCCAACGTGTCAATATATCTTGGAAAGTCATAGTCAAAGCATGACCAATATGTAACTGCCCCGTTACATTTGGAGGTGGCATCATAATAGTAAATGATTCCTTTTCCTCATTAGGATTAGCATGAAAATGGTTATTTTCTATCCAATAATCATACCACTTCTCCTCTACTTGACTTGGATCATAGGTTGTTGATAAATTCTTCTTCTCTTCAATCATATCTATTCACTCCCTATTTTATAATTAATAAGTAATAATGAATAATTTACAATTAGAAAATCAAGTTCTTAAAAAACTTAAATAATTAAAAAATTACTTTTAAAATGATTTTAATTATTAATTATAAATTATAAATTAAAAAAGCCCCTCTCTCATCCTTGATTAAGGACGAAAGAAGGGTCTTCCGTGGTACCACCTTAGTTAATCTATAGTTGTTAGCTTATAGCCTCTAGCTATTAGCTACTAATTACTAGTTTATAGATTCTCTCTAAATTCTAATAACGGTAGAAGACCGGAATAGCCTACTTTTAACTTCAGCTAAACAGCTCCAGAGCTACTTCAATTAATATCCCAAAGAGTACCTTTCAGACTATGAGTACTCATCTCTTATAGGGAGGGATTAACCTACTCCTCTCCTTCAAAGCTTTTATCCTATCTAATTGTTATATACTATAATATAATCAATTCAATCTATTGTCAACTTAGATTTAAAATATTTCAATCTTTGAAATATTTTTTGTCTTTTAGTCTTTTTGGAAAGTAAGCGAGTTATATTACTAAGGTAAAATTATGATTTAAACTGATAAATATAACTTCAATATTCTATTTATTCAAAAATAAAATAATAATTTAATCTACAAATCGACCAATAAACTTAAATACTTCATTCTTACCTTCACCTGTCTCAGCAGAAAAGAAAGTAAAAGGTGTAAATTGATTTATTCCTAAAGTATTCTTAATTAATTTTTCTTGCTTTTTTCTCTGACTTTTTTTAATCTTATCTATTTTTGTAGCTACAACTAATGCAGGCATATTCATCTGTACTATCCAATTAAACATCTGAATATCATCTTTAGTAGGTTTGTGCCTTGCATCAATTACAAGTAATATAGCTTCTAAGTTAGAACGGTTTAATAAATAACCTTCAATCATCCTTCCCCATTCTTCTTTCTCAGCCTTTGATACTTTAGCAAAACCATAACCAGGTAAATCTACAAAATAGAAGTAATTATCTATTTGATAAAAATTAATAGTTTGTGTCTTACCAGGTTTAGAACTTGTAAAAGCCATCTTCTTTCTGTTTACCACCTTATTAATCAAAGAAGATTTTCCAACATTAGATCTTCCCGCTAAAGCAATCTCAGGTAGATAATGAAACGGATAGTCTTTAGCATTTACTGCACTTGATATATACTCTGGATTATTTATCTTCAACTTCTTCACCATCCTTAACCATTGCTTCAACTAGTACTTGATCCATATTTTCAACTAATACAAAATCTAAATCCCGTTTAATATTATCAGGAACTTCCTCTAAAGATTTCTTATTCTTCTTACATAATATAACCTTCTTAATACCTGCTCTATGAGCAGCTAATACTTTGCTCTTGATTCCACCTACTGGTAGTACTCTTCCTCGCAAAGTTACCTCTCCAGTCATAGCTACTTCACCACTTACAGGGGTATTAGATAATGCAGAAATTAAAGCTGTTGCTAAAGTAATTCCTGCAGAAGGGCCATCTTTAGGTATAGCTCCTTCAGGTACATGAACATGAATATCATATTTCTTATAGAATTTTTCAGGGAAATCAAATTCTTCTTCCTTAGTCCGTGTATAACTTAAAGCTATTCGAGCGGATTCTTTCATTACATCTCCTAATTTACCAGTTAAAATCAACTTACCATCACCTGGGATTATAGATACTTCTATATCTAATATATCTCCACCTAATTGAGTCCAGGCTAGACCAGTTACTACTCCGATTCTATTTTCGTTCTCTACTTTACCATATTCATATTTAGCTATTCCTAAATATTTTTTCAAGTTTCTAGTATCTATTCTAGTTCCAGTTTCTTTGCCCTCTACAACCTCTTTAGCCACTTTTCTACAAATAGATGCTAGAGTTCTTTCTAAATTTCTAACTCCTGCTTCTCGAGTATAATTTCTAATTGTCTTGCGTAAAGCATTATCCGACAAATTAAATTTATCTATTTCTAGCCCATGATTATCTAATTGCTGTGGCAGCAAATGGGCTTTAGCTATTTCTATCTTTTCTGCCTCTGTATATCCAGAAATAGTTATTAGCTCCATTCTATCTAATAGTGGTCTAGGTATATCAGAAACTGAATTTGCAGTTGTGATAAACATTACATCTGATAAATCAAAAGGTAACTCTAAAAAATGATCAGTAAAATCATCATTTTGTTCTGGATCTAACACTTCTAATAAAGCTGCAGCAGGATCTCCTCTGAAATCACTAGTAATCTTATCAATTTCATCTAATAAAAATATAGGATTCATAGTACCTGCATCACGCATAGCATTTATTATTCTACCAGGTCTAGCACCTATATATGTACGGCGATGCCCCCTAATTTCAGCTTCATCTCTAACCCCTCCTAAAGATAGTCTAACAAATTCTCTATCTATAGCATTAGCAATAGATTTACCCAATGAGGTTTTTCCGACCCCAGGAGGACCTACTAAACATAGGATTGGACTTTTTAAATTATCGCTTAATTTTCTAACTGACAAATATTCTAATATTCTTTCTTTAACATCATCTAATCCATAATGATTCTCTTCTAACTTTTCTTCCACTTCATCAATTACTAATTTATCTTCACTGTATTTATTCCATGGTAAATCAAAGATGCAATCCAAATAATTTCTAACTACCACAGCTTCATTAGAATTTCTAGGCATCTTCTTTAGCTTATCTAGTTCATCTAATACTTTTTCTTCAACTTCTTTGGGTAGATCAGTTTCTTCAACTTTCTGGTTATAATCTTCTATTTCCTCAGAAAAACTATTATCTTCGCCTAGCTCTTTCTTTATTGCCTTCATTTGTTCTTTTAAGTAATACTCTTTTTGCCTTTTTTCTACTTGCTTCTTCACTTCATCATTAATCTTATTTTTAACTCTTAAAATCTCTATCTCTTTATCTAATATCTTATATAATTTCCTTAACCTTTCTTCATATAAGATAGAAGATAAAATATCTTGCTGTTGACTTGTCTTCAAGGACATATGTGAAACAATAATATCTACCAATCTATCTGGATCATCAATATTAGCTATGGTCATCATTGCTTCTGGTGGAATTCCTTTATTTAACTTAATATACTCTTCAAAACTTCCACTTACACTTCTCATAAGAGCTTCTATTTCAGTATTAATTTCTTCATCCATTTCTATCTCTTCAAATTCAACCTCATAATAAGGATCTTCTTGTATGTATTCAGTGATTCTAGCTCTACTTAAACCTTCTACTAATATCTTCACAGTACCATCTGGCAACCTCATTAATTGCTTTACTTCTGCAATAGTACCTATATCATAAATATCATCTTGAGTTGTTTCCTCAACAACTTCATCATGCTGTGCAGATAATAATATCTTTTTATTATCTACCATAGCATTTTCTAAAGCTTCTAAAGATTTATCTCTTCCTACTAATAAGGGAATTATCATATTAGGAAATACTACTAGCCCTCTTAATGCTAGTAATGGTATACTATTTTTCATCTTCTTTTCATCATTCACATTTTCAGCCATGACTACACCTCCATTTATACACTATATCACCTATCATTATTCTATTAATTAATAGTAATCTCCTTCTCTTGAGTGATAACTTATTAATTTAGCATTAATTTAAATTATCTAATTAAGTAGAGGAGCAGAAATAAGATTAGAATTTAACTCAAACTCCAAATCTTCATCCTTGTCTATTTCACCTATTACTATCGATTGTTTTAAAGCATCATCTAAAGTATTTATCTTAATAATCTTAATATCATCAAATTCTTCCCCATCAAATATCTGCTGCCAATTACCTTCAGGAATTAAAACCTTCTTAGCACCTGCCCTGATAGCTGCCCTTACTTTAGGTATTACTCCACCAATAGGTCTAATTGCTCCATTAATTGATATCTTTCCTGTCATTGCAACTTTGTTATCTACAGCCTTCCCAGTTAATGCAGAATATAATGCTACAGCCATAGTAACCCCTGCTGATGGTCCATCAACAACTGCATCACTAGTAAAATCTATATGGATATAATAATCACGCAAATCCATATCAACTATTTTACCTATAACTGTGATTACATTTTCTGCCGATCCCTTTACCATACTTTTCCTTCTGATTTTCCTGTATTCAGTGCCTTGCTCTTCTTCTTCCGCTATTCCTGTAATATTCAATTCTCCTTCACCTGTTTGAAGCTTAGTAACAGATACTTCTAACTGATTTACCGTTCCCATATTAGCACCAATAACAGCCAAACCATTTACCACTCCAATTTGAGGTGATTGAGGAATCCTATCAGTTGGTCTAGGGTTGTATCGACTATTCATAATTACTCTTTCAATATCTTTCACCTTAATTATTGGACTTTTATAAGTTCTAGCTATACCAGCAGCTGTCTGTATCATATTTACAGCTTGGCGACCATTTAAAGCATATTTCTTTATAATTTCAACAACTTGATCTTCTACTTCAAATTCTATCTTCTTAATTGCATTATGTACAATCTTTTCAATATTTTTAGGCGTTAATGGATTAAAGAAGATCTCTAAACATCTAGAACGAATTGCTGGTGGAATATGTTGTGGACTTTTAGTTGTAGCTCCTATCAATCGAAAATCGGCTGGCAGTCCATTTTGAAATATTTCATGAATATGTCGGGGAATATTTTTATCCTCTTCATGATAATAAGAGCTTTCTAAAAATACCTTTCTATCCTCAAGAACCTTAAGTAATTTGTTCATCTGTATATGGTGTAATTCTCCAATCTCATCTATAAATAAGATCCCCCCATGAGCTTTTGTTACTGCTCCAGGTTTGGGCTGAGGTATCCCAGCTGTACCCATAGCCCCTGCTCCTTGATATATAGGGTCATGAACAGAACCAATTAAAGGATCAGCAATACCCCTTTCATCAAAACGAGCTGTAGTAGCATCCATCTCTACAAATTTTGATTCACGATCAAAAGGAGAATCTATATTCTTTTTAGCTTCTTCTAATACCAGACGAGCTGCAGCAGTCTTACCAACACCTGGAGGACCATAGATAATAACATGTTGTGGATTAGGCCCACATAAAGCTGCCCTAAGTGAGTCTAAACCATCTTCTTGTCCAACTACCTCAGAAAAATTACTTGGTCTGACTTTTTCAGATAAAGGCTCTGTTAATGATCTACTTCTCATTTTGTATAGTTTTTCCATCTCTTTCTTCGATTCTCTATTAATAGCAACCTTACTGTTTCTTTGTTTTTGTAGCATATTCCAAAAATAAATCCCAATTACAATTGCAAAAAATAATTGAATTAAGCTAAATACATTAATAGCAAGATTCATTAAATCCCTCCTGAAAGATTCAATTAATTATACTTTATTATAACCTTCAGTAGAGATATTATCCTTAAACAGAAAAGAAACTGCTTAAATATTTAAGCAGTTTCTTCCTTAGTTTCATCAAGCTTAATCAACTCAGGATTTGCTTGATTTTCAATCACATCTTTATTAATGATACATCTAGCAATATCACTGCGCGATGGAATATCATACATTATATCTAATATAGCACCTTCTACTATAGACCTTAATCCTCTTGCTCCTGTTTCTTGCTTTAAAGTCTTTTTAGCAATAGCAACCAATGCTTCATCACTAAATTCCAATTCTACATTATCTAACTCAAAAAACTTAACATATTGTTTAATTAGAGAATTTCGAGGTTCAGTTAAAATCTTCACTAAAGCATCTTCATCAAGTTCTT
Organism: Orenia marismortui DSM 5156; assembly: GCF_000379025.1. Taxonomy (NCBI): domain Bacteria; kingdom Bacillati; phylum Bacillota; class Clostridia; order Halanaerobiales; family Halobacteroidaceae; genus Orenia; species Orenia marismortui. The sequence continues at coordinate 751,749 of NZ_KB900617.1, forward strand.
CTAAAGTGACTGTAACTGGAATTCTTCCTACAAATTCAGGAATTAATCCATACTTTAATAGATCTTGTGATCTAATATGCTTTAATATATCACCTATATTCTCCTCTTTCTTACTTTGAATATCTGCACCAAATCCAAGAACTTTATTATTTAATCTAGATTTAATAAGCTTATCTATTCCTGCAAAAGCTCCTCCACATATAAATAATATATTAGATGTATCTATTTGGATAAATTCTTGGTGAGGATGCTTTCTTCCACCTTGAGGGGGAACGCTAGCTTCAGTTCCCTCTAGAATCTTCAATAGTGCTTGTTGTACCCCTTCGCCTGATACATCGCGTGTAATAGACGGATTCTCTGATTTCCTAGCTACTTTATCTATCTCATCAATATAGATAATCCCTTTTTCAGCTTTTTCTATATCATAATCAGCAGCTTGAATTAATTTTAATAGAATATTCTCTACATCTTCTCCTACATATCCTGCTTCAGTTAGAGAAGTTGCATCTGCTATAGCAAAAGGAACATCTAATATCCGCGCTAAAGTTCTTGCTAAGAGAGTTTTACCGGAACCAGTAGGTCCAACTAAGCAGATATTACTCTTTTCTAACTCTACATCATCTACTTTCATTCCAGAATTAACTCTTTTATAGTGATTGTATACAGCTACAGACAAAGTTTTCTTAGCACTTTCTTGTCCGATAACATATTCATCTAAGATACTTTTTATTTCTTTAGGCTTAGGAACACTTTCTAAATTCAGTTCTATTTCTTCATTCAACTCTTCTTCAATAATCTCATTACACAGTTCAATACATTCATCACAAATATAAACACCAGGTCCAGCCACAAGTTTCTTAACTTGATCTTGGACTTTACCACAAAAAGAACACTTTAATTGTCCTTTCTCGTCCCCAAATTTAAACATTATATCACCCCTTCATTAGTTAACCTTCAATTTCATCTTGGCGAGTGATAACTTCATCTATAAGACCATATTCTTGAGCTTTTTTCGCTGACATAAAGTAATCTCTATCTACATCCTTCTCAATTTTTTCAATTGGCTGCCCTGTATGTTCTGCTAAAATATTGTTTATAATATCCCTTAATTCTAAGATTTCTTTAGCTTGGATTTCAATATCTGTAGCTTGACCTTGAGCACCACCCATTGGCTGGTGGATCATAATTCTAGAATAAGGCAAAGCATATCTCTTACCACTTGCACCACTTGCTAATAGTAACGCACCTGCACTAGCAGCAAGCCCCATACATATTGTAGAAACATCAGGTTTAATATATTGGATTGTATCATACATGGCTAAAGCTGAAGTTACTGATCCTCCTGGACTATTGATATATATGTATATATCCTTATCAGGATCTTCTGCTTCTAAGAATAACAACTGAGCAATAACAGAGTTAGCTACTTTATCATCAATTGCACTTCCAAGAAAGATGATTCTATCCTTTAATAATCGAGAATAAATATCATAGGATCTTTCTCCTCGATTAGTCTGTTCTACTACCATAGGTACCAAATTCATAGATTATCCCTCCTCCTTTTATCTATACCCAGATCAAAGCACCTTTAAACCTAATAAATTAATTATTTTCTACTAAAAAATCAATTGTCTTTTCCATTTCTAAACTATTCTTTAAAGAAGATAATTGACCTTGCATTTGTAAGAATGCTTTTAATTGATCTTTATCTTGTCCTTGTCGTTCAGCAATTTCTTCTAATTTCTCATCTATATCTTCATCACTAACCTCAATACCTTCTTCTTCAGCAATTGCTTCTAATACTAAATTAGCTTTAGCTCTATTTGCTGCAGAATCCTTATAATCAGCTCTAATATCTTCTTCATTCATTCCAGTCATTTCTAAATATTGATCAAAATCAAATCCTTGCTGACTAATTTGCATTCTGAATCCTTGTAACATGTTATCAATCTCATTTTCAACCATAGTCTCTGGAACATTAACTTCAGCATTTTCAGCTATTGCATCAACTAATTTATTTTCATATTCTCTGTTAATTCTTTCTTCTTCTCTAGCTGCTATTTTTTCCTTAATGTCAGCTTTTAAATCATCTAAAGAATCAAATTCTAAATCTTTAGCAAATTCATCATCTAATTCAGGCAATTCTTTAGCTTTAATTTCTTTAACAGTTACTTTAAAAATTGCATCTTGACCAGCTAAATTATCAGCATGATATTCCTCTGGGAAAGTAACATTAACTTCTACTTCTTCTCCAACTTTAACTCCTACTAATTGTTCTTCAAACCCAGGAATAAACTGGCCAGAACCAATCTCTAAATTATAATCTTCTCCTGCACCACCATCAAAAGGTTCACCGTCCACAAAACCTTCAAAATCTATAATCGTATAATCTCCTTCTTCAACCTCTTCCCTATCAACTGCAACTAACTGAGCATGATGTCCTCTTTTATGTTCTAATTCTTTTTCAATATCTTCATCAGATATCTCTAATTCTTCTTTTTCAATATCAAGATCAGTATATTCTCCTAATTTAACTTCTGGTTTAACTTCTACCTCAGCTGTAAATGTAGCAGGACTCCCTGATTCAATAAATACATCTGTAATATCAGGCTGAGAAATTGGTTCAATACCAGTTTCCTGTACTGCTTCATAATATGCTTCAGGAATTAAAATATCTAATGCATCCTTATGTAGTACTTCTTCTCCATATTTTTTAATCAAAATACTTTTTGGAACTTTCCCTTTTCTAAAACCAGGAATATTAACATCTTTTACAACTTTTTTATAAGCTTTATCTAAAGAAGATGCCACCTTTTCTTCACTTACTTCAATATTTAATACCACCTTATTTTCTTCAATTCTTTCTTTACTTACCTTCATTTATATATCCTCCTTATATCATTATACGTAATTATATAATTTTTATTTCATTTATTATTTACTTCTACATAATTATGGTATTTCCTTTATGTTTTTATAAAGATTTAAAGAGACCTTATTAATAAAAACAATACCTCGAGACACGACTAACAACTAATCGCTCCGAGGTTTAATAATTAACTTTTATGTAATATTCTATTAATTACTTATAAAATGATGGCGCGCCCGGGAGGATTCGAACCTCCGACCTCCTGATTCGTAGTCAGTTACTCTATCCAGCTGAGCTACGGGCGCATATATAAAATATTAGTTAATAGTTTAAATTATTGTGACCTCTCAAATATCAATTATAATTATAATTTGGGGTGGATAATGGGATTTGAACCCACGGCCTCAGGAGCCACAATCCTGCGCTCTAACCAGCTGAGCTATATCCACCATATTCTATATATATCTATTATATTATAATAGTTAAGCAAAGTGTTACACTTAATATATTTTTAGAAATAAAAAAATATACTGCTAAAAAGCAGTCTGATTTAATTTGAGAAGTTTATTATCTCTCAAAAGGTATCTTTTCCATTTTTTGAATTTATATACCTACAAGATAAAAATGGCATGCCTGGGAGGATTCGAACCTCCGACCCACGGCTTAGAAGGCCGTTGCTCTGTCCAGCTGAGCTACAGGCACACAATAAATCAATTTACAATTAATAATTTATAATGTACAATTAAAAGATTTAAGAACTTGGCTTTAATTGGAAATTATCAATTGAATTTTATTGGAGCGGGAAACCGGACTCGAACCGGCGACACCCAGCTTGGAAGGCTGGTGCTCTAGCCAACTGAGCTACTCCCGCACATTATTTAATTTACAATTTATAATGTACAATGTACAATTAAAATCTTTAAGGTCTTGTAATTCTTGAAGTCTTTGATTCTTAATTGTCAATTCTAAATTGTCAATTGAACTTTTGGTCGGAGCAGCAGGATTTGAACCTGCGACCCCCTGGTCCCAAACCAGGTGCGCTACCAAACTGCGCCATGCTCCGTTATTTTTCGCTCACAACAGTTAATAGTATAACTAAAAAAAGAGACAAGGTCAAAAAGGAAAAAAGATAATTAAGAGCGCTTAAGCTTTTTCACCTCATATTTTCTCCTTTTATCCCTATTATTCTCTTTAAATCAAGCAAAATCAATGTGTTTATATTTTATTATACTATTGTTAATTTCCACCAACCCATAGGAGGCCTTTTTACCATCTCTTGGCATAGATATACTACCTGGATTAAAAAACAAAATACCATCTTCCTCTATAGCACATCTACAGTGAGTATGACCAAAAATTACTATATTACTATCTAATTCTCTAGCCTTATAATATAACCTATCTAACCCCCGCTTAATATTATACTTATGCCCATGAGTTAAAAATACTTTACTTTCATCTATATTTATAACTCTATCTTCAGGATACTCAGTTCTATAATCACAATTACCTTTTACCGCTACTAACTCGACACCTTTAGGAACATTAATAGCGTCTAAATCTTTTAAAACATCTCCTGCATATAATATGTAATCTATATCTGATAAACTTTCTACAACTTGCTTAATTCTATCACCATACCCATGAGAGTCACTAAATATTGCTAACTTCATTATTTCACCACCAACTAATAATTCATTAATAATCAACTAGTGTATTCAATAGCTTAGAATCTAGTTCTTATTATTTAATAAATAATCCTTCATCTTCTTTAGTGCTTTTGCTCTATGGCTAATCCTATTCTTAATTTCATCCCCTAATTCAGCAAAGCTTTGTTGATATCCAGTTGGAACAAATAAAGGATCATAACCAAATCCTCCACTCCCTTTTTCTTCAATATCAATTATCCCATCACATCTACCAGTTACTGTATATTCTTCCCCTTCTGGCGATACAAAGGCCATTGCACAGGAAAAATATGCCCCCCGTTCTTCTTTAGGGGTATTTTTTAATAATTTTAATAATTTTTTATTGTTATCTTTATCACTTGCATCTACTCCAGCAAATCTAGCTGAATAAACACCTGGGCTGCCATCTAAAGATTCAACAACGAGTCCTGAATCATCAGATATAGTGGGAAATCCTGTATAATTAGATATTTCTCTAGCCTTCTTTAAAGCATTACCTATAAAAGTATCTTGATCTTCTATTACTTCTGGCAAGCTATCAATATCATTTTTAGAAATAATCTCTATCTTAGTATTAGCTAAAATCTTCTTCATTTCATCTATCTTATGTTGATTACCTGTTGCTAAAAATAATTTCATGTCTATAGACTAAACCTCCTTAAACAACTCTACTTTTTCTCCTAAAGCTTTCTTTTGGCATTCTATTAACTCTTTTACTCCTTTTTCAGCTAAATCTACTAACTTAAACATATTACTTTTAGAGAAAGGGTTTTCCTCTCCTGTTCCTTGAATCTCAATTATTTCTCCCTTCCCAGTCATAACCAAATTCATGTCCACATGAGCATTAGAGTCTTCACCATAACATAAATCTAACAATAGCTCATCTTTTACAATCCCCACACTTACTGCTGCTACAAAATCATTTACTGGCAATTTTTTTATCATATCTTTTTCTATCATATAAGATAAAGCATCAATTAATGCTACAAAAGCTCCAGTGATAGAAGCAGTTCTTGTTCCTCCATCAGCTTGAATAACATCACAGTCAATCCAAATTGTCCTCTCACCTAGTTTATGAAGATCAATAACAGAACGTAAGGCTCTTCCAATTAATCTTTTAATTTCTTGAGTTCTACCACTCAATTTCCCTTTAGCCGCTTCTCTAATATTTCTATCTTGAGTAGCCCTAGGCAACATTGAATACTCAGCAGTTAACCACCCTTTTCCTTTTCCTCTTAGAAAATAAGGAACACTATCCTCTACTGTAGCATTACAAATCACCTTTGTATCTCCGGCTTCAATTAGCACAGAACCTTCCGCATATTTAGTAAAATTTCTAGTTATCTTAATCTCTCTTAATTGATCATTTTTTTCTCTACCATCAACTCTAGACATAATTATCACTCCTTTAAATTTTGAATTCTACTCTATGTATTGGTTAAATTTAATACTTACTATTTTTTATTCTTTCTATAATTATAATAATTATCCTGTGAAATTAAATTTATGCTTAGTAAAACTTTCATATCTTTATAATGAAATATCTAAATTTATTGAAGTTTTAGTCTCTTTTATACAAATTATTCCCTTTGCTATCTATTACACAAATCAACGGTAATTTCTCTACTACTAATTTTCTTACAGCTTCTGTTCCTAAATCATCATAGGCAATAATCTTTGCTTCTTTAATACATTTACTAATTAGAGCTGCTGCCCCACCGATTGCTCCTAAATAAACTGCTCCTTTTATTTTCATAGTATCAATAACTTCAGCATTTCGCTCTCCTTTACCAATCATAATTCTTAAGCCTTCTTTAATTAACCGAGGAGCAAAAGGATCCATTCGATAGCTAGTAGTTGGACCAGCAGACCCTATTACTTGACCTGGTTTAGCTGGACATGGTCCTACATAGTAGATAGCATTTCCTTCTATCTCAAAAGGAGGCTCTTCTCCTCTATCTAAAGCTTCAACCATCCTCTTATGAGCTGCATCACGCGCTGTATAAACTGTCCCCGATAGTAAAACTTTATCACCTGCTTCTAAACTTCTGACTTTCTCTTCAGTAATTGGTGTTATCAAGTTAACTTCTCCCATTATATATAATCCTCCCTTTATTAATACAGTGTATAGTTGACAATCTACAGTATTCAAAGGGAAAAAGACTTCCCCATTCATGCTTCGCTAAAGTTAATTTAAAAATCTCCATAACTTAAGTGCTTTAAGACTTAAATCTTCTAGCTATACACTGTAAACTGATCCCTCCAACTCACACTTTCTACAAAATTACTTCCTTATGCCTTGCCACATGACAATTAATATTAACAACTACTGGTAATCCAGCAATATGGGTAGGATAAGTTTCAATATTTACTGCTAAAGCTGTAGTAATTCCTCCTAAACCTTGAGGTCCAATATCTAATTGATTCACCTCTTCTAATAGCTGCTGTTCTAAAATTTTAAACTTCTGATCATCATTATGAATCCCCACCGGTCTTAATAAAGATTTCTTAGCCAACAGAGCCGCCTTCTCTACTGTTCCTCCAATTCCTACTCCTACTATAATTGGTGGACAAGGGTTTGGTCCAGCCTCTCTTACCACTTCTAAAACAAAATCCTTAAGCCCCTCTATTCCATCAGTAGGTCTCAACATCTTTAACTGACTCATGTTCTCACTACCAAAGCCTTTTGGTGCTACTGTTATCTTTAATTTATCTCCAGACACAATTTCGGTATGGATTACTGCTGGTGTATTATCTTCTGTATTCTTTCGCTCAATTAAAGGATCATCGACTATAGACTTTCGCAAATATCCTTCTTTATAACCTTGACTTACCCCTTCGTTAATAGCTTGATATAGATCACCTTCGACAACTCTCAGATCTTGTCCTAATTCTAAGAAGATAACTGCCATCCCTGTATCCTGGCAGATTGGCACTTGATCTTCTTTGGCAATTTCAGCATTCTTGCTTAACTGCTTTAAAATCTCCTTAGCAACTTCAGAATCTTCTCTTTCACAGGCTGCTTGGTATTCATCAGTAATATCCTCCCCTAAGTTATAGTTAGCATCAATACAAAGCTTTGCTACTACTCTACTAATCTCCTCAGCTTTTATCTCTCTCATTTTATTACCTCACTTTTTATAATTTATAATTGATAATTAAGAATCAAATTAAAGATATTTTTTGCCACAGATATACGCAAATTAATTCAGAAGAGTTTTTATTTTCTATATAAAGCTAAAATTAAATATATGTACTATAATTAAACTATAGACAAAATCATATTATTAGTGATAATACATAATCAAAAATAAAGACTCCCCTCTATACTTCTAGTTTTATAGAGGAAAGTCCTTTTGAGATTTAGGGATTAGTATAAGATATTCTTACTTTTAAAAAGCAGATAAGCTTTATTAAGTTCCTCCTAAACGAAGACCTACCTTAACTATATTTAATTTTTTAACTATATTTTGAAGTTAATAATTAATATTCAGTCTAACTCAAACTTCGCTTTCTTCCCCTGCAAAATGTGCTTGATTATATTAAAAAATTTGAATAAACTTTAACTTTTATAATTAATACATAGATTAGGTATAATTCAAACTGCGATTGCGTTTCTTTAAAACTTAAAAACTAATCATATCTCTATATCTCATAAGTCTGCCCTACTTTGCTCAGTTCTACAGAAATATCAACCTTTTCCATTTCCGCTTTAATATCTTCTCTAGGATAATATGCTCCTAAGTGGGTTAAAAGTAATTGTTCAGTCTTAGCTTTTACTCCAAAGTTGACTGCTTCTTTGACAGTTAGATGTCCCATATTAGTCTTCTTTTTATCCTTCTCTAATAGACTAGCTTCTGCTAATAATAAATTACTTCCATTAAGAAAAGAAATTAAATTATCATCCCATCCTGTATCTGCTGTATAAGCTAAAGTCTTATTCCCATTGCTAATCTTCATAGCATAACACTCCTTGGGATGGTTGCTCTTCTTAAAGCTAAAATCTAAATTCGCAAAATTCAACTTAGTTTCTTCATTGATAGACTGTAGATAGTACTCTTTTCCCACCTTAGCTCTAATATAATCTAGTTCTTTTCCTTCATCATAGGGTAGGTATACTGTCAAAGCTTCCTTTCTTCGACCTGCCATAATATCCAACATAATAGCATAGTGTAAGGGTAATAAATCTTCAAAATGATCACCATGAAGATGGGAGATAACAACAGCAGTCAATTCATAATAGTTAATATGCTTGTTTAATTCCTGTAATGAGCCAGGACCGATATCTATTAATACTTTCTGATTATCAAACTCTAGTAAGTAACTAGGACACCCTCCATCTTTGACTGGAAAAGGAGAGCGATTGCCTATAATTGTTAGCTTCATTCTAACACCTCCGAAGTTCAGTGATGAATGACTGGTGGCTAGTAATTAGTGAATGGTGAAAACCTTTATTTATTAATTTTCCTTTTATCTATGAAAATATACTTAAGTATATTTTCAATTCCATAATAAAAAGAAAGTTTTTGAATTCAAAAACTTTCTTTTTATTAATATTTATAATTTAAATTCCGAAAGTCAATCTAAAGCTTATTGTTGGTCCCGCAAAATTATCTAAGGAGTTATCTAAATTATAACCATTTAAATCCCAATTATCTTGTAAATTATGAGTTAACATATAACCTAATGATAAATCATAAGCAATAGTAGAAGTTAACTGTTGATAAAACTTGATTCTTGGCTCTAATAAAATAAAGTCCTCTTCCAAAGAGGTACCCGTTGCTCGCCCAACTGCATCATTAAGATCATTGGCCCTATAATGAAGCAGATTCAATTCAGTCTTACCAAAAGCAATTCCAGTACCTAAAGATAGATCAATGTTTCTTTTCATATAAATACCTCGCTCATAAAGTACTCCACCATAGTTCATCTCTAAATCTACTCTTTCTCCACTCTTAGCTATACTTTCAGTATTTCCATGTAAAAAATATGCTCCAAACCGATTTCCTTCTCTCACCCCTGCTATAGCCTCAATCCCGATAACATTCATTTCATTATCTAATTGTCTAAAATTCTGATTAGAACTTTTTAATATTTGATTTAAATCATGAAGATTCAACTTAATAATCCCTACTCTAATTCCAACTCCAGCTCTAACATATAATGGTAAGTTGTTCTTTTTATCAAGATTGATATCTATTTCTTTCATAGTTTGACTACTATTATCTTCAGCTTTAACATAGCTTGGAAAAATGCCAAAAAATAAAATCAATACTACTAATGAAATAACGATTCTTTTCATTTCTTCACCTCTTTTAATCCTACATATTGCTTTATTCTAGAAGAACTATTTTAACTTTGTTAAGAAATTTATCCACTAAGCTCTTTCATACTTAAATAGTATAAAAGCTAATCTGTCAATATTGACAGATTAGCTTTTATATCTTAGCTAGAAACTAGTACCGACTTTAAATGTAATTTCATCTTTATGGTCTGCATCACCTTCTGGTGCATAACCATAGTCAAAGCCCAATTCTGCTCCCAACACAGGAACGAAGAATCTTACTCCTACTCCAACAGAATAATTTAAATCATTTAAACTTATATCATTGTCTTTAAAGGTACGCCCTACATCGGTAAATAATACACCTCTCACCGCTTTATAGAGATCAACTCTATATTCTATACTGCCCAATAGCATAGAATCACCTTTGAATCCATCTGTACCTCCATAATAACTACTATCATAACCACGCACTCCATCAAGTAAGTTAGGCTTTAATTTATAACTTTTATAGTTTGGTAACTTTCCATCACTAGCACCTACCTTCATTCTAATAGCCCAACTACTTTTTTCACCTGCTTCAAAGTAGTTTCTAAGATCCAAGTAACTTTTTAGAAAGTCATTATCACCATTAAATCCTGCTTTTTCAATTCTAAACTCTTGTCTGCTTCCTGATCTAGGATGAAGATAATTATCTCTCAAATCTCGAATAGTAGTCATAGCTATACTTCTAGTATTTTCATAAGGATCATCTTCTATTTTAGTATCATCATACCCAAAATTTAAATAACCTCGTATATTTTCTGCTAACTCTCTACCAAATTGAATATCTACCCCTTTTTCTTTAATATCTCTATCCACTCTAGTAGAACTTCCTATACTATCTAAGCCTCCATCACTTATACTAGTACTTTCCTCTGTCATTTCATGGTATAGATTAATATTAAAACTAGTCTTACTTTCAAAGATCCAAGGATCATAAAAATCTAGATTATAATCGGTAACATCACTTCCCGCTTCAAAATCTAAAGTAAGTTTCTGCCCCTTACCAAACATATTATGTTTCTCTAACATAATGTTCCCTACAGCGCCACCTTCGGCTGAATCCTTTACTCCAAATACCGTTCTTCCATTTATAGGTTTGTTAAGATTCAAGTTAACATCTATCGCTTGAGGATCATTTTCTACCTGATCAAACTCTGGCTTTATCTCCTCAAAATATTTTAGCCTTTGAAGCTTAGAAATATCTTTTCTAACATCATTAATATTAAATACTTCTCCTTCTTTCATAGATAACTGCCTTCTAATAACATAATCCTTGGTATCATCTTCAGGATTAATTCTAATCTTGTTTAATCTTCCTTCATCTATGATTATATTTAATTTGTCTTCTTCCATCTTAACATCTACAATTCTTCCTAAAACAAAACCTTGATCATAATAATATTTATTTATTGCTTCTCTATCTTGATTTAAATCTTTGAAATTTAGAATTTGACCAGTTTTAATACTTAATAAACTTCTTAATTCACCATCACTAACTTCTTTATTACCTTTAATAACTATCTTAGTTAAAATAGGATTTTCATCAACCTTAAAAACCACCTGTACTCCACTTTGATAATTCTTAAAAAGTATTTGGATATTAGAGAAATATCCTAAATTATAGATTGCTTTCATATCTTTTCTTAATTGCTCATTAGAAATTTGATCTCCGACTTTAGTCTTTACTTGCTCTAAAATCTTTTGCTCCTCAATAGATTTATTTCCTGATACAGCAAGATCTGTAATAACATTATAGTTAGTATTATTAGCCATAACTTGATTAGAATTAATCAGAATAATAGATACTAGTATGAATAATATCCCAAATTTCTTAAACATCATATGCCCCCTTTAACTATTTCCCCTTTATATAATAATGAAAATCTTATCTTTAATAATTATAGTTAATCTAAAAAAGCAGGATTACTCACCTCTTTCTTAGTAAAATCATTTGATTTAAAGCTTTTATTATATATAGATTTTTATATTAATCATAATACTAATATAATTAATTCTACATTTAATCCCTTCTACCTGCTTATTACTCAAATGAAAAGTAATACTTTTATAGTAAATAAAGTTAATTCTTAGTTTCAAAGGGATCTTATGCCAAGTCGATTCGGTAGTACCACGATCAGCATTGCGTAATTAATATAGAAGATCGTGGTTATGCCAAGTCGATTCGGTAGTACCATGATCAACATTGCGTAATTAATATAGAAGATCGTGGTTCTCTCCCCTTAAAACTTAGTACCAAATACCCCAAGAGCCCTCCTAAAGGATAACCTAAAAAAAGCCACTGAGAGTTAGGAGGCCTCGATGACCTTGCTAAAGTATGACCCAAAGAACTAGCCTTCATACTGGTTCAACATTTCGTAATTAAAATTGAAGAAGCAGTATTAGAGTCCCTAGGTATCGGATAAAATTAGACAAGAATCAAAATTCTTCTCTTTATATATTTTAACGTTTACTTTTTAATATGGCAAATAATTCATAAAATAATCTATAAATTAATTTGTGTTAATAATTAACTCAAATTAATTTCCCTATCCTCTTCAAATTTTCTAAATGAACCTTTCTATATTTAAAATCTAAATACTCTTCTATATCTCCTGTTATAATATTATTGATATAAGTTATATTCTCTTTAATTAAAGACTTATTACTAATCTCTCCATGACCAGGAATTACCTTTTTTATATCTAAGTTCAGATACTTTTCTAATGTATCTTTATAATCATAAATATTATCTGCTTGAAAATAAGGAATAGGATATTCAACATTATCGCCTGAAAATAACACTTTATCAACCAAATCTATACAACTGGCTGAACCATTTGTATGGCCTGGACTATGAAAAAATTCTACACCTTCTTCTTCAAAGGATATCTTATTATCAAAAGTAAGATTAGAAGGAATAATTTCAACATCTCCCCTTTTATATTCAGAGTATACTTCTAGCTCCTTCTCTCCCTCTCTTATTATATTGTTTCTACATAACTTATGAGAAATAATTATATTTTCTTCAAAAATACAGTTTCCCCAAATATGGTCCCAATCATAATGTGAATTAAATATAATTATTATTTTATTAGGAAAATTAATATCTATGTAATTTTTTACTTCTTTCATTGAATCAGGACCTAAAAAGGTATCACAAACAAAAACATAATTTTTAGTATTAATTAAATATACATTGGTTGTTACCCCAAATCCTGTATCTTGTAGATAGAAAAACTTAAATAATACTCCCCTATTTCCCACTTTCTTAATTTCCAATTTAATCTCCCCAATCTTAAAAATGATATATAGTTTTAGCTTTAATAATATATTATTGTAATTATTAATTTCTATATTGAATTTTATACTACCTCTTTTAAATAAAGCATATATCAAATTTATATAAAAAAGATTTCACATATTTGTGAAATCTTCAAAAATAGATTCTCTATATAGTTTAACTCCAGCATTAACATTATTATTTATCAATTCATCAATCTTTTTATTACTTATAGTTAACTTCTTATCTAAATCTCTTAAGGGAATTAAGACAAAATTCCTTTCTGCTATTCTTGGATGAGGTATAGTTAAATCTTCTTCACTAAGATTAACATTATCATAAAGTAAAATATCTACATCAATAGTTCTTGGTCCCCATCTAACTTTTCTCTTTCTTTTTAACTCTTTTTCCACAGCTTGACATTCTGCTAATAGCTGATAAGGGCTTAAAGCTGTCTCTAACTTCAGACACATATTTAGGAAATTATCCTGTTCAGTGTAACCCCATGGCTCTGTTTCATATATCTTAGACAATAGCAACACCTTAGTCTGTGGAAAATCTTTGATTAAACTTATTGCTTGGCGCAAATTATCCTTTCTGTCACCTACATTAGTACCTAATCCTAGATAGGAATTAATCACTTCAACTACTCCTCTCTAATTCTTTTTCTTCTAATCTCTACTCCTACATAATCAAAAATTCCTGGAATAGGAGCTTCAGGTTTTTTTACTCTTAGCGTTACCTCTTCCACCTTAGGAAATTCTTTTAGAACTTTAGCTGCTATTCTTTCAGCTAAAGCTTCAAGCAACTGATATTTCTCTTCTTCACATATCTCTTTTACCACTTCATAGACCAATGCATAATTTACTGACCGATCTAAATCATCACTTTCTCCTGCCGCCTCTAAGTCAGCAGCTAATTCTAAATCTATAAAGAACTTTTGCCCCAAGTTATTCTCTTCTTCTAAAACGCCATGATAACCATAAAACGATAAATTATTAAGAAGAATTTTATCCATAGTTTCACCTCATAAATAATTTAAATTTTCAATTCTCAATTATTCTTTCTAACTATTGCATCCGTTACTTTTGCTGCTCGAAGGTTCTCTTTAATATCATGTACTCTAACTATATCTACCCCTTGCATAATTCCCATAACTGTAGTAGCTACTGTACCTTCTACTCTCTCCTTAGGTGGCAAATCCAGTATATGACCTATCATCGATTTTCTAGAAGTACCAAGTAGGACTGGATATCCTAAATTCTTTAATTCTGATATATTTCTCATAATCTCTAAATTCTCTTCTTGAGTAGTACCAAAACCAACTCCAGGATCCAATATTATATTACTATCCTTAACTCCTGCCTGCTTAGCCACCTTAATACTTCTATTTAAAAAATCAGTCATAGCTTCCATAATACTAGTTCTCTCTTTATTACCACGAGCATTATACATTATTATTATTGGAATATCATACTCAGATACTACTTCTGCCATCTTTTCATCCCATTGCAAGCCCCAAACATCATTAATTATATCTACACCTATTTCTAAAACTGCCTTAGCCACTTCTGGCTTATATGTATCAATCGAGATTGGAATACTAACCTTATCTTTAATAGCCTTAATTACAGGCTTCAATCTCTTTATCTCTTCTTTAGCTGATACTTTTTCTGCCCCTGGTCTAGTAGATTCAGCTCCAATATCAATAATATCTGCCCCCTGCTCAACCATCTGCTGGGCACGATAGATAGCATCTTCTAGATCAAAATAGTCACCCCCATCAGAAAAACTATCAGGAGTAACATTTAAGATTCCCATGATATGAGTTCTTGTACCAAACTTAAACATATTATCAACTCCTTTCTTAAGTACAGTAACAGGTGATAGAGTGACGAGTAACAAGTTAAAAGCTTTTTTTAATTATTACTCATTACTTGTTACTTCTTACTCTTCACTAATCACTGCCCTTTATCAAATTCATTACTTCAGCTCTACTAGCACTATCCTCTTTAAATATACCTCTTACTGCCGAAGTTATTGTTCTGCTTTCAGTCTTCTTAATCCCTCTCATAGTCATACACATCTGTTCTGCTTCTACAATTACTAAAACCCCAAGAGGTTCTAATATCTTAACAATAGCATCAGCTATCATCTTATTCATCCTCTCTTGTAACTGAAGCCTTCTTGCTACTGTTTCTACCAATCTAGCTAATCGAGAGAAACCAGTTATCCTACCTTCTTTAGGAATATAAGCTATATGTACCTTACCAAAGAAAGGTATTAAATGATGTTCACACATAGAATAAAAAATTATATCTTTAACTAATATTAAATCTTCATAATCCATATCATCGGAAAAAAACTCTAAATGTTCTTCTGGATTCTGATTAGTACCTGCAAATATATCTTCATACATTTGAGCCACTCTTTCTGGTGTTCTCTGCAATCCCTCTCTAGTTGGGTCTTCATCAATGGCTTCCAATATATTTCTAACTGCTCTTTCTATCTTCTTCTTATTCATCCTACCCCACCCTTCTTCTAGTCCATATAATTGATTATTAAATTTTCTAACTAATTTATCAAATAGACCATTGTCGTTAGTATATCTCAATTCTTTTATTCTACTTAGCTTTATTAAATCCATTAAGCTATTAGTTAAGAAGGCACAATCAAAATTATCAATTTCATCTATTATGATATCATTAAACTCAACTTCAACATCCAAACTTTAAGCAATATTAACAACCTTAGCTCTGATTATACCAGGAAGTAATCCCAAAACACTTTGAGGTATATAATACTTCATCACTTCTATTACATTATTTACACTCTCTAATTATTATAATAATTTTATAATATCATCATATTATATTCAAATTAATCTTATATCTATCATATTGCATTAATAAGTTTATACAATAAAAAATATTATATAAAAAGAGTGCCACTTTAAAGTGGCACTCTTTTTATGCGTTTTTTTCAACTATATAAGTAATTTTCTTATTTTGTAAAAACCATACTCCGCTCAGTACAATTAAACCAATTAGGTCAGTTTTCCACCCTGGAATTAACAAAGTAATTGCACTAGCTAACAATAAAATCTCTTCTATAATGCTTGTCTTTCTTTTTAAATAACCTAAAACTCCTCCCGCTAAGGCAAATACACCTAACAAAGAACTTAAGGTGATGATTACCACCTCTCCAACAGTAGTATTTAACAATAACATAGATGGATCATAAGCAAAAATAAAAGGAACTACAAATCCTGCTATAGCTAATTTAACAGCTGTAACTCCTGTTTTTAATGGATCAGATCCAGCAATTCCAGCTCCTGCATAAGCTGCCAAAGCTGCTGGAGGTGTTAAATCAGCAACTACACCAAAGTATAATACAAATAAATGAGCTGCTAATAAAGGTACACCTAGCTTAACTAAAGCAGGTGCTGCAATAGATGCTAATACTATATAAGTTGCTGTTGTAGGTAATCCAGTTCCTAGTATAGTACAAGCAACCATAGTAAAGAATAAAGCAGGGAATAACTTACCACCAGATAAAGAAAGGGTAATAGCTGTAAACTTTAATCCCAAACCAGTCAAAGTAGTAACCCCAACAATAAATCCTACACAAGCACAGGCAACAGCAACACCTAATGCTGCTTTAGCACCTTCCTCTAAAGTATCTATTAAATCCTGCAAGCTCATTCGAGTATCAGCCCTAACAAAGCATAGAACAAAGGAAAGAATAATCCCCATAAAAGATGCCTTTAATGGAGTATAGCCTTTAAATAGCATATAGAAAATAGAGAACAAAGGTATAATCATATGGCCCCTTGTTATTAAAATATTTTTTATTTTCGGTACTTGATCCTTCTCTAAACCACTTAATCCTAACTTTTTAGCTTCAAAGTGAACCATTAAACCTACAGCTAAATAGTATAAAATCGCTGGTAAAATAGCTGCCTTCGCGATTTGGCTATAAGGAGTTTCAATAAACTCGGCCATAATAAAAGCAGCAGCCCCCATAATCGGCGGCATAATCTGGCCTCCAGTAGAAGCAGCAGATTCTACTGCAGCAGCAAACTTAGGCTTATAGCCAATACTTTTCATCAAAGGAATAGTAAAAGACCCTGTAGCTACTGTGTTAGCAACAGAACTTCCTGAAATCGAACCCATTAATCCACTAGATACTACAGCAGCTTTTGCTGGTCCTCCAGTACTTCTACCAGCTAAAGCCATCGATAAATCAATAAATAAATCTCCTAAACCTGTTCGTTTAGCAAAAGATCCTAACAGAATAAATAAAAATACATACTTAGCTGAAACACCTAATGGAGTACCAAAAATTCCTTCAGTCGTAAAGTACATATGACTCACAATTCTATCTATCGAAAAACCTCTATGTGCCAATAGATTTGGCATCTGTTGTCCAAAATATGCATATAATAAGAATATAATAGATATAGCAGGTAATTCCCAACCTACAACACGTCTAGCTCCCTCTAAGACCAACAAAATAGCTATAATAGCCATAGTTTTATCAACCGCAGTATAGATTCCTGCTCTAGCTACTAAATCTCTATAGTTAATTACTAAATAAGCAGTTACAACAAGCCCTAAAACTGCAAAAATATAATCTAAAGCTGTTAAAAATTTATTATCTTTAACCTTTTTCTTAAACGGATATAATAAAAAGATTAAGACTAACACAAAGCCTAAATGAACCGCTCTTTGTTTCAATGCCAATAAAATCCCAAAGCCTGCTGTATATAAGTGAAACACAGACATACCTACAGCAATTAATGTAATAATAAGGGCCATAATCCCTTTATAATTTCTAATATTAGTTGCTGGATCAAATTCTTCTAATAACTCATCTACTTCATTTTCAGCTATTAATTCCTTAGCCATTGTTTTATCCTCCTTGTCAACATTGCTAACTGACTTACATTTTCTACTTCTATTATTAATAAATTCTGAGGTCTTGTCATCTCATATAATTTGTACTCTTTATCTTCAACCAGAAATTTATGTTTAGCAAAATCACTAACTCTTACAGGAATATTGTCTAGAACTTTATTAATCCCATTAATTATAAACTCTTCATTCTCCACAATATAATCATATTCTTGAAGATAAGGTAATCCTGCACCATAAGACTCATACCGAGTTCCTGTTAATAAAATTTCACCATTCTCAACTTTAAAATAATCCCAAACCGGTGTTTTCTCCACAGAATGCATATATTCAATTGCAAATTCTAAATCTTCTACATTTGATTTTTGCCAAATTATTTTTCCAGAGTTAGCTTCTTTCATAACTAAAAAATCTTCCTTAAACAAACCAAACCCTATCAAAACCACTATCACAACTAATATGATGAATATAATTTTCTTCATAAAAATCGATAACCGGACATTAATAATTAATGTCCGGAAACCTCCTCTCAATAATCCTATTTTCATCTGGATCCAAAAAGATTATAATCAACTTTCAATAATTATTTTAATTCATCAAAATATTTCTGAGCTCCTGGATGAAGAGGAATTGTCATTCCATCTTGAGCAGTTTCAGCTTTAATATCCTTAGCTCTAGCATGAGCTTCTACTAAAGCATCACGATTTTCAAAAATTGCTTTAGTTATATTATATACTAGATCCTCAGATAGCTCTTCTTGAACAACCAAAGTAGCTTTTAAAGCAACTGTATTTACTATTTGCTCTTGTCCATTATAAGTACCTGCTGGAATTTCTACTCCAGTCAAGAATGGATATTTAGAATTTAATTCATTTATTTGATCAACAGTTAGATTCAATAATTTAATATCTTGAGTTGCTGCTACATCCATCACCGCTGCTGTCGGTACACCAGCAGTTAAGAATGCTGCGTCAATTTGTCTATCCTTTAATCTACTAGCAGCCTCTCCAAAGGATAAAAAATCCTCATCTATATCATCATAAGTCAAACCAAAAGTACTTAAAATCTGTTTAGCGTTTGCTTCTACTCCACTACCTGGAGCACCTACTGCTACTTTTTTACCTTTAAGATCATCTATAGTTTTAATTCCAGATTCGCTTCTAACTACAATCTGAATAATCTCTGGATATAAAGTTGCAATACCTCTCATATTATTAACAGCATTTCCTTCAAAATCATTCTTTGCATTATAAGCATAGCTAGCAATATCATTTTGTAAAATAGCTAACTCTACTTCTTTCTTTTGAATCAAACGAGAATTTGTTACAGAAGCACCTGTAGACTGAGCTGATGCTTCAACATTATCAACATTTTCACTGATAACTTTAGCAATTGCTCCTCCTACGGGATAATAAGTACCAGAAGTACCTCCTGTTGCAATAGATAAAAACTTAGTTTTCGTCTTAGATGCTTCTTGATTTGATGAACACCCCACAACCAATAAACCTAATACTAATAATAAACTTAATACTATTCTCTTCTTCATTGTTAAAATCATTACTCCTTTCTCCCTTCTCATAATTACTTTTATAAGTACTCTTTTTTTGCAAAAATAGACATATACTATTCAGATATCAAATGTCAAGTATATGTAAGCTCTATTCAATTATATAGGTTTTTAGCTCTAATGTCAAGCATATAATCATAATAATAACTTCCATTGTATAAATATTAACTTAAAAACCATTCTCTACTCAACAATATAATCAGATCAAAATAAGAACTACGGTAGTTAACTACCGTAGTTCTTATTTATTAAAACTATAAATTATTTTTTGACCATAAATCTAATCTTTGAAATTCTAACTCTTCAAAACCTAAAAATTCTTTTCCTAACTTAACAAAATTTTTAGATAATCTATCTAAATCACTTACATAAAATTTATTGTCTTTTTTTTCTGTAGAATTATTTAACAAAGCATTACTTTCTAGTATTTGTCTAACTTTTAAAGCAATACCTCGGCCTGGATAAATCAAATTTACTCTTTCTCCCATAACTTCCCTTATCACTCTTTCCAAATAAGGAAAATGAGTACAGCCTAATAATAAAGTATCTATGTCATTTTCCTTCAAAGAAGACAGATAACCTTCAACAACCTGCTTAGTTCTAGAACTATATAAATCACCCATTTCAACTAAAGGTATAAATTCCGGACAAGCTTGATCAAAAATTTCTAATTTAGAATCTGATTTTCTTAATTTATTCTGATAAGCCCCACTATTTATAGTTCCTTCTGTAGCAATAATCCCGACTTTTCTATTATTTGTAGCCAAAACCGCTTCTTCTACACCTGGCTGAATAGGACCTATAATCGGAATATCAAATTTATTTTTTGCTGCTTCTAGGCCTGCAGCTGTAGCAGTATTACAAGCAATTATTATCATTTTAGCATTTATATTAACAAAATAATCAATAATCTTAAGAACAAACCCTTTAACCTCTTCTTGTGATCTAGGACCATAAGGAAGATGAGCAGTATCACCAAAATAAACAATTTGCTCTTGAGGAAATTCTGATATTACCTCTTTTGCAATTGTCAATCCTCCTACACCTGAATCAAAAAGAGCTATTGGACCCTTTCTATCCATAGTCACCATCCTATCTAGATGTTTATTTAAAATATAAAACAGTTCTATAAATTTTATTATTCACAAGCTAACCAGTATTAACTATATCATAATTAGCTTGATTTTAGTAATATTATTAGTATTATTATATGTTCTATCTATTATAGTTATATATAAATTTAGACACAAAATAAAAGCGAGACAAAAGCCTCGCTAGTAAGAGTATTAAATTCTACTGAATTAATAACTTACTATTAAAACCTAAAGGTTTGTCTAACTCTAGATGTCCTACTAAAGTATCTATTTTCTTACCAGAAATTAGAATTCGAACCTGATCTATCTCCTCTAAAGAAGTGAGTGTATTCACAATAGAGTAAACAGTAATTATCTCTCCAGTACTTCCACCCCAATGCTTAGATTTTAGCTCTTTACTAAAATTGACTAAGGCAGTACCATCTTCTAATTTTATATCAATCAGCCTTGTCTGAGAAGGAATTGTAATTTCTAAATTTTTAGACTCTGGACCCTCAATAAGCTCTTCAACTATACTTTGATATAAATTACTAACCTTTAACTTTCTGCTTTCAGGTAATAAATATTGAGCTTCCTTATCACTAAAATAAAGTTTAACCTCTCTAGTTTTAAAAAAGTTCAAATAAGAAAAATACAAAATTAAAATAATCACCAAAATAGAGATCATGTATATTTTTTTAGATTTTAGATCAATCATCAATCTTCCTCCTCTGCTAATAGTCTAAAATAATTATTAATTCCTTTATATAAAGATATAGCTGCCTCTTCTTGAAATTCATCAGTTTTTAGTACCTTTTCTTCTTTTTTATTACTTATAAAGGCTATTTCATTTAATACAGCCGGCATATTAGTATTATCAAGTACATGTAGACTATTACTTTTAACTCCTCGGTCAACAGTTTTTAAGCCATTCACCAAAGCCCTTTGAGTAAGACTGGCTAATAATAAGGTTGTTTGATTGTAATTAGTCCTTATATAGGTCTCAGTTCCCTCAAACTTTTTATCTTTATGAGAATTCAAATGAATACTTACAAATATATCTGCATCCATAGTATTAGCAATATTAACTCTATCTGATAATTCAATATACTGATCAATATTTCTTGTCATTATAACCTTAGCTCCTGCTTCTTCTAACAAATTTTCTAACTTTAAAGCAATATCTAAAACCAAATCCTTTTCCCTAGTACCAGAAAACCCTATTGCTCCAGGGTCATGTCCACCATGACCAGGATCTAAGACAATAAGTCTATCTTTTAAATTACTTTCTAATTTTTCCCGAACTAAAGTTATTTCTATCTTATCTGATATATCTTCTTTAATTTGAAACTCTACCTCTTCTGCCAATTCTAAAACTACTCTAACTTGCTGTTGAGGATCTACACTATATTGACTAACTCTAATATCTTTGACAATATCGCCTAACTTAGGCAATTTGATCTGTTTAGAATTAGTCATTGTGTTAAATATATCAATTACTAATCGGTCTGGATTAATTAATTTATAAACCCTATACCTTGTAGGCTTAAGCAAAGAAAAATTTAATTTTGTCTTTAATTTATTCTTTTTCAAGTTTATATCTATTAATTTGTTCATTAATTTAACTTGTACTGTATTACCATCCCATTTCAAATCATAAGGAACAAGTTCGACTAAATCAATTACAACCCTTGTCGTCTCCTTATCAAATTGTGCAATCCGCACTTCTTCAATTGATTTATTATTAACTGCTATTTTATTTTTAAGAACACGATTTATAGTAGATGGAAAATCAAGAACCAATCTATCACCTTGTGTCAGAGGAAATACCTTTGGTTCAACTTTATTGCTTAATTTAAATACTAAACTTTCATGTTTAAGATCATATTCAAAATCTAATAATTGATTTTTTATTGGAATAATACTTATTTTACTACCTTTATTATGCAGTTTTATTCTTGTTTCTTCTTTTAAATCTATAACTGCCCGAACAAGATTGTTTGGTTTAGTCTGAAATTGACTGATTCTAATTCCCTTTATAGTTTCATCATCAATTTTAATATCTTGAGCTTTCTGAAGTGCAGCATTCTTTATATCGACAACTACACGATTAGGGTTGGAGAGGTAACTAACTTTAGTACCTCTTAAAGGTAACGTAGAATTAATATTTATTACACCTTTGTCATAACCTATATCTGTTATAATAGGACTAAACTTAAGTAAATATTTATATTTACCTTCTACCCTTACTTTTTCAATAGTGTAATCTACATTAGCAAATAAATCAATTATAACTCTTGAATTATTATTAACTCTAGTCATTCTAATATTCTTAACTAAATCACTTTCTAATCTTAAAGAATTAATTTTATTATCAAATATAGCCCCTTCTAAATCTAAAATTATACGTTCTGATTCAGGTAAAAAATCAATATCATAGTCTACTTCTTCTGTTAATAATAATTCTAATCGCTCATAATCATCACTTTGATTATATTTAATATCTTTTAACTGGGACTTAACTTCCAAAATTTGAACTAATCTTTGTTTAGGATATGATTTAATAATAAGCCCTAAAACTTCTCCTACAGATTTTAATGGAATCATAGGTTGTCCATCAATTATCTTTGCTGGTGTAGACATCTTTACTATTCTATTATTAACTTGTAAGTTTCTATCTCCAATTCTAAACTTAATAAGCTTATCTTTAATATCAAGTTGTATAGTGTTAATAGAAGAAAACCACTTTACTACAATATCTAAATTATCTGTTAATATATTTAATGGCACCAAAATATCATTGTCTACTATATTGTAATCTAGATTCTCAGTTATAACTTCACTATTAATCATTAGCTTTATATTCTCTTCTTCAGCAAACGAAGTTTCTACTAAAGCCATGGATAAAATAATTAACAATAGCACAATTAATGTCTTTCTTGGCATATTAGGTGCCTCCTAAATTAAAATGTTTACTAAACTTTGGTTATAATTTACTTCTAATTTATACAAATAGTATTCTTGCTAAATTTTAAAATTCCTTTTTCAATTCTCCTTTTTATTCTCATAATACTTCTCAATTCCTGCCACAATACCTTCTGCACTTCTTTGTTGAAATTCTTTAGAAGCTAACAACTTCTCTTCGCTAGGATTGGATAGAAATGCCGTCTCTATTAAAATTGCTGGCATATCTGTCTGCCTTAGCACTGCAAAATTAGCTGCTTTTAATCCGTTATCTTGCAGTCCTGTCCTTTTGATTATTTCACTTTGTACATACCATGCCAAGGCCCAGTTATCTTTACTTGCATCCCAATGGCCATAAGTAGCAGTACCATTAGCAGATGCTCTAGCATTAGAATTGGCATGAATACTAACAAAAATATCAGCGTTTATTCTATTAGCTCTTTCAGCCCGTTTAGATAACGAAATAAAATAATCATTATCTCGAGTCATCATAGTATTAAAACCTTTTTCTTTTAATAAAGCTTCTACTTTTTTGGCTATTTGATAATTAACTTGTTTTTCCTGCAATCCCATTACTCCAATAGCACCAGGATCATGTCCCCCATGACCAGCATCTATCACTATTTTTCTCTTAGATAGATCAAACTCTTTTTTAAGATCATTAACATCACTAATAATAGATGAAGTAATAACTTGAGAATTATTTTGTATATTTAAAATTAATCGGGACTGATCTTCTACAATATGATAGCTACTCATACTATTAATATCTACTGCAATCCTAACTATTGCTGGATCAAATTTATATTGACTAACCCTTACTTGCTTAATCATAGTACTATTAATTGGAATTAAATTTTTAATCTTATTCAAACTCACGTTATTAATATCTAATACTAGCCTAGTTGGTTGATGATATAAGTTCAGATCATATTTAGTCAGCGAATCTAAATCTATAACAACTTTTGAATTCCTGTGGAAAGTTTTAACACTTATGTTATTCAATCTATTAGTAGTATAATTGATCGACTTAGTATTAGCGTCCCACGATAATTTCCCACCATATAATCTAGTTAGAAACCTTAAAGGAACCATAACTTGTCCATCAATCAACCTAGGCTTAGCATCTAAAGGCATAGGCTTATTATCTATTAGAGCTATTCTATTATTAATCTCTAAAACCACACCTACACCATTGCTATTTATTTTTAATTTTTTATCCTTATTATCCCATTCGATTTCATCCCCAAATTTCTCACTAATAAAACGAGCAGAAATCAAGGTTCTACCCTTGATTATCTTTATTGATTCAGAACTAATTTCCTGCCCATTAAATAATAATTTTGGATTCTGTGCCTCTGCCGCCAAAGAAAAGATTATCATTAATGCAACTATTAATATAGATAATCTGTATTTAGTTCTCATTTATTATTCCCCTCTCAACTGTATTTAGTACTGTATTTTAGTAGTATATTTAGTCTATTTTTAAAGTTTCACTATATAATAGTTTATCGCATTGGTCTACAAACTGAAAGTCCAAAAGCCCCTTTTTAATCAATTTATTTCTCTTTATTTTAACAAGATCATAAGGTACATTAACCACTTCTAAAGAAAAGTTACTAGCAGATGGTAATAACCTTTTAATCTTAATAATAACTTTATCTTCCTCTTGTATAATTTTATCTATTTTAACTTGACAGCCTCTGACATTATTTCCACCAATAGAAACATAAATTAAAACATAATCATCATAATTAATATGCAAATCTACTAGATTGCGATGATACTTGGGAACCTCTAAAAAACTATCTTCATTTGTTAGTATATGAAAATCAACATTACATTTACAATTATCATCTTGACAAATATTTTTTCCACTCTGAGGTACTAAAGATTCAAAAGAGATCATCTTATTATCCTTATCTCTACTTAACAAAGAACCTATAGAAAAATTAATCATCTCTCTCCCCCTTAATCAAAAAGAGTGGGGGTAACTAATCCCACTCGCTATCTTAATAATTACTACCCTGTTATTATATTATAATTTAAGCAAAGATAAAATGACTAGTTTTTCTAATAGGAAAGTTTTTCTTGATTATTACTATAAATTCTTTACTCTAATACATCTTCAATATAAACCTCAATATACCTTCATGCAAATATAGTAACTAATGTCATTATAAGTTCTTATATAAATATTAAACCTCACATTCATCTTCTTGCCAAAAATAAAAAAGACACAGCAATTGCTGTGTCTTTTAAATATAATTATTATAAAATCAAATCACTATTTTTTTCTGGACGAGCATCAAATTCTTCCTTCTTTTCAGTAAATCCTTCTCTACCTAATACACCATAAGCATATTGTTTTCCTAATTCTACACCAGGCTGGTTAAAGGCATCAATATCATATAATTCTCCTGCAAATGCAGTAGCTAATTCATACATATAGAAGAATTGACCGATAGTAAATGCATTTACTTCTGGGAAAGTAACTGTACAGTTTAATCTATTGTTCTCAGTTAATGCTAACTCAGTAGCTTGCTTTTCAACAGTTAATAATTCGTTGAAAGTGTGTCCACCTAAATAAGATACTCCAGAAATATCTTCATAACCATCAGCAATTTCTAAAGTTTCTTTATATTTCTCTACTTCTATAAAAGTAACAACCTTATCAAAAGGTCCTTCCATATATAGTTGAACTTGAGAATGCTGATCAGTAGCACCTAATGCTTTAACTGGAGTAGGACCTACATTAATAACTTCTCCTGCTCTATTAACTTTCTTCCCTAAAGATTCTGCCCATAATTGACGATACCAATCAGCAACATCCTTTAAATCATGAGCATAAGGCATCATTACTGACATTGGCTTACCATCTTGATCTGCCAAATATTGAAGTGCAGCATTTAAATAAGCTGGGTTTGACCATAACTCATCAGTATCACAAATTTGATCCATATAAGCTGCTCCTGCTAATAACTCTTCAATATCAATTCCAGTAAAGGCAGCAGAGATTAATCCTACTGGAGTTAATACAGAGAATCTTCCTCCTACATTTTCAGGAATATAATAAGTCTTCATTCCTTCTTCTTTAGCAATCTTAATTAGATTACCAGAATGCTCACTTGTAGTGGCAATAAAGTGATCAGCTACTGCATCTTCACCTAACTCTTCTACTACCTTAGCACGAGCAGTTAAGAATTGGCTCATAGTCTCTGCAGTACCACCAGATTTAGAGATTACATTAAATACAGTTCTTGATAAATCTAAAGTTTCTAATAACCCTTTTAATCTAGTTGGATCTACATTATCAGGAACAAATAATCTTGGATATCCATTTCTAGCTTCATCATTTAAGTTATAGTATGGATGGTTTAAAGCAGTTTGTAATGCAATATTACCTAATGCAGAACCACCAATTCCTAATACTACAAAGTTATCATACTTACCTTTATTAGCATCAGCAAATTCTTTAATCTCTTTAGCAATTTCTTTATGACTTTCAGGTAACTCCATAAATCCTAAATTTCCAGCTTCTTTAGCTGCCTTGATAGATTTATGAGCTACTTTAGCCTTTTCTTGCATAGCATCTACATCAGCTTTAGTATAACCATGCTCTTCACCAACATTTTCAGCAAACATATTATTTACGTCTAATTTAATACGCATAGACTCTTTCCATGAAGCATCTTCATATCTTTTAGTCATTTCTTAAATCCCCCTTATATTATTATCTTCTTCTTATATGTATTTTATCCTTAGATCTCTTAATGAGTTTTTGGATAAAGTTAAATAAAGTTATATAAAACAAATTGTTAATTTACTTTATTTTATAAATACTATTTTATAATCCCACTAACACTATTCTACTAAAAACGAGCTATTCCTGCAATAAAATATTATTAAAACCAAAAAAGCTTGTTTAAGATGCAAAATAAATCATTTAAATAAAAAATCCTATTAGCTTATATAAGCTAATAGGATAAATAGCTATTTCTTGCGCCCAAATATACGTAATAAATATAAAAATAAATTAATAAAATCAAGATATAAAACTAAAGCCCCAATGATACTCTCTTTTTTATCTTCGTCAGTTCCTTCATTTCCAAGTACATTCATTTTCTTTATCTTCTGAGTATCATAAGCAGTTAATGCAGTGAATATAACAACTCCTGCATAGGTTGTAATCCAATACAAGATGCTACTATAAAAAAAGATATTAATTATACTAGCAATAATCAGACCAAATAATCCCATTAAACAAATACTACCTACATTACTTAAATCATTATCAGTATAGTAACCATAAACACTCATAAAAGCAAAAATAGAAGCAGCAATAAAAAAAGTAGATACTATAGAACCACCTGTATACAACAAAAATATTACAGAAATAGTTAAACCATTCAAGACTGAATAAGCAATAAAACTGAATACTGCTGTTCCAGCAGACATCTTGTTAATATTAGAAGATAAGAACATTACTAATAATATTTCGCCTATTAATAATCCATAAAATACAACGTTATTTCCTAAAATCATCATTAACATCGTTCTAGAAGAAATAGTTCCAATAGCAACTATAGCAGTTATTACTAAAGCTAATGCCATCCAAGAATAAACATTTCTAATGAAATTTCTCTGCTCTGTCTCTATTTGAGCTACATTAAGTTGTGTTTCCATAAACAATCCCCCTTATCAATTTTTATAATATATCGAAGAATATATTCTAGATAAGTCTCATTTCACCTTTATTTATTATGTAAATCTTTTCAATAAAATACAACTATATCTTTATTTGTTATTGATTTTCCCTCCAATTATATGTAATTGAGAATATAATAAATTAACATATCAAATATTAAAAGTAATTTTTGTTAATTTAACTTCATCGCTATGTCTTGACTCCTATATAAATAAAAGCCTAGTAGCTAAATATATTTAGCTACTAGGCTTTTATTTATATATATATTCTTAATTTATATTTTATGTTCAAAAAATAAAAATGGCACGGGAAGCAGGACTTGAACCCGCAACACCTGGATTTGGAGTCCAGTGCTCTACCAAATTGAGCTATTCCCGTACAATAGTTTATATAATTAATCACAAACTTAATTATATATTATAATCTTTTCTTTGTCAACATTAAACTATATATTTGATTTTGGTGGAGGTGGGCGGAGTCGAACCGCCGTCCCTACGTAGTCTCGCTAGAGGTTCTACGAGCGTAGCTTGTATTTTGAATTCAAATTTTAATCTCCTACAAGCAGGATATTAAAATCTTAGCTTGTTATATCACCACTAACTTACAAGCATCAGAGAGTGGATAGTCTGCTGATTATGACACTTATAAGAATCCACAGACAAGACCCTTATAAGCGTAGCTGGTGCTTACGCAGCAGCTAAAGTATAATTATTATCGTTTGCAGATAAATTTTAAGTTGCTACTAGTTAACGAGTTAATAGCAATCTCGGCTCGCTGTCTCCGCTCCACTTCGCAGGTCGAGTTCCAATTACACCCCCGTATGAAAACATTTAACAGTTGTTAATTATTCTTATAAAACTAGTATCTTCCTAATTGTCGATCTTTAAATGCACGCTCAACTTCTCGTTTAGCAGTTCTACGCTTAATATCTTCACGTTTATCATAAAGATTCTTACCTTTTCCTAAGGCTAGTTGTACTTTAACTAACTGCCGTTTAAAATAAAGTTTTAATGGAACAAGTGTATATCCTTTTTGTTGAGTTTGTCCAATCAACTTTTTAATCTCTCTTTTTTTTAGCAGAATCTTTCTAACACGTTCTGGATCATGGTTATATCGATTCCCTTGTTTATAAGGAGAGATATGCATATTATAAAGAAATACTTCATTACCTTCTATTCTAGCAAAGCTATCTTTGAGATTAACTCTTCCTGCTCGAATTGATTTAACCTCTGTACCTTGTAAAACAATTCCAGCTTCATAAACCTCTTCAATATGATATTCATGTTTAGCCTTGCGATTTCTAGCAATTGTTTGGCCCATTTGTCCCACCTCTTTATTAAGCGTGCATCTATTATTATAACAACTATATATTAAATGTCAAGAACTATATCAATTAAATCCAATATTTTCTAGTTTAGATTTAATTGATATAAATTCTTACTCAACTACTAAATCAAAATCAATTTGTTTATCTTCTAAGTTGATCTTAGCTACCTCAATTTTAACCTTGTCACCTAATTGATAGGTATTTCCTGTTCTTTCACCTATAAATGCATGTTGATCTTCATAGTAATGATAATAATCATCTCTCATTGCGCTAACATGCACTAACCCCTCAACAGTATTGTCTAATTCTACAAAGAAACCAAAAGACATTACACTGCTAATAATACCTTCATATTGTTCACCTTTCTTATCCTGCATATACTCAACCTTCTTCAAATCTAAAGATTCATATTCAGCATCCATTGCTTTTCTTTCTTGCACCGAAGAATGATCTGCTATATTAGGTAACTTCTTAGTCAACTTATCAATTCTCTTCTCTGACAATAATCCATCTTTAATGACTTCTTTAATTATTCTATGGATCATTAAATCAGGATATCTTCTAATTGGTGAAGTAAAGTGACTATAATATTGAGAAGCAAGACCAAAATGTCCAATATTATAAGGACTATAATGTGCCTGTTGCATACTTCTTAATAAGACTGTATTTACAACCCTTTCTTCAGGTTGTCCTTTAACCTTCTCTAGTATATTCTGAAGGGCTTTGGGGTGAACTTCATCACCTTTTAAGCCTTTAATATGATACCCAAGATTATGAATAAAACTATTTAAGTCTTCTAATTTCTCAGAACTAGGTTGTTCATGAACACGATAAATAAATGGGATCTCGCGATGATACATATCCTCTGCTACTACTTCATTAGTTGTAATCATAAAATCTTCTATCATCTTTTCAGAAATTCCTCTATCTACTTTTACTATATCAACAGGCTTACCTTCATCATCTAAAATTATCTTAGCTTCAGGAAAATCAAAATCAATACTTCCAGCTTCAAAACGTTTTCCTCTAAGGGTGTTAGAAAACTCACCCATCAATCTTAAATCCTCAATCATATCTTCATACTCATCTATAAGTGCTTGATCTTTATCAATTAACATACTATTTACTTTATTATAAGTCAAACGATGATTAACTCTAATAACACTTTCTATAATTTCATGGTCTAATAGTTCTCCAGTATTCTTGTTAAAATCCATCAATACTGACATAGCTAAACGATCTCCATCAGAACGTAAACTACACATATTATTAGAAAGTTTCTCTGGTAACATAGGTATTACACGATCTACCAAATAAATACTAGTAGCTCTATTAAAAGCTTCAGTATTTAATGGACTTCCTTCTTTTACATAATGGGTTACATCTGCTATATGTACTCCTAACCTAATCTCTTCTTCATTTAATTTTTCAATAGAAACAGCATCATCAAAATCTTTAGCATCTTCACCATCTATAGTAACCATCTTAAGTGTTCTTAGATCTCTTCTTCTAGCAATTTCTGATTCTGAAATTGATTCAGGAATTGCTTCAACTTCATTTATAACATCTGCTGGAAAATCTTCAGGTAACTCTAGTTTCTTAATAATAGCCTCAATGTCAACTCCGGCTTCTCCCTGATAACCCAAAACTTCAATTACTTTACCTTCAGGATTTCTTCTTTTTTCAGGCCATTTGGTTATTTCTACTACGACCTTTTGCCCCTCTTTAGCACCTTTATTTTGAGATTTAGGTATAAAGACATCATGGGAAATTCTTTTATCATCAACAACTACAAACCCAAAGTTTCTACTAGCTTCATAATTTCCTACAATTTTTTTGTTTGCTCGTTCTAATATCTTAAATACCTCTCCAGAGCGTCTTCTACCATCAGTTTTTTTAAATATTCTAACCATAACTTTATCATTATTCATTGCACCTTTTAAATCACTTGCACTGATATAAACATCTTCTTGTGTTGGGTTATCTGGAATTAAAAAAGCAAATCCTTTAGCATGCCCTTGTAATCTCCCAGTAGACATTCCCATTCTTTCTGGAACACCATAACATCCTCTGCGATTTTTGATAACTAAACCTTCTTCTTCCATCTCATCAAGAAGATCTACTAAAATATGCTTTTCATCTGATTCTATTTCAAGAACTTTTAGTAAATCATCTACAGTTAACGGTTTATAAGCTTGTTTACTCATAAAGTCTAAAATTCTATCTTGGATATTCATAATATCCCTCCATATATATCTATATAGTATAATTTCTATCTCTATAGAATTTATTTTGTCTAAACTCATCTCAAATATACATTATTAAAACTAATAATAAATAATAAAACTCTTAGTCAGACCATAATCCAACTAAGAGTCTAAGCATACCAGATTATTGAACCGCTGCTATTACTAATGGTAAAATTATAAAGAAGATAGCAGCCACCGTTGTTACCTTAGATAATACACTATCAAGAGCCTTACCTTGAGCACCTAACAAAGATGATGCTCCTCCATCAATACCACCAAGCCCAGCGTCTTTTCCCGATTGTAATAATACTCCAGCAATTAAAACAAAGGATGTAATAATCAATAGCACTTTAAGAAATAATAACACTTATCTGGCACCTCCCAATTAAAAAATAACACTATTATTTTAACATAAGTTGTCTAAAAAAGCAATTAATAATAGTTATACCCCTTAATTATTATCTACAATTCATTAAAAAAAGGTACAGGATTAATCCTGTACCTTTTAAAGATCACTCTTATAGATTATAGAAATTATCTAAACCATTATATTGAGCAGTTTCAGCTAATTCCTCTTCGATTCTTAATAATTGGTTATATTTTGCCATTCTATCAGATCTAGAAGCAGAACCAGTCTTAATTTGACCAGCATTTGTAGCAACTACTAAGTCAGCAATTGTATCATCAGCAGTCTCTCCAGATCTATGAGATACAACAGCAGTCATGTTATTTCTCTTAGCTAATTCAATAGCATCAAGAGTTTCAGTTAATGTACCAATTTGGTTAACTTTGATTAGAATAGAGTTAGCAGCACCCATTTCGATACCTTTAGCAAGGAATTCAGTATTAGTTACAAATAAGTCGTCTCCAACGATTTGAACCTTGTCTCCTAATCTTTCAGTTAGTTTTACCCAACCTTCCCAATCATTTTCACCTAATCCATCTTCAATAGAGATAATTGGATACTTATTAACTAATTCTTCATAGAAGTCTACCATTTCATCAGTAGTTCTAACTACACCTTCACGCTTGAAGTTATAGTTACCATCTTCATCAACTAATTCACTAGATGCAACATCTAGAGCAAGTTTGATATCTTGGTCTGGAGTATATCCAGCTTTCTTGATAGCTTCTAAAATAGTTTCAATAGCTTCTTCAGTTCCACTTAAGTCACGAGGAGCAAATCCACCCTCATTACCTACAGCAGTTACATCTCCTCTTTCTGCTAAAATAGCATGTAAAGCATGGAAAACTTCAGCTCCTGCTCTTAATGCTTCTCTATAAGTATCAAATCCAACAGGCATAACCATGAATTCTTGTACATCTACAGCAGAATCAGCATGCTCTCCACCATTTAAGATATTCATCATTGGTACAGGAAGTTCTTTAGCATTAACTCCACCTAAATATTGATATAAAGGAAGTCCTAATTGCTCAGCTGCAGCTTTAGCTACCGCTATAGATACACCTAAAATAGCATTAGCACCAAGATCTCCTTTATTAGAAGTTCCGTCTAATTCAATCATTAATCTATCAATAGCTACTTGTTCTCTAGCATCCATTCCAATAACTTGAGTAGCAATAGTCTCATTTACATTAGCTACTGCTTGTAAAACACCTTTTCCTCTATATCTGTCTTTGTCTCCATCTCTTAATTCTACTGCTTCATTTTCTCCAGTAGAAGCACCAGATGGAACCATAGCTCTACCCATTGCTCCTCCTGATAAGTATACATCTACCTCTACAGTAGGGTTACCTCTAGAATCCAATACTTCTCTTCCTAAAACTTCAACAATCTCAAACATCTTACTACCTCCTAATAATTTGATTTTATGTAAAATTTATTTTATATAGGGCCAAAATAAATTTGACCCCTACATAACTATAATTCAGCTAATAACTACTTAATCAACTGACTACCTGTCATCTCTGCAGGAATATCAATCCCTAATAATTTTAACATTGTTGGCGCAAAATCAGCTAGTTTACCTTCACCTTCTGCTAATAATTTGGCACCTTTATCATTATCATTGATATAAAGTAACGGTACAGGGTTTGTAGTATGAGCTGTCAAAGGCTCTCCTGTATTATAATCAACCATTTGCTCACCATTTCCATGATCAGCAGTAACTAAAGCAGCTCCATCTTTAGCTAAGATCTTGTCTATTACTTTACCTAAGCATTCATCAACTGTTTCTACCGCTTTTACCTCTGCATCAAAGTCCCCAGTATGACCAACCATATCTGGATTTGCAAAGTTTAAGATAATAACATCATAATCTACTTCATCCATCTTCTGGACTAAGTTGTCAGTTACCTCATAAGCACTCATTTCAGGCTGCATATCATAAGTAGCAACATCTGGAGATGAAATCAACTCTCTATCTTCCCCTTCATTTGGCGTCTCTTTACCACCATTAAAGAAGAAAGTAACATGAGCATACTTTTCAGTTTCAGCAGTTCTAAGTTGCTTTAATCCGTTAACAGATAAAACTTGCCCAAAAGTATTCTTTATCTCTGCTGCCGGAAAAGCAATTGGAGCATCAATAGTCTCATCATATTCTGTCATACATACAAGATGAACCTTAGGATAACCTTCTTGACGCTCAAAACCATTGAAATCTATATCATTTAAAGCACGTGTTAATTGACGTGCACGGTCTGGTCTAAAGTTAAAGAAAATAATCGAATCCTTATCTTGTACTTTAGCAACTGGAGTTTCATCTTTACCAAGCACAACTGTTGGTAAAACAAATTCATCAGTTTTATCATCACTATAGGAATTTTCTACGGCCTCTAATGCACTTTTAGCCTTTTCTCCTTGACCAAAAGCCATTGCATTATAAGCTTTTGCAGTACGATCCCAACGATTATCACGATCCATGTAATAATAGCGACCACCAATAGTTGCTATCTCTCCTACACCAATCTCTTCTATCTTAGCTTCTAACTCTTTTACATAAGTCTTCGCACTCGCTGGAGGTACATCTCTACCATCTAAAATAGCATGAACATAGACCTTTTCTAACCCTTGCTTCTTAGCTAATTCTAGTAATCCATATAAATGTTGATTATGACTATGAACTCCTCCATCAGATAATAAACCTAATAAGTGAAGAGCAGAATTATTTTCTTTTGCTTTATTAACCGCCTCTATTAATACTTTATTTTCAAAAAAGTCACCATCTTTAATAGACTTAGTAATTCTAGTCAAATCTTGATATACAATTCGACCAGCGCCTAAATTAAGATGACCTACTTCAGAGTTACCCATCTGTCCTTCAGGTAATCCTACAGCTTCACCAGCTGCTCTAACAAGAGTATGAGGATATTCAGACCATAATCTATCAAAGTTCGGTGTATTTGCTGCTTGAATTGCATTTGCTTCCTTTTTTTCATTAACTCCAAAACCATCTAGGATAATTAATGCTAAAGGTTTAGGTGTTGTCACAACAATCCCTCCTTTATTTACTTAAATTTAACGATTTTTGAGAATGATTCAGCTTCTAAACTAGCTCCACCTACTAAAGCTCCATCAATATTAGGTTGTGCCATAATCTCTTTTACATTATGAGGTTTAACACTTCCACCATATTGAATTCTAACCGCTTCTGCTGTGTCTACATCATACATTTCTTCAACAGTCTCTCTGATAAACTTAATAATTTCTTCCGCTTGCTCTGGAGTAGCAGTTTTACCAGTTCCAATCGCCCATAATGGTTCATAAGCAAGAACCATATTCTTCACTTCGTTAGCTTCAATGCCAGAAAGATTAGCAGCTAATTGAAATTTAACTCTATCAAAATGTGTTCCAGCTTCTCTTTCTGATAATTTTTCACCAATACAAAGAATAGGAACAATATCATTAGCAAAAGCTGTTTTTAATTTTAAATTTAATAATTCATCAGTCTCACCAAAAATCTCTCTTCTTTCAGAGTGACCAATGATTGCATATTTACACCCTACACTTTTAATCATTGCTGGAGAAAGCTCAGCAGTATAAGCTCCACTCTCTTTATAGTACATATTTTGAGCACCTAAATCGATATTAGTATCTCCAACGACTTCATTCATTGCATATAAATCAACAGCCGGTGCACAAATAGCAACATCTACATCTTCTGCATCAGCAACTAAATCTTTTAATTCATTTACCATTGCAACAGCTTCATCAACCGTTTTATTCATCTTCCAATTTCCTGCCATTAAAGGCGTACGCATAAAAATCCCTCCGTATAATTAATTTACAATTTACAATATATAATTAACAATTAAACATTATAAATTGATAAATAGATTCAACATTAATTCTTTATGTATAAGCTAACAGTTCACAGTAAAGAACATCTGTAAACTGTCAACTCTTAAGTAATTATTACTTAATGCTTCTTTTCCAGTCTAAAAATCAAGACTGGGTGCGATTACTATATAGTTTTTACGATTATTTATCGCTTAATGCCTCTCTACGAGTCTAAATAACAGACTCTTCGCGATTAATTTGAACTCTTGTTCTTTTAAGAATTCCTTTTAAATAATCAATAATTTTATTCTTATTTGTCACTTAGTGCTTCTACTGCTGGTAATGCTTTACCTTCGAAGAATTGTAATGAAGCTCCTCCACCAGTAGAAATATGAGTCATCTTATCATCTAATCCAGCTTTATTAACAGCAGCAGCAGAATCTCCACCACCAATAATAGTCATAGCATCAAGACCAGCTAATACTTCAGCTACCTTGTTAGTACCCTGAGCAAAAGCATCCATTTCAAATACTCCCATCGGCCCATTCCATACTACAGTTTTTGCAGCTTTAAGAACCTCTTCAAATTTAGCAATAGTATCTGGACCAATATCAAGTGCTTGCCATCCAGCTTCGATTCCATCTACAGCAACTACTTTATTATTAGCATCTGCAGCAAATTCATCAGCAACTACAACATCAGTTGGAAGTACTAGTTTCTCTCCTGCCTTTTCAATTAATTCTTTAGCTAAATCAATTTTATCTTCTTCTACTAAAGAATCTCCAATTTCAAGTCCTTGAGCAGCAATGAAAGTATTTGCCATTCCACCACCGATAATTAAAGAATCAGCTTTATTAAGTAAAGATTCGATAACTCCAATTTTATCAGATACTTTAGCTCCACCAATGATAGCTACAAAAGGTCTATCTGGACTTTTAACAGCTTTACCCATAGTTTCTAATTCATTTTGAATCAAGAATCCCATCACTGAATCTTCTACATATTCAGTAACTCCTGCTGTAGAAGCATGAGCTCTATGAGTAGCACCAAAAGCATCATTTACATATACATCAGCTAGTTCAGCTAATTGCTTAGCAAATTCAGGATCATTCTTCTTTTCACCTGGATTAAATCTAGTATTTTCTAACAATACTACATCTCCAGCTTCCATCTTAGCAACTGCCTCTTTAGGCTCTTCTCCTACTGTAGTATCAGTTTTAACAACTGTCTTACCTAATTTATTAGCTAATACTTTAGCTACAGGATCTAATCTTAACTCTTCTTTAACTTCTCCTTTTGGACGACCAAAGTGTGCCATTAAAATAACTTTAGCACCTTCATCAATTAAGTAATTAATTGTAGGCAAAGCAGCCTCAATTCTTGTATCATCAGTTACTTTATCATCTTCCATCGGTACATTAAAATCAACTCTCACTAACACCTTTTTATCCTTAACATTTACATCTTTCAAAGTCTTCTTATTCACTATGTGCACCTCCGCAATTAAGTATTATTAATTGTCAATTGTTAATCCCTGTTATAAATTAACAAGGAACTGACCACTAACAATTAATGTTAATTGGCTAAGAAAAATTTATTTTCTTAGTAGAATAATAACTAAAAACTATTATGTATATAATGCAGGGTCAGAATATTCTGACCCCACATTTAAAATTTCTATAAATTAAAGTCTCTTAGCTAAGTCAACAACTCTGTTAGTATAACTTAACTCATTGTCATACCAAGAAATAATCTTAACCATGTTTCCGTTAACTACCATAGTAGATTTAGCATCGATTAAAGAAGAGTATTTGATACCTAAGATATCTCTAGATACTACCTCATCTTCAGTATATCCTAATACGCCTTCCATTTCACCTTCAGCATATTCCTTAAGCTTAGCATTTACTTCTTCTACAGTTACATCTTTAGCTAAAGTAAATACACCATCAACGCAAGAACCATCTGGTACAGGAACTCTGATTGCCATACCGTCAATTTTACCTGCTAATTCAGGTAATACTTTAGTAGTTGCTACAGCAGCACCAGTAGTTGTAGGAATAATATTTTCAGCAGCAGCTCTA
The DNA here is from genome assembly GCF_000379025.1 of Orenia marismortui DSM 5156. Lineage (NCBI taxonomy): Bacteria > Bacillati > Bacillota > Clostridia > Halanaerobiales > Halobacteroidaceae > Orenia > Orenia marismortui. Next base: position 790,043 of record NZ_KB900617.1, read on the forward strand.
CCTCTTCTCATTTTACCCATTGGCATATCTAAGATACCTTGGCTAGAAGTATAACCGTGAACTGTAGTAATTAATCCTTTTTCAATTCCAAATGCATCATTTAATGCTTTAGCTAAAGGAGCTAAACAGTTAGTAGTACATGATGCATTAGAAACGATCTTATCATCAGCAGATAAGTCATCATCATTAACACCTAATACAATAGTGTTATCAATTTCATCTTTAGCTGGTACAGTTAATAATACTTTCTTAGCTCCAGCTTCTAAGTGTTTTTCTAATTGAGCTTTCTTTCTGAATACACCAGTAGATTCAACTACTACATCAATTTCTTTTTCAGCCCATGGTAATTCAGCAGGGTCTTTAATTGCAGAAACTTCAATAACTTTTCCATCTACAACTAAGTTTCCATCTTTAACTTCTACAGTTCCATCAAAACGACCATGTACAGAGTCGTATTTTAGTAAGTAAGCTAAAGTTTCAACATCAGTTAAATCGTTAATAGCAACGATATCGAAGTCTTCACCTCTTTGCTTAACTAACCTTAAGAAACCTCTACCAATTCTTCCAAAACCATTAATAGCAATCTTTTTACTCATTTTTTCATTCCTCCTATGAATTTAATATTTATTTTGTTTAAAAACAAAAATTTTAAGCAATTTATTTTTAGCCTTTACTGCTATTAGTTGAAATCTAATAACAATTAAGCTAATTAATCCTTATTTTTTTCTACATCAACAAGTTCTAAAATACCCTTAGCAGCTCTCTCATCAATAATTAAAAGGTCTTGATACTTTTTAGAAACTGAAGCTAAAATAGCTTTTGCTTTATCTTGACCACCTGCAACAGCAATTACCTTATTTATTTTAGACAAATCAGATAATTTTAATCCAACACTAGTTGTAGAATACACGATTCCTCCATTTTGGTTGAAATAATAACCAAAAGTTTCTCCTACAGCTCCTTTAGATTTCAATTCTTCAATTTTTTCTGCAGGCATTCCCCTTCTTTTAGCCATAACTTCAGCTGTTCCTACACCATGAATCAAAACATCTGCATTCTTGGCTAAGTCCAGTACTTTTTTAATTGAAGGCTCTTTAATTAATGTATAAATAGTCTCTGCTTTTAAATTATCAGGTGTATGTAACAAATGATATTCTCCACCAAATTGACTAGCAATCTTAGCAGCAATGGTATTGGCTTGAATCTCTACACCCTCACCTAAACCACCTCGTGCTGGTACAACAGTAATATCAAATTTCCCACTTACAGGTGTCATCATTTCAGCTACATTCGATAAAGTTGTTCCTCCAGTTACTGCAATTATATCTCCATAAGTAATTAAACTCTTCAAAAGATCAGCAGCAAACCTACCTAATTCTTCTTTACCAAAGTTTTGATTCAAACCAGTAGGAACCACCTTAACTTCTACACCTAAAAATGCTTTTAGTCTTTCTTCCAAAAGGTTAGTTCCTCGTAAGTCCTTAATATAAACATCTAATTCTCTTAAAATACTTTCTCCTGACCTAGTAATTGTTGCGCCACTACTTGTTACAGCAACAAACTTATGATCAGATAAGAAAGTCAAATGTTTCCTAATAGTTCTCTCACTTAAATCTAAACTTTGAGCCAAAGACCTTCTTCCAATTGGTTGAGAACGATGAATCAATCTTAAAATAGCATATCTCCGCTCTACAACCTTAACTAACTTTGGAGCTATCTTCTTCTGTAACTTTAAATAATCTGCCATTGGATACCCCTCAAATCTTTAGTGGGACAAAATTGACCTAATAGTATAATTTTGTCCCGACTGTAGCAAAAAATAAGGTGCTTTACCAGTTAATATTATGTATTACTATCTTTTTATTTATTCCTAATTTTATTATTCTTAAATACTTCATCTAATAATAATATAATTATTGCTAAATCTTATGTAAGTTAGGAATAAATACTTCTTTTGCTGGGACAAATTTAACCCGACAGTATAAAAACGTCCCAGTCGGATAAAAAAATAATAAACAATAAATTATTATTTATCATTACCACATAACTAATTCTATACTATAAACTATATTCCTGCAAGAAAAATAAAAAATTTAATTTATTTTATATGAAAAATACTTCTACCATAGTATAATCTTTAGAAAAGTTTTGAATATTGAACTAAAAATATCATTTTTATAATTAAAATCAAAAAAATTTTTCACCACCCTCCCTGAAAAAGGTGGTCTTTGCCGACCGAGGAAGTACTCTTGGGGTGAATCAATCACTGGCTAATTCTCTAGGTCTTTAAAAAAGACCTTTCGCAATAAATTTGCTACTAGCCAATAGCAGCTAGCTAATTACTATTCATGTTCATTCATGGCTATAAAAAGATCCCTTGAAGTTTTATTTCTTTCTTAAAATCCCCCATCAAATCTCACTTTTTACTGCTCTTTCTTATCTTATCAGCCATTTTCTTTATTCTTCTCAATCTATTATTGATTCCTGATTTACTCAAAGGAGGGCTTAATAATTCTCCTAATTCCTTTAAACTTGCATAAGGATTCTCTCTTCTCAAGTGAGCAATTTCTTTCAAACTAGGAGATAACTTATCTAATCCCTTTAAATTTTCTATTAACTCTATATCATCTAATTGTCTTTGAGCTGCACTAACAGTCTTATTTAAATTAGCAGTTTCACAGTTTACTAACCTGTTAACATTATTTCTAATTCCTTTATAGACTCTAGTATTTTCAAATTGAAACAATGAGGAATATGCTCCTATAATATTTAATACCTTTACAATATCATCGGATTTTTTTAAATATAATAGATAGTTATCTTGTTTATTTCTAAATTTAATGTCAATTTCAAAGTTATTGAATAACTTTATAACTTCTTTTGCATATTCTTGATAAGAAATACTCATTTCTAAGTGATATTCACTTTCTGGATGGCTAATTGATCCTGCTGCCAAGAAGAGCCCTCTCAAGTAAGCTTTTTGACAGCATTTATTATTCATAAATTCATCTTTTATTTTATAATTTATCTGATACCCTTCTTCGATCAATCCACAATTCACCAGTAATTTTTTTACTCCTTCTTGGGGTGGAACTTTAATAATATAATAATTTTTCTTATCTAAATACATCTTTTTTCTAACTACAATTTCAGTAAAAAAATTAAACTGTTCTTTTAATAATTTATAAACTCTTCTGGCTACAGAAGCATTTTGACTAACTAATTTAAGTGCTAATTTATGCCTGACAATTTCCAAGCTACCATCTAATTTAATTAAAGCTGCTAACTCAGCCAGTTGACAACAACTATCCAAATCTTCCTTCCTTGCAACTTCATTCTTAACATCATCTGTAAAAGACATATCTATCTCCTCATATCTATAAATTATAATAATATAACTATATTTACTATTACCTTCTTTCTAGAATCAAATCTATAATAACTTTAGCTAATTTATCTGGATTATGTCTAACTAAATCTAATTGATTGATTAAAGATTCTTCAATCACTTCAATATTAAGTTCTTCTAATTTATCCCAATCTATCTCAACAGGCTTAGCACCCTCTTTAGCGTACTTAAGCAACAAATCAGAATCTACTTCTTCATTATTAACTAGAACATAATCTATAATATCATCGCCAACATGATCATATAAAGTTTGGACATGATCTGATACAGTATAATCATCCGTCTCTCCAAATTGAGTCATAACATTACATATATATAGCTTTAATGCTTTAGAAGATTTTATACCCTTACTCAATTCCTTTACTAGTAAATTAGGTAGCAAACTAGTATAAAGGCTACCTGGCCCTAAAATAATAGCATCAGCCTCTTTAATAGCTGTGAGTGCCTCAGGTAAAGGTTTACTATTCTCAGGATTAATAAATACTTCTTCAATCTTACCTTCAACTTTTGGTATCTGAGATTCTCCCTTTATTAACTCTCCACTCTTTAATCTGGCAGATAATCTAACATCTTCTAAAGTAGATGGTAAGACCTGACCTTTGATAGCTAAAACTTTACTAGATTCTTTAACAGCTTTATCAAAGTCTCCTAACACCTCAGTCATAGTCGCTATAAATAAATTACCAAAACTATGTCCTTTTAAATCTTCACCATCTGAAAATCTATATTGAAATAACTTCTCCATTAACGGTTCAGTATCAGCCAAAGCTACTAAACAGTTTCTAATATCTCCTGGAGGTAATATACCTAACTCATCCCTTAAGGCACCAGAACTACCTCCATCATCTGCCACTGTAACAATAGCTGTAATGTTATTAGTAAATTTCTTAATCCCACGCAACATAGTAGAAAGACCTGTACCACCACCAACAACGACAATCTTTGGCCCCTTTTTACGATACCTCTCTTGATATAGTAGTTCAATTAATTCTGCATTCTTATCTGGCAACAAAGCATCATAGATAGAAATAATCATTCTTCTAATTCCTAAACCTACAACATAAATTCCAGCTAAGACAAGTAAAAATCCAATAACCTCATATCTTAACAAGTTTAACTCATTAAGATTAAGGGCCATCGAAACTCCTAAACTAATTAAGATAACTCCAGATATTATAACAAAGACCCACCTTTTAAATTTCAAGCCAGGATAAAGCATCAATCTTAATTTATTCATAGCTTACCCCCTATCTTTCTGAATCACGATGCTCAATTAAGACATTATATCTACCATTTAAACTTTCATATAGTTTTTCAGCAAAAGTAACAGAGCGATGTTTACCTCCTGTACAACCAATTGCTATTGTTAAATGAGTCTTGCCTTCCTTAATATAATTAGGCAATAAAAATTCAATTAAATCAAATAGCTTTTCTTTGAATTTTTGGGTTACTGGCCATTTCAATACATATTCTTGTATTTTTTTATTCTCTCCAGTTAGGGGTCTCAAAGAATCTACATAATGAGGATTAGGCAAAAATCTAACATCAAACATTAAATCGGCATCTAAAGGTATTCCATACTTAAAGCCAAAAGAAAGGATAGAAACCGTCAACTGCTTATCCTGAGAGACTTTAAGGAAGGATTCTTTAATTGCTCCCTTTAACTCTTTAGGTGATAAATTAGTAGTATCAATAATCTTATCTGCTTTCCCTCTGATTTTATCCAATTTTTTTCTTTCTAGAGATATTGCCTCTGAAATTCTTCCTTTAGGTGCTAAAGGATGCCTTCTTCTAGTCTTTTTAAACCTATTTATTAACATTCTTGTATTAGACTCTAAAAATAAAATTTTATAATTTACTCCCATTCCTTCTAACATAGATAACTCTTCAAATAAACTATCAAAAAAATCTCCACCTCTAACATCAATTACTAAGGCAACTTGTTCAACCTTGCCTTGAGAACGAAGGTATAACTCTGCAAATTTAGAAATTAGAGCTGGTGGTAAATTGTCCACACAAAAAAAACCTAGATCTTCTAAAATTTTAATAGCTTCAGATTTTCCTGCCCCTGACATACCTGTTATAATAATAAATTCTGAATTGTTATCCATATTTTATCACCTCTTTTAAAATAAATACTTAAATCTACATACAAAGTGTTACAATAATATTATCATTTAAATCTTAGAATCACAAATAAAATAACTTCTGTATGTTATTAACTTCTTTACACCTCTGAATAGATTAAATATAATTAACAAACATTTATAATATCATCTCTAGTTAGTCCAGCTTTAGTCGCTAAATCTAAGGAATTATCAACACATCCTACCTGCTCTGGAGCATGTGCATCACTACCTAAGCTAAACTTAGCACCTTCTGATACTGCAATTCTTAAATACTCCTCTGTAGTATGCATGTGACTTTCATTTATTTCTAAATGTGTTCCTCTTTTTACAGCCGCCTTAGCTAAAGTACTAGTATCTATATTAACACGATATCCTGGATGAGTAATTATATCTATCTTATACTTATTTAATGATTTAATCAAAATATCAGTATTTTTATATCTTATCTCTTCTTGTTTTAAATTTAATCTGCTCATTATAGCATTATTAAAAATAATATTTATCCCATCCTTCCATGAGCTAGGACGTATATACAAATGAAAACCTACCAATACTTTATCTAGTTCTTTTAAAATAAATCTTGGAACATCCAAATCCCCATCTATATTAATAATATTTGCTTCTACTGCTGATAATACTTTTATTTCCGGATAGAACTTGTCATACTTCTCTACTTCCTTCTTTATTTCCAATAATGTTGCTGCATCCTTAACCCCTAATTTAGTTAAACCTTGACTTGCTGGACCATGATCAGCAATAGCTATTTCTTTTAACCCTTTTTCAATAGCAGCTTCTATATTTTCTCTTATACTTCCTTTACCATGACTATAACGAGTATGGGTATGATAATCAGCATATAATTTCATTAAGTTCTCTCCTTCTATCTATATCTTATACTTCAACTTGTAGATATCATTTGTTAAAAATTATTATGATGACTAATCAATTCTATAAAATTTTTATATTGATGGATCTCCAAATCTAAAATAAAAATTATAATATTTTTGCTTTTAACTTCTTAAGTTGAATAACTGTATATTTAACTTTAGTATCTACTTTAAAGATATTTTTAAACATTATCTTAATCAAATTGTGTAATTAGTATACTCTAAGCCAATTAAATTTGGCTCTTTCACAATTTTTTCGTGAAAGTGACTTTTAAGATATTAAACCTTTCATAATCTTATTAGTACATATTCCCCGCTTTTAAGATTTTTGGATATTTAATTTTTATCTTTTTAAGGCTCAATAAGTATACTTATTGAGCCTTAAATTTTAATATATTTAGTCATTGGTTAATGAAGTATCATTAATTCTAAAATACTATTTATTTAGATAAATAAACCTAGTTTAGATGAAATAATTCCTATTAAACTCATAATAAAATAACCTTCAATAGCTGTTAATTTTGACATTAGAATAGCATATAAGGTTAAAATTACTTCTATCCAAAGAAAATACTCTATTTTCCCTTCTATCAAAGGACTATTCCATTCCACAATCATAGGAACAGTTAAAATAACTAAAATAATAACTATATTTCTTAAGCAATATCTTAAAGAAGAGGTTTCAATCAATTTAAATAAATAGTATAACAGATAACAACTCATTGGAAATAATAAGATGGCCCAATAAAATGAATTAAGTAATAATACAGAAGTTACTACAACAGATATCACATAAGAATAATACCAAATACCATCTTCTTTGACAGTAAATTGTATAGCTTGAATTAGAAACATTGATAATCCTACAATTGGAATTAATGCCCCACCACTTACTGCCAAATCATTTAGAAACTGTGCAGGAATTAATCCTAACAGTTCCTTAATCAAATAATTACTGCTTAACATAATCATATTAAAAATAAAGACTATCCCAATAAAATAACTCTTCTCTTCTGCCCAACTAAAGCTTTCTTGGAAGGCAAAAACTAATATCAATACTAAGGACAAATTAAAAAATAAGCTAATATTAGCTGTTAAAGATATTAATGATACAGTTAATAAACTTAGTAGCAAACTATACTTTAAGCCTAGTTTATAACCTATTAATTTACTTCCCCAAATCAACTCCACTATTACACCAACTGTAACTCCTGCACTAAAACCTTCTTCCCCAAAAATCAACCCTAAAATAGGAGTTAATATTATAGGATGAAATAAAATTTTTAATTTAAAGTTTAGTCTAGATTTAATATAAAAAATTAATGTAATTACCACAGCTAAAATAATATTTAAAATCATAATTCTCCCCTTTTATTTAATCTGATTTTTTAATCCAATTTAATTAATATGTCCCCAGCTTTAAGGCCAAATTTAAGATAAAGCGACAGTTACTAGTGATAAGTGACTAGTAACCAGTAAATTAACTTAACTTGTCACTCGTTACTGTCTCTTTATAACCATAGTATCTTAATTATATTCTAAAATTAACTCAGTATATTTTTAATACTAAAACTAAATTCAACTATAAAATTTATAATAACCATTATAGAAAATATACAAAAATAACCATTAATAATATTTCTATAAAATTATAATAATTCCTCTTTACTAAAAAACTTTAAAAAATTAATTAACAATAGGTATTTCAGAAAATTTATTTAGTCAAAGCAGTGAATTTAATTAAATAATTTTGTTAAAACTAATTTTAAAGTTCCTCTTAAGAAATGAACATATTTATTAAATTAACTAAAAAACTGGTGCATATCTTAGCTTTAACTTTAACATATTAATAAAAAACAATACCTATTTGGGAGGTATCTAAATGACAGAAAAAGGCTATCTAGCTTTAGTATTACATTCTCATTTACCCTATGTTCGACATCCAGAAGATAATTCTGCATTAGAGGAAGATTGGCTTTATGAAGCAATTACAGAAACATATATTCCACTCATTAATGTCTTCAATGAATTAATAAATCAAAAGACTACATTTAAATTAACTTTATCCTTATCTCCTACTTTAATATCTATGCTAACTGATAATTTACTACAAAATAGATACTCAAAGTATTTAGATAATTTAATTGAATTAAGTGAAAAAGAGATAAATAGAACAGCAGATCAACCTCAATTTAATACTATAGCCAAAATGTATAATAATAAATTTAAATTAGCCAAAAAAATATTTAATAAGTATAATCAAAACTTAATAAATGCTTTTAAAGAATTACAAGATTTTGGAGTATTAGAAGTTATAACTTGTACAGCTACTCATGGATATCTCCCTTTAATGAACAATTATCCTGAAGCAATCAGAGCTCAAATCAGAGTGGGAATTCAAACATATCAAAATAATTTCCACCAAAAACCAAAAGGTCTTTGGCTCCCCGAGTGTGGATATCATCCAGGTATTGATAAATATCTGTGGCAAGAAGGAATTAGATACTTTTTTGTAGATACACATGGGATATTAAATGCTAAACCTAAAACTTATTATGCAAATTTTGCCCCAATATACTGTCCATCTGGAGTAGCTGCTTTTGCTAGAGATGAAGAATCCTCAAAACAAGTCTGGAGTTCTAATGAAGGATACCCAGGGGATTATGATTATAGAGAATTTTATCGTGATATTGGCTTTGATTTAGACTATGAATATATCAAAAACTATATTCATCCTGAAGGTTTTAGAAAAAATACAGGAATTAAATATTATAAAATTACAGGAAACAGTGATTATAAAGAAGTTTATCAACCAAAAGTAGCTAGTAAAAAAGCAGATATTCATGCTGCAAACTTTTTATTCAACCGTCAAGCACAGATAAATCATCTAAATAATAAAATGGATAGGCCTCCAATTATTGTTTCACCCTATGATACAGAATTATTTGGTCATTGGTGGTATGAAGGTCCAATCTGGCTGAAGTATTTGCTAAAACAAATCTATGATAAACAGAATGAAATTAAATTAATTACCCCAAGTCAATATCTAGATAAATACCCTGTTAATCAAGTAGCTATACCTTCTCTTTCTAGCTGGGGAGCTTTTGGATATAATCAAGTCTGGTTAGATGATAGCAATGATTGGATTTATCCACCTCTTCATAGGGCAACAGAAAAAATGATCGATCTAGCAAATCAGTTATCATCTCCTGATAGATTACAAGCTCAAATTCTTAATCAGCTTGCTAGAGAACTCTTATTAGCACAAAGTAGTGACTGGGCTTTTATTATGAAAACTAATACTATGAAAGAATATGCCATAAGGCGCACCAATGAACATCTTGAAAACTTTAACAACCTAGTCGAACAATTAACCCAGAATCAACCTGACCTAGAATATTTAAAGGAATTAGAAGAAAAAAATAATATATTTCCAAATATAAATTATAGAATTTATCAAAGTACTAATAATGAAAATTATAAAGAGGTGAGTGTCTAATATGGCATTATTATTCCTGTTATTAGTAGGAACATTTATTTTATACTTCTTCTTATTACCATCAAATCAAGATATAAAGAATAAAAAGAAGATAAGAAATAAAAATCAAAAATCAATTCAGATGAATAAATTAAATTATGATATGGAAGCAGGGAGGGAGATATCTAATATAGATACTATCTCAACAAAAAGTAAAATACAAAACACTAAACAAGATAATCAATTACTAATCAGTAACAATTGGAAAAAGGCTTTATTAAAAAAGGATATGGAAGTTTCAAGAATACCCTCTGATAACTTTAAAGTTAAGGTTGCACCTAGCTCTTATTGGAAGGAAGAAAAACTTTGGGAATCCTTTAATAAAAATAAACTCGTTTTATTAAATAAAGATCCCCACTGGATCTATGCTTATTGGAATATATCAGAAATAGAAACAGAAAAAACAAAAGCTATAATTAGACTCTATGATATTACTGAACAAGAAAATAATACTTTTTCAGATATAGATATATCATTAAAAGATAATAAGCAATATATTAAAGCTCCACATTCTGATGGATATTATTATGGAGAAATTGGCCTTATTACAAAAGGAGATATATTCATCGCTTTGGCTAAATCTAAAACTATTTTAGTTCCAGCAAATAAACCCCATAATAAATTTGGTGATTTGTGGATGAGAGTATCTAATAATAAAAAAGAATATCTAGAATATACTCCTAAAACCTCCTTAAAATACAATGCTACTAGATTAAATAAATCTTCATTTTCTTTAAACAAAAAATAAAAAACCTTCGATGTTTTTTTCATCGAAGGTTTTTTATTTTATTTATATAATTGACCATTATGCACTTCAAAACTCCAATTATCCCCATGATTATTATCCCAATTATCAGCACAATCTTTAAAACAAAAATTAAACCTATCTGTAGTGTTAACACGCAATTGAGCAGTCCAATTCCCATCATTTTTAGGCTGCATTTCAATATCAGTTATGTCTCTCCAATTATCTTTAAAACCTACTCCTGCATGTAAATAAACTTTATTTGCTCCAGATTGATTTAATAATCCATTATATTCAACTGTTACCTTTTCTCCTGCTGTAATTGGAGTTGGGGTAACTACAACATCTGAATGAGTCATTGTTTCTTGCATTATTTTACCTCCTTATAATATATTGCATTTATTTATAGCTTTTACAATCTTAAATACTTTATAAGAGGTAAATTTTACTGCTTAATAAAGTGACTTCTTAGTTTTAAAGGGAGCTTATGCCAAGTCGATTCGGTAGTACCACGATCAACATTGCGTATTAATATAGAAGATCGTGGTTATGCCAAGTCGATTCGGTAGTACCATGATTAACATTGCGTATAAAATAAAAGATCGCAGTGCTCTCCCACTTGATAGAAGTGCTAAAGTATGACCTAAAGAACAGGCCTTCATACTGGTTCAACATTTCGTAATTAAAATTGAAGAATCAATGTTAGAGTCGCTTAGGTATCGGATAAACTTTTAGAATTATTATGTCTTGTGCTATTAAAAGAACTGATACAATAGAATGATAAAGCGACAGTTTTCTCCCTCTATATTTCATAATATTTTTAATATATCTATCTCTATCTACTTTTAACTAAGCATTTATTTTATATGTTCATTTTTTCAATGATGAAAAAACGAACCAAAAAAATCACTTTGAAAAACGCTTTCTTTATATTATTAATTTTGCAAACTATTTAGATAAATTATATTTAATTGTTAGTAATTCGCTCTAAAGGAAGTCCGCTTACTTTTCAAGATTTATAAAAACAAATTATCAAATAATTGCATTATTATTGTATCTTTTAGTTCTTTTAGGAAAGAAAGCGGTATAGTTAATAAAACTAAATTTTAATAACTACTCTATAATTGTTAATTAATCTGATATTACTAATTNAGCACAAGCGTTTTCCACATTATTTTAAATGATTTTTTGGTTACTTTTTTATCTAGGGAAAAAAGGTAACCCGCCCTTAGGCGGAACCTAAAAATTTTGTTTGCTTTTAAAAAGTAAAACTGTCGCATTATCCCCATAAAAAGACACTATTTATATTAAAATTTAACTAGCACAACGCGTAATTCTTATACATTAGTAAATAGCTTGGATAAATATTTAATTCCTGCCCCTATTATTGTAGCTAAAAAAACAGTCAGAAACCCAAAGATAATAATCAATTTCCAATGTAGCCCTAACTCAGGACCTACAGCACGTACAACTGCTAATCTACCTTGTTGCAGATCAAAACTACCTAATATTTCTTTTTGATCCATCCCTTCAGGTACTAAAATATCTAAGACATTTGGATTAAGATCTGTATTACTTCCACCACCAAACTTCCACCCTTCCGATTCCTTGATTACTTCACGATAGTTATCATAAGCAAATCCATCTAAAGAGCCTACTAAAACATAATATTGTGCTTTAGAAAGATCTCCCAAAAGCTCTTTAGGGATACTTACCTTAATCGTTTTTTTATCATCTAATATCTCTATTCTATCCTCTTTTATTATGGCATCTTTTGTAGCTTTATCTTGATAGTCAAAAACCTCCAATGACCATCCTGTTATTTTAATTAATTTATTCCATGGATTTCTTTCTTCAAATCTAATATTTGCACCTTTTTTAAAAGTTTCCAACTTACCTTCATCACTATTACTGATATAAACTTGAACTAACTGATGACTAAAACCATATTTAGCATGCCAAGGATTCACTAGCTCTATAAACTTAAAATATAAGTTATAATTCTCATTACTAGAATCAACCTTAAAATAGGTCAAATCAAATAATCCTTCATAAGGACTGAATTGTTCATTCTTGGGATAAGTATAAGTCCCTGGGCCATATTCATCTCCAACTGGATCATTCATTTGAAAAATAATATTACTTTCTGCCTCTACTATAGATCCATAACATATGCAAAAAAATATAATCAAAAATACTAATATAAAATTCATTAATCTTAGCATTAATATCTCCCCTTGCTTGATAAAAGTCTTATTGTCTATTATTATGATAAAATCACTAACAATATTAAACTTTAAACTAACTATATAAGGGAAAGCAATTATTTTCTACAACTCTAATTCAATAAAAATCACTATAATAGATAGATAAAGCGACAGTTTTCTCCCTCTATATTTCATAATATTTTTAATATATCTATCTCTATCTACTTTTAACTAAGCATTTATTTTATATGTTCATTTTTTCAATGATGAAAAAACGAACCAAAAAAATCACTTTGAAAAACGCTTTCTTTATATTATTAATTTTGCAAACTATTTAGATAAATTATATTTAATTGTTAGTAATTCGCTCTAAAGGAAGTCCGCTTACTTTTCAAGATTTATAAAAACAAATTATCAAATAATTGCATTATTATTGTATCTTTTAGTTCTTTTAGGAAAGAAAGCGGTATAGTTAATAAAACTAAATTTTAATAACTACTCTATAATTGTTAATTAATCTGATATTACTAATTAAGCACAAGCGTTTTCCACATTATTTTAAATGATTTTTTGGTTACTTTTTTATCTAGGGAAAAAAGGTAACCCGCCCTTAGGCGGAACCTAAAAATTTTGTTTGCTTTTAAAAAGTAAAACTGTCGCATTATCCCCATAAAAAGACACTATTTATATTAAAATTCAACTAGCACAACGCGTTATAATAAATAGATATTGCGACAGTTTAGGAGTTTGAACATCACTAACTAATCTACAGGATTATTTTAAATATAATATTTCATTTATCTATTTTTTATACATTAATAATTCTTATCTATTAATATTTATTAATTTTTTCTTTTCAATTATCCATAAAAAAAGCCTGTGGGTAATGAACCTCCCACAGACTAAGTAATCAAATTTCATGTTTGCAATATTATCCAAAAAACTTAACTTATATTCTAAACCTATCTACTAAGATATTATATTTAAATAAATTAATTATTACTTTAAATAAGGTCCATCCTCTCCAAGCTTACCTGGTCCATCTAATACATAAATTCTAGCATTAGCTGTTCCACTACATTCAATAGTTAAACTACCATTAGTCACTTCTTTGATGTCTCCAGTTATTGCATCAACATAAGTTCCATTTGGAATTCTATTAAAAGTTGCATCTCCAGCGATTTTCACAAGTACGAAACTATCTGTATCTTTATCGGTGAACCTTCTCTTAAAGGCTATATTTCCATCTACCCCTTCAGTAGAATATTGTCCTTTCTGTAAAGCTGGGATTCTACGTCTGATTATATTTAATCTTCTTACATGCTGTGCTAATGGATGATTTAAAGTATCAGCTATTTCTCCACTGGCATCAGTATATTCACCAAAATCTGTAGCATCTACATCACCTTCAATATGATCACCAAAATAAGCTCTTCCTGAATCCTCTAATTTCATTTCATAAGGATTCCCATCAATCTGTTCTCCTGCTTTAAATAAGATTTCATTCCCATAGAAAATAGTTGGGATTCCTCTCCAAGTAAACATTAATGTCCAGTTCTCTGCCATAGTATCTTGATCATCAGTTCTTTTATAATGACTATTTCCGATCTCAAAAGGACTATAATCATGAGATTCCACATAAGTTACATTCCAAGTAGCATCATTGGTATATTGATCACCATTACGTACATTAAAAGCATTACCAGCATTTTGGAAATTCCAATGCATTCTAAAGTCAATTACACCCATTCCCGATGCTTTAGAATAATCTGGTTGATGGTATTGATTAGCATTAGGTCCAGTCAATAAATGATTATCACTAGTTGGCTGACCTCCTGTACCTATTTCTTCAGCAAGATTATAGCCTTCTAATGCAGCATACCAATCTCTCTCACTATATAAATCCCCATAAGAACTACTACCTTTTGGTTCTTTCCAAGTATAGAAAGGTTGAGATATTGGTGGATGAGCTTTATTCCAGACTTCACCTACTCTAACACAGACCTCACCAAACATATAGAAATCATCTTTTCCTCTAACTTCTTTTGCCTTTTGATTAAAAGCTGGATTGAAGTGGCGATTAAACATCACCCTACTAATATGCTTAACTGTATCAACTCTAAATCCATCTACTCCCATCTCAATATATCGATTATAAGTATCCATCAAGTAATCTTGAACTTTTTTACTTTCCGTATTCAAATCTATACAATCACCATGTATACTACCAGCTTGAACATCATAGGCCTCCCAGTTTCCTAAGAAGAAGAGGTGGTAAATTTCAGGATCTAACATATTGGCCGAATCTCCTGACCATTGATACTCATAGATTGGCCATCCTTCTGGACTATAGTATTGAGTTTTCTTACCCCAACGATCTAAATCTGGCTTTAAATTATCTACTGGCAACCAAGCTAATTCTTTGGCATTCTGTTGTAGATACCTGTAATCTTCTAGATAGCTATCATCAGCAAGCCAAGGCATCTGCTCAAGAGTTGGTTTCTCCTTCTGATATACATCTCCATTGTAAAAGTTCTTTCCTGATAATGGTTCTACACTTATACCATCATATTCAAAATCTGGATTATACTCATCATAATAATCAGCTTCTCCACCAAACCTTGCCGAGCCCCAATCTGGGTCATGAGCATCTCCCCATAAAATTCTTCGGTGTAAATTCTTCTCTCCATATCTACTACTATGATTTAACACAATATCTTGAATAACTTTCAGCCCCTTGTCATGGGCTGCATCAATAAAGTCTTGATAGGTAGCTCCTGGTGATTCTAACCTTCCATCTATCTCAGTCATATCCCAGGCATGATAACCATGGTAATCAGAATCACTTCTATTCAGTACTGGAGGAGTAATCCAAATAGCACTAAATCCTAAAGCTTTGATATAATCTAATTTTTCAATTAAACCTGCAAAATCTCCACGCCATGAAGGATCATTGTTATTATCATTCCCAGCATTTAAACCAGCTCTAGTATAACGATTATTACTAGAATCCCCATCATAAAAACGAGCTGTCATTAAGAAGTAAATTGTCTCTTCTCTAAAATCAGTTCTATCTGGAGGTGGTGGTAACTCTCCAATAGAGTATATAAATTTATACTCTTTTTTGTTTCCAGCAGCATCAACAGCTAAAGCTCTGATCCTCATACTATCATTGACCTCAATTATCTCTCCATTATATAGATAATCTGGATCCGCTAATGGCTCACTTCCATCAGCTGTATAGTACAATTTTGGTTCTGGATCTTCATTATCATCAATATCTAAAGTTAGCTCTATTGGATCAATATAACGCTTTGGCTCCTTGCTAGGTGTAATAACTGGTGCCTCAAAATCATTCCTCGGCTCTTCCCATTTAATTGGTAGATTCCCTAAATCAATTCCACTAGCTGACATATCGACAGTTACAACAGTCGAACGTCCAGGATAAAGAACTAGTTTACCTTTCTTTACAATCTCTCCATCTATCTTTACCATTAAAGGATAATGATTAGCTGCTATTCCTTGCTCAAAATTAGCTATAGAATTTTCAAAGTCAATATCTGCTTTAATAGCTTCTGAAGTAGCACTAGCTAAGACGACTTCTCCTAAATTACCTGCTGGCAAGTTCTCTAACTCTACAGATAAAGCCTCAGCTGCTGTTAATTTAAGCTCCATCTCTATTAAAGTATTTTTTGCTGCTGCTATAGTAGCACTAGCTTCACCTCGATAAGCAGCATAACCATCTTCATCCTTAGCAATAACTTTTATATCATAGCTAGCACCTTCAGTTACTTCACTAAATTCAAAGGATATTTCTTCAGCAACAGCTGTATCCTGTTGATGTTTATCATTAGGATCATCTTGATTAGTTGCAGTAATGAATACTTTACCACCTTCTAATTTGACATCATCAGTTATTGTCTGCAATAATTCAGTTGGAATATTAATAGCTATATTTAATTTTCCTATACCTTTGCTACCCTTATCCCCATCAGAACTACATCCTAGTAACAAAAACAAGGTCAATAGAGATAATAAGAATAATACTAACTTCTTATTTCTTAATAAATTCATAGTATTCTCCTTCCATTTTAATTTTTAAGTCCCATTCTCCATTTTTACTTTTTTATTAGATAAAGTAAATTTAGATATCTGTTCACTAATAAAAGAGGAGACTAAGTCTCCCCTTTAAATTAGCTAATAAACTAGACTAAACTGCTCAATTAATTTCCTACTCTAGCCATAGAAGCAGTAATATTATCATAATCTTCTTTTTCAAAAGATGTACTTGAATCTGGACCATAAGGTTCTTTAGCATTATCAATCATTGTTGGATCCCATGGTAGAACGTCCATTATAGATTCACCAAAGGTTGAAAATACTGCAACACTTATACCTGTTGTCTCAAGATAATTTCTATCTATTTCTAGAGAAACTAAAGGAATTGTGATCTGATAAGCTGAAGCTTTTTTCCCTTCTGCTTTCACATCTATATAATCATAGGTTGACATATCGGTACTATCTTTACCTCCAAGACCTGCCATACCTTCTCCTGGGACAACTGCCGCCCACATCTTTTCACTTATCGATTCATTAAAGTATACATCTCTTTCAATTCCAGCATTTGGGAAACTAAACAGGTACTCACCCTCTTCATAACTAAACTCTCCATTGTCATCTGTAAAAAACAGCCCTGGCTCCCCTACTCCTAAACGTGGATGGTGCATAATAAGTGTATCCACTCCACCTTGGAATTCAAAAAATTTATCTTGACACCAAACATTATTTCCATTAACCATTAAACCTGTACCAGATACTCTTTTGCCTGTATTTAGAACCCATCCCATAGGTAGGAATTGAGAACCTGCAAAGGATGCATCATGGTCTATAGTATCAGCCTCATCAATATTTGGAATCTCAACCATTAAATATAGATTCTCATCATCCCATGCTGCAAATAATGCATATAAATCAGGATCAGGAATTTCATGGTATCCTCTCCATGATCTAGGAGTATCAGCTATAACTCCTTGTACTATCTTCATATCTTCTGTCCAATCACTCAAGTCGGTTATGGTCTTGTATTGACCCACCTGACCATTAGGGTTAGTAGCATAATATCCATTTACAGGACCATTCTGCTCAGTTAACTTTGGATTAAGACTTGTATCATCATCTATCGTTACACTTTTACTCCAACTTCTGTATCCCTCTTTACTTGCTCTTAGTAGATAATCTCCAGCCTCTACTTCAATAGTACCTACACTAATCTCAGTATAACTTGATGCACTTGCTTCTTTATATTCAATTCTAACACCACTTAGTTTATTTCCATCACCATCAACTGGTTGAGCAATTGTTAAATTATATTTAGAAATAACTTCTTTATTTAACACAGGACTAACAGTCACTGATTGCTCTACTACTTCAACACTCTCTTTCCAGGTCTGATATCCAGCTTTACTTGCCCTTACTATATAAGTTCCTGCTTCTACTTCGATAGTTCCTACACTAATCTCAGTATAACTTGATGCACTTTCTTCTTTATACTCAATAGTAACATCAGTTATTTTATTAGCGTTATTATCAACTGGTTGTTGAATATTAAGCTCCAATTTACCAGGTTCACTTGGTGCCACTGGCTCACTTAAATCACTACCTAATCCTTCTCGATAAGCTTGTATCCAGTAGTAATATTTATCAGCAGTTGTTGGATCAATTTTTAGAGCATCGGTATAACTGTTCTCTGTGATTAATTTAGTAGTTAAGATTCTATCATACTTATCTGAACTATCACCACGGAATAGCAGATAACCATCTGCACCTTCAACTGAATCCCAAGTTAAATCTACACCAGTATCACTATAGACAGCAACTAAATTACTTGGAACAGGTGGAGCAGTATCCCAATCTACATCTATATCCAAAGAACCTTCATCATTTATACTTAACAATAAAGTTGTAACCCTCCCTGCTAAGAGATCAAAATGTTCTTTAACAATTTCTAATTCTTCTGCACCATTCCATGAAATCCCAATTGAATAAGTTCCCGCTGGAATAGCTCCAAATTCAGCCTTTAACTTAGCATCCTCTCTTTCTACAAAGTCAGTTTCTAAGCCATTATCTTCTGGTAACAACACTGCCTTAGCTGAAACATAGTCATTAGGCTTATCTGTAATTAAAACTAAACCTTCTGAATCAGTAAGGTTAACCTTAACATCAACTAGAGTAATCTCCTCTTCTGCTATCTGATCTGAAATCTGACTACCTTTATAAATACAATATTCTTTATCACCTTCTACTACTTCATAACCTTCAACTATTACATTATATTTAGCACCAATCTTCAAATCGGAAAAACTAAATACAACATCTTCGTTTATATTCTCTATCTTTTTACTATCTTCTTGTTTATCTGAATCATCTTCTGTATTAACTATCGTTACTTTTACCTTGTTCAAGCTATCTCCCAAACTAGCAATCTGCGCTTTACTCCCTGGCAAAGTAAATGAAACCTTTAAATACTCATCGCCATGTGAAATATCCTCTGTATCATCATTACTACATCCTACAAAAAGCAAGCAAACAACAGTCAATAAGATTAAAATTAAACCTCTTTTACTTTCTAATAACTTCATTAGTCCACTACCTTTCAAATTTTTATTTAATCTTATAGTAATTATAAGGATTTCCCCTTCTTGTATTCCTTAAAAAAGAATTTATTCAATAAAATGTAAATTAACTTCATAAAAATCTGCTTAAAGAGAGGTCTTACCCCCTTTAAGCAAATTACTTATTATCAAACATTAGTGTAAATACTCTCCATCTTCGCCGATCTTACCAGATCCATCTAAGACATAAATTCTAGCATTACCTTTATCACTAACATTAGCAGTTAAAGTTCCATTTGTTACATTAATACTATTACCTGTTACTACATCAGTATAAGTTCCATTTGGAATACCATTAAAAGTAGCTCCATTTGAAATAGTCACTAATACAAAACTATCAATAGCTTCATTATCATTAGTGTACCTTCTTTTGAAAGCAAGATTACCATCTATACCTTCAGTAGAATATTGCCCCATCTGTAGAGCTGGAACTGCTCTTCTGATCTGATTCAATCTTCTAATATGCTGAGCTAAAGGATGGTCTAAAGTATCAGCTACTGTACCACTTGCTGTATATTCTCCAAAGTCTGAGGCTGTAACACTTCCTTCTATATTATCTCCATAATATGCTCTACCAGATTCCTCAAAAATATCTCTATTAGTAGCAGGATCAATAGATTCTCCCTTTTTAAACTCTATCTCACTACCATAATAGATTGTTGGAATCCCACGCCAGGTAAACATTAAAGATAAATTCTCTGCCCATGTTGCTTGGCTTTGATTAAACCTCTCATTTAAGGAACCATTAGGTCCATAATCATGAGAGTCTACATAGGTTACATTCCAAGTTGAATCATTATAAAACTTATCATCATCTTTTAGATTATTAAAAGCAGTAGAAGCATCTATAAAGTTATGATGTAGGGTAAAATCTATCTGGTCTAATCCAGAACGCATCGACCAATCTGGTTGATGATACTGATTCCCATCTAATAAGTGATTCTCTGAAGTTGATACATTATCTAATGTTTTATTATCCTCCCAAAATTGTTTAGTAGAACTCATATTAGTTTCAGTATCCCCCCACGGATAACTTTTTTCTTCCTTCCAAGTATAAAATGGGACTGAAATATTTGGGTTATCATGATTCCAAATACCGCTATATATAGAAGCTACTTCACCAAACATGAAGAACTCCTCACCACCTCGTTCTTTAAAGTAAGGAATAAATTCATTATTAAGAGTCAACCTGGAAATATGCTTAACTGTATCTACTCTAAAACCATCAACTCCCATATCAATATAGCCATAATAAGCTTCTCGTAAATACTTGCTAACTTTTGGGTTTTCGGTATTTAAATCAACACAGTCTCCAGCAATTTGACCTGTTTGAACTGTATATCCTTCCCACTCTAGATTTTTCTCATGATGATAAATATATTCCGTATCATAATTGTCTTCCTTCATTGCAGCAATTCTTGCTTTATATTGCAGGTCAGGAACTAAATTGGCATAATCTTTACCATAAACCTCCTTAGCCACTGTATTTAAGAGTTCATTTGCTTCTAAGCTATTAGGATCATTATCATTATAGATATAATCTCCACTATTATCTTTTTTGAATAGTGGATAAAGGTTCTCTTCTCCCATGTTAGAAGTATGATTAAAGACAACATCTTGGATAATCTTCATACCTTTATCATGGACAGCATCAACCAAATCTTCATATGTTGCTCCTGGTGATTCATAACGAGGATCTACTTCTGTAAAGTCTCCTGCATGATAACCATGATAATCTAATCCACTATAATTTTTGACTACTGGAGTAATCCAAATAGCACTAAATCCAAGGGCTTTTATATAATCTAACTTCTCTATAAGCCCCTGAAAATCACCTCTCCAAGCAGGATCACTTGGTGGGTTATTTAAGTAGCTTTCTTCATCCCAACATACTATATTATTAGCAGGATCACCATCATAAAAACGACTGGTCATTAAGAAATAAATCGTTTCTTTTCTAAAGTCTGTTCTATCTGTTCCTGCTCCAATATAATATCTAAATTGTACTTCTCTTCTATTCCCTACATTGTCAACTGCTAAAGTACTGATTCTCATACTCTCATCAATCTTAATTTTTTCTCCAGTATATAAATAATCTGGATCTTCTAATGGCTCACTTCCGTCAGTTGTATAGTACAATTTTGGTTCTGGATCTTTATTATCCTCAATATCTAAAGTTAGCTCTATTGGATTTAGATAACGCTTTGGCTCCTTGCTAGATGTAACAACTGGTGCTTCAAAATCATTTCTTGGCTCTTCCCATTTAATTGGTAGATCTCCTAAATCAATTCCACTAGCTGACATATCGACAGTTACAACAGTCGAACGTCCAGGATAAAGAACTAGTTTACCTTTCTTTACAATCTCTCCATCTATCTTTACCATTAAAGGATAATGATTAGCTGCTATTCCTTGCTCAAAATTAGCTATAGAATTTTCAAAGTCAATATCTGCTTTAATAGCTTCTGAAGTAGCACTAGCTAAGACGACTTCTCCTAAATTACCTGCTGGCAAGTTCTCTAACTCTACAGATAAAGCCTCAGCTGCTGTTAATTTAAGCTCCATCTCTATTAAAGTATTTTTTGCTGCTGCTATAGTAGCACTAGCTTCACCTCGATAAGCAGCATAACCATCTTCATCCTTAGCAATAACTTTTATATCATAGCTAGCACCTTCAGTTACTTCACTAAATTCAAAGGATATTTCTTCAGCAACAGCTGTATCCTGTTGATGTTTATCATTAGGATCATCTTGATTAGTTGCAGTAATGAATACTTTACCACCTTCTAATTTGACATCATCAGTTATTGTCTGCAATAATTCAGTTGGAATATTGATAGCTACATTTAACTTTCCTATACCTTTGCTACCCTTATTCCCATCAGAACTACATCCTACTATCAATGAAACTATTGCTATAATTGCTATTAAGAATAAAAATTTTCTTTTTATTAATCTATTCATCCAGACCTTCCTTTCAAAAATTTATTTCCTAATTCAAATTATAAGGAAGGAGATTCCGACTTATAAACTTATTATTTGTAACAGTGATAAGTAACTAGTATAAAGAAGCAAAAACTTCTCACCTCTTAATAAGTACTCACCACTGTTATTTAAAAAACTTAGCTTTAAAATTCAACCTTTTTAGTTTTTAGACCAAAAGTAATTCCCTTAGAGCGACTTCTGCACAGACTACGGGTTAAAACTCGTATTTAGAGACTAATAGCTAGCTAAAAAGTGTCGCATTATCCACCATCTATAGCTCCAGATTTAAATTATACTCTAGAAGCACGAAGCTATATCTTTTAAGCCACCACTCACTATTGAACAAGTAAGAAACGGCCTGTTAGTCCATCAACAGGAATACTATAGCTTCCTGATCCGCTGATTATTTCACCTGTTAGAAGGTCTTTTAATCCATTCCCTCCAACATTGACTTGAATTGTAGTTTGGGTGGTACCAGTGTTTAAAAGATAAACTATCTGTTCACTACCATCTGGATCACTCTTTAAATCGGCATATTGATGTCCACTTGCTATTAAATTCTCTCTTTTCCCTCTCCATAAAGCAGGATGTTCTGATCTTATCTTCATCAAACTCTTTGTATAATCGAGCATACTTTCCTCATTAGTAGAAAATCCAGAAATTTTTCCAGTACTTCTTGCACAGTTATCATCATGAACCTGATTAATATCACCATCATTTATATATCCTTTTCTTTCAGCTCCCCATTCATCTCCATAATAGATAGTTATAGGTCCAGTATAGGCTGCAACAAAACTCATAGCTGCCTTATATCTCTTCCAGTATTCACCTATTCCACCACGTTGCATTAAGTCTCCAAATCTCAAAAGATCATGATTATCAAGAAACATATTTGGATAAACACCATCTATTTTATCAGGAGAAGTGAATCCCCAATTAAGAGCAGAAGCATCACCATTATTGCCAGCACCACTTTCTTCAACTGCTAGAGTTTGAACAAGTTTATATCTTGTTGGAAAATCAAAAGCTGATAGTAAAGCTTTCTCTCCATTATAACCAGTGTAAGCATTCTTCAGGATACTTTCTCCTCCACCATCCCAAATT
Source organism: Orenia marismortui DSM 5156 (assembly GCF_000379025.1). Classification (NCBI taxonomy): domain Bacteria; kingdom Bacillati; phylum Bacillota; class Clostridia; order Halanaerobiales; family Halobacteroidaceae; genus Orenia; species Orenia marismortui. The sequence continues at coordinate 813,718 of NZ_KB900617.1, forward strand.
TCAGCTACCATATAACCAAGAGTTCCCCATTCTTCACCTCTAGTTTTTCTTTGCTCACAAACCTCTTCAACAGCTCTTCTAATATCTACCCAATAATTTTTATCCTGATAATAATCACCATCATGAGGCCCAGTAGCAACTTGATAAGCCTGATCTAATCTCCAACCATCAACCTCAAACTCTTCAATCCACCATGTAGCTACCTCTTTATAAAATTCTAAACTCCCTGGATAGTCTACAGGATCATTCCCTCCAGCAGGAGTTTTACCTGTAGGGGAAGGTCTAACACTACCTTTATGATGTCCAAAAACACCATCTAAGAAGACATATAATCCTTTTGCATGAGCTTCATCTATTAATTGCTTTAACTTATCATTGCCCCCCCAGTTATCATCTACATTAAAATAATCCTGAGCAAAATAACCAGTAGCATCTAATTTATCATTTCCATTTGACTCAAAAACAGGAGTTAACCAAACCGCATTCATTCCAAGCCCCTTAATATAATCAAGAGCCTCAATCACACCATCTAAATCTCCATAAGCATCATCATTTCCCCAGACAGCAGGGAAATTCTCCCTTCCATCACCATCCAAAAATGTACCAACAAAAACTTGGTAAATCCTTAAATTATTGAAATCCTGCGTCACAACTGGTCCATTACCTGGAATTTCCACAGGAACAAGACTAGTGAAATCACTGACCAGTCCTTCAGCAGTAACAGCTCTTACTGCATAGTAGTAAGTTTCCCCAGGTGTAACACTACTATCTGTATAATTCAGATTACTGGTTTCAGCAAGGAAGGAGGTAGAAATTTCAGAAGTTCCACGATAAATTTGATACTTTACTGCATCACCTTGCCATTCTAAGACAGCTTCAGAATTACTCTCCTCACCTACTAAATTACTTGGAGCCTCAGGAGCTTCAGCCCAAATAACCTTAATCTCTCCTAGATCATTACTTGCTCCTGATAAGTCGATCACTTCAGTATTGCTAATTCGCCCTGGCAAGATATAAATTCCACCATATTTTTTTGTATTATCGTCTAATTTAATAACTAGATCATAATAGTTAGCTGAAATAGTGCTTCCACTAAAATCAGCCTTATTATTCTCTAGGTCAATATCTGCTTCAATATTATTAGCACCTTGTAAAATAACCTTACCTGAAGTAGCTTCGCTTGGTATATTATCTAAATTAACTACTAAATTACTTGCCTCAGTTAGTTTTAACTTAATCTCATCTGTAACCTCTCCTGAAACAAGTATCTCTGAATTCCCCCGGAAAACAGGGTATTCATTCTTAGCTTTATCATCAATATCAAAAGCTGTAGCTTCAATCTTATAAGTTGCATTTCGTGCCAATTCATTAAACTCAACAGATATGATAGGTTCTAAATGCTGCCCTTCTTCAGCAGTTACTGTCTCAGTTTGAATATCTTGACTATCTTCTTTATTTGTTATCGTAACCTCAATTTTATCAACCTTAACCTTATCTGTTATCGATTGAATCAAAACATCTGGAATCTTAACTTGATAAGTTAGCTTTGAATCTCTTATAAAATCACTTGAATTATTATCACTACTACAGCCTACAGCCATCACTAATACAAATGACATTAATGTTAGCAATAATAATTTATTTCTTCTAATCATTGCTTGCATAAAAGACCTCCTTTATGATTAACATAAATTAATTTCATCTAATTAAACTAATCAATATCAATTTATAGCTAAATAACTCTAAAATGAAACTTAATGGATATAAAGAGACATTTTTAGGTGATAGGAGTTAGGTCATAGGGGATAGTAAGGTCTTCCTACCTCCCATTTCCTAACGCCTAACTCCGAAAGTGTCACTTTATCCTTCTATAACTACATATTTAAGTTACACTTTAGATTTTGAATATATACAGTAGATTTAATTTCTAAGCATAATCTTATTTAGCAAAGATAGTTACTGCAGTTCCTTCAGCAGTATTACTCTGGTCTGTTGGATTTGCTCCAGTAGCATCAAATACCTTCTCCCATCCACTACCTGGCAAATTAACCTGATAATTATCTCCAGGATTATATATAACTATAATCTCATCCCAACTATCGCTATTTTGATCAGCATCAATCTGTGAAACTACTATATCTCCTCGATCAGATGGAATATAGGTTGTCATCCAATCATTGATCTCATCCCAAGTATTTAATCTAAAACCAGGATGCTCATTACGCAATTGAATCAAATCACGAAAATATTCAAAAGTGTCATTTAATCCATTAGCATTTGCATCATTTTGAGTCTTCCAGCTCCAATCTACCTTATTCATCTCATCCCCCCACATATAAGAGTTATGAGCTTGATCACTAAATTGACCATTATGTTTAGTTCTTAACATCTCATCACCTGAATGAATGAAAGGAATTCCTTGAGAAGTAAGCACTATTGAACTAGCAAAATCATTGATCCGTTTTAAATAATTTTGACTCGTTTGATTATTAGCATCTGCCCAAGTATTAATCTTATCCCATAAACAGAGATTATCATGAGCAGAAATATAATTAATTGTCTGTTCTGGGTCATAAGATGATTTGAAATAATTCCAAATATCACCTAAAGGATTACGACTCTTATAGTCCATTAGTGAACCTCGAATTCCACTCTCTATATTTCCTGTCGTAGCTTCACCAACAGGGTTTCCTTGCCAATTAAAAGCATAGCCTGAAGTTGCATCATTACCTTTTCCTTTAATTGCATCTCTAAATCCACCATTAAACATTCCAACATGAGCATCAGCTAAAACTGGTTTTTTATTCGAAAATGCTTTCTCGCTCTCAAACCTATCAGGGTTACCCATAGCACGCCAAGGTTCACCATACAATAATAAGTTTCTATCAGAGAATTGATCATTTAAATACTCTCCCCACTGACGAACTTCTTTATCATGATAAACTGCCATCAAATCAAATCTAAATCCATCGATATTATATTCACGTACCCAGTATTCTAATGAATCTCTAATCATTCTACTAACCATTGGAACTCCAGTATCTAATGAATTCCCACATCCTGATAAATTTTGTCCATCATAGTACTTATCAGTAATATTCTCAAACATCTCATCCTCAAAGGTATGGTTATATACAACGTCCATAATTACTCTAATGTCATTCTTATGGAACTCATCAATCATCATCTTCAACTCTTTAATTCTTTCTTCATAATCTGCTGGAGTCATTGAATATCTCTCTTCAGGAATATTATAGTTTACTGGGTCATAACCCCAGTTATATATCTCTCCAGTGGCATAATTGTATTTTGTAGCAAAATCATAGAAAGGCATAATCTGTACATGAGTAACTCCTAGCTCCTTTAAATGGTCAATTCCAGTTTTAACACTAGAATAGCTAGTACCTTCCTCTACAGCTCCTAAGAATTTACCCCTTTTGTCAGAGCTAACACCAGAAGTACTATCAATCGTAAAATCCCTGATACTCATTTCGTAGATAATAGAATCTTCTCTTTCCTTAAGTTCAGGTCTTGGTGACCAATCAATATCGGTTCTAGATAAGTCCATAACAATATTTACACTACTACCTACATTAGTCCTAATACTAACACCTTGTTCCTGACCTTCTTTTCCTTCATTTCCATTGGCTAATTCGGCATCATATTTAGCCATTACCCCATAAGGGTCTCTTACTGGCTGACCATTAATCTTGAATTGATATTCCTTAAGATGCAAATCGCCTTTTACTGTTACACCATAAATATTACTATATCCATCCACACTGACTGGCTGACAATCATACTCGTCTCCATCTACTTCTACCGTAACATTACTAGAATCAGGCGACCAGATTCTAAAGTCTGTTGCTGTTCTAGAATATACTGCTCCTAGTTTAAATGGATGTTCTCTACTATTATTCTCGATCTTTGAAAACTCATAGCTTTGACTCATCTCACCTAGATCATTTTCTCCATATAATCTAAGAGTTTTGATCTCACCGGCAGACATATTCTCGCCAATAGTAATCGTATCTCCATTACTATAATCAATTCCATCAGTAGCTGGATTACTACCATCTAAAGTATATCTACTTACTTCTATATCACTTCCACTAACATATAAAGTTATTTCTTGGCTATCTAGAAATTCTGCACCAGCTGGATCAGCTGAAACTACTACTTCTTGTGGTTCTCTTTCCCATTTTTCAATAATCTTTAAATTGCCTGCTACACCTAGATCTATTGGATCGGTAATAGTAAGTCGTCCAGGGAATATACTAATTTCCCCTGCTTTTCTTAATATTTCTTCTCCACTACTATCAAACAGCTGAACCACTAAGGTGTAATCGTTAGCAAGAATCTCTTGATCTAATACTGCTTGATCATTAATAATTTCTGCTTCATACTTTGAATTAATTAATTTTACCGTTCCTGAATCATAATCAAGATCAGTGTCAATATTAACCTCTAAAGAATCAGCAGTTAATAACTTCAAATCAACAGGGACAATTGTAACTTCAGACTTAGAAATTGTTGCAACATTACTTCCTTGATATACATCATAGCCAGGTTCATCTAAAGCCTTAACCTCTACATCATATATATTTCCTACAGCTAATTTATCAATGTTAAAGATAACACTACCTGAAGAAACCTTTTGGCTCTCTGTATGAACATCATCAGGATCATTCTGATTAGTAAGTTTAACTTCAACTGTTTCAACTAATGCATCGGTTATAGCCAATGTAGAAACAGGTACAGGAATTTCTAATGTTAATTTACCAGTTTTATTAAGACTACTATTGTTTCCATCACTACTACAAGCTGTCAACAAAATCAACAACATAAGTAGCCCTATAAATAAAGAGCTTCTTTTCTTAATTAAGCTCATAATGCTCCCTTCCTTTCTAATATAATTTCCTATTATTTAGAATCTCGGGAAGACATTAATGTCTTCCCTACATTAAATATTGAAATTACTAATTTACTGCTTCAATTAAGATAACTCCGTTATCAAAGTCAAACTCTACTGTACTATTACTTACTGTAGCAGTATCACCATCGTAAGCATCTCTTACTTGGGTTCCATCAGCAAAGATTCCTTCTACATTTACACTTGTAGTTCCACTTCCACCAATTGCAATTACAACTTTATCTTCCATAGCATTTCCACTATAAGTTCTACCATAAGTGTTATTTCCTAGATCAGTTTGTTGACCTGCACCTACAGCAGGATGGTCATGTCTAAATTGACCAACTTTCTGCCAATGGGCTAAAATATCTTGATTAGTGTTCCATTGATAATCTGATCTTGTAGGCTGATTTGCATCGCCATCAACCTCTGGTCCAAGCTCTCTAGAGTTCTCATCTCCATAATAAATCTGTACTCCACCAGGCAATAATAGTAGCATTGTTCCCATATCTTTATTAGTATCATACCAATTATAGGTATCCCTAGCATCATGAGAATTAATATAAGTTAACACATTCCAATCTCCATTATTAATCCGATTAGCATAATCCTGCCAAACATCTCCTACATTAGATATTGATGGAGGATTCTGGTTGAAAGAAAAATTAATTACTGATTCAAAGTCCTGTGTACCATCTCCATCATTATCATTGAAATAATCACTTCTACCTACACCATGACCAAAGTCTTCAGCAGTCATCCAAAAATCTTCATCCCATTCTGCTCCTGGGGCATTAGAATTCTCAGCCCTCCAAGTATCTAATGCATCTTCTGCGGCACCTTTCAATTGTCCCCATCGCCATTTTTCAACGTGTTTAGCAGTATCTACTCTAAACCCATCAATTCCAAACTCTTCTACCCACGCAGCTAACCATTTGATAATATAGTCAGCTGGTGCACTATTATTTAAATTCTTTCTTAACTCTTCAGCAGCTGGTACAATCCATTGATCATATCCACTTTGTTCCATTGACCATTTAGTCTCTAGTATTGGTGCTAATCCAATACTATTAGTTATTTCAGTTTTAATATCAGGCAAACCAGAATCAGGAAGCTGTTTTAAAGGTGGTTCCCCAAGTGGTTCATATCCAGGTAAACCTGCTCTAACCCAACCATTCCACCAATTACTCCAAGCAGATTTATTATCATAATCAATATAATGATCATGGTAACTGTGCCAATTCTCACCGGAAGATGGTCTCCAACTCATTACTTCTTCTTCACTAGCATCTATTCCACCAAATCCATATTGTACTCCATCCAGCATAGTGTTATAACCTGGATGATTCATTACAACATCCATTACAACTCTAATCCCTTGACTATGAGCAGTATTTACAAAATCCCTAAACTCTTCTATTGTACCCATATTTTTATCCATCATCGTCCAATCAAGCGCATAATAACCATGGTAACCATAATGAGGGAAACCTCCAGAACCGCCACCACAAAAACCATGCATCTGTTCATATGGAGCAGTAATCCAGATTGCATTAACACCTAAGTCTTCAAAATATCCTTCCTCTAACTTTTCAGTTAATCCAGCAATATCTCCCCCATGGAAAGTTCCTGTATTTAACTTATCACTACCATAATCAGTGATCCGTCCATAAGAATTATCATTACTTGGATCTCCATTAAAGAATCTATCGGTCATAACAAAGTAAACACTTGCATTATCCCAAGTAAACTTATCAACTACCGCTCCATCATCTCTAGTGTAATCATAGCTTACTTCAGTTGTTCCTTCTGAGTTAGTAGCACTTGCTGTTAAAGTACCCTTCTCACCATCAGCTACATAGTCACTTATTTTAATTTCAGTAATTTCAGTAGTAGAAAGTGTAAATGTTTCACCAGCAAATTCACAACTACTAGAAGTTATACTAGCACCACCATCATCAATAGGTCCTACCTCAATTACTGTATCTCCTTTATATGTTCCACCTTTAGGAGATACTGGAATCTTTGGTTCAGATGGACCATTAAGATTATCTGTTGTCCAATCACTTCCATCCCACCAGTATTGGCCTAAATCCTTAATTTCAGTATCGCCACCAGTTAATTTATTTCCACCATTAGCTGAATCTGTAATTATTATTCCAAAGCTAATTCCACTTTCATAATTATTTAAATTATCTTTACTTATAGTTAATTTATACCAACCATTGCTTTCTGAGTCCATAGCAGTTTGATTATTCCAACCACCAGTAGGCTCATACTTAGTTCCATCAGTACCTGTATACCAGCTATAAACATATGGTGTAGCACTAGAATCAGATTTAAAGTGTAAAGTAATTCCCTCTGGCGCTGGAGTAGTTTCACTAACTGAATCACTTAAATCACTAGCCAAAGCATCAGCATCATAGGCTCTTACCCAGTAATAATAAGTTGTGTCACCTTGAACATCTGTATCACTATAATTATGAGTAGTGATCGCTTTCTCCATTAAAGGAAGCTTCTCTGCCTCACTTGTTCCTCGATAGACTAAATACTTATCTGCACTATCATCCCAAGTTAAGTCTATTGCACCAGTACTTTCATTATATTTAGCAGTTAATCCAGTTGGAGCTTTAGGAGCTAACTGCCAAGTTACATTAACTTTTAATTTTCCTCCAGAAGTAGTATTCTCTAAATCAACACTAACATTCTCAGCACGACCTGGTAAAGCTTCAAAAACTTCAGTAGCTTTATCTACAATTAGATTCTCTTCACTATCATATAACTTGACTTTTGCAGCATATTCACCAGCTGGAGTAGAACCAAAATCAGCTTTTGCTTCAGCAACATCTATCTCAGCCTCTAATCCAACCTCTTCTGGTACTATAGTCACTATTCCACTAGCAGCCTCTGCTGGCATATTCTCAAAATTCATAGTTAAATTCTTAGTAGCTTGAAGTTCTAATGTTACTGTAACTGTAGACTCATCATCATTTGTAACTGCTGTTGTATCTTCAGGCGATTTGTAAGCTACAATTTCTTCATCTCCATCTACATAGATCCCCTTGATAATTATTTTATATTTAGCATTCTTTTTTAAGTTTTTAAACTCAAGACCGACTTCTGTAGTCCCTTCCTCAATTTTAGCTTCACTTTCATGAATATCATTGCTATCATTTACATTAATTACTTTTCCTTCTATCTTCTTTAAATTAATATCTAGTTTTTGAATACTTGCCCCGTCTTCTTGACTCCCAGGCAGCTTAACTGTAACTCCTAACTTTGATTGATTACCAGTTAGTTCATCGCTCCCCCCATTACTACTACATCCAACTAACATGAATAAAGTAATTATACTTAGTAATAAGGCTAATTTTTTTCCTCTTAATTTATAAAACATAAAATCCCACCTTTCATTTAGGTTAACATTAATAATTTATCATCCAAATTAGGCAAGTAAAACTTATTAAAATCTAAAATATAACCCATTATAATATTTGATAAATAAGTTCACTTGCCAGATATAGATTTAAAGTTTTTAATCATCAATTAATCTAGAAGACAATTCTACTTTATAGAATCCCTTCCATTGGACTGATGAATTTAATCATTACTATTATCTCTTCATTATTGAGCAGCATAAGTTACTTCAAGTGCTTCACTTAGATCACTTCCCAAAAATCCTCCATTACTACTCTTTCTATAAGAAACAACCCAGTAATAATAAGTTGTACCTGCTTCTACATTTTCATCAACATAAGTTTTAGTATCTGTAATTAAACTATATGTTAAAGGAGTTTTTTCGCCAGTTACTTCTGTACTACGATAGACTAGATAGCCTGCAATACCTTCTTCACTATCATCCCAACTTAGAGTTATAGCTGAATTATCTAAAGTTGATGATAAAGATACAGGAGCTTTTGGAGCTGTTTCCCAGTCTACTTCAATTCCTATTTGTGCAGACTCATCAATTACTGTTAAAGTAAATCCTACTGTTAATTCTGTTCCTGCTGTACTTCCTATAAACTCATAAGTTCCTGCTACACTTGTATCTACTATTCCATTCTCAACTATATTCCCATCGGAATCTTCCCAAGTTAAATTCACTTCTTTTGTAGTTCCGTCACTCATTGTTGCTGTTCCTGTTGCTGCTAAAGTATATTCTTCACCTACACCTACTATTGCTTTTGAAGGATTAACCGCTAAATTTTCAATGAATATTCCTTCCTTAACTATTAACTTGAAATTCACTGTTAATTCTGTTCCTTCTACACTTCCTATAAATTCATAAGTTCCTGCTACACTTGTATCCACTTCCTTATCCCAGATTATATCTACTGTTTCTTCACTTCCATCATTATAGCTTGCAGTAGCTGTTGCTGGTAGACTATAATTACTTCCAACTTGAACTGTTGCTTCTTTTGGATTAATATCTAAACTCTCAATAGTTCTTTCTTCCTTAACTATTAACTTGAAGCTTACTGTTAATTCTGTTCCTCCTACACTTCCTATAAATTCATAAGTTCCTGCTACACTTGTATCCACTTCCTTATCCCAGATTATATCTACTGTTTCTTCACTTCCATCATTATAGCTTGCAGTAGCTGTTGCTGGTAAGCTATAACTATTCCCTACCTCTACTGTTGCTTCTTTTGGATTAATATCTAAACTCTCAATAAATCTTTCTTCATCAGTAACTATTAACTTGAAGATTACTGTTAATTCTGTCCCTTCCACACTTCCTATAAATTCATAAGTTCCTGCTACACTTGTATCTACTTCCTTATTCCAATTCACTTTTACCGTTGATGCGCTTCCATCTGTCATTGTTGCTGTTGCAAACTGAGGTAATTCATATGTATCTCCTACTGATACTGTTATTTGAGAAGGATCAACACTTAATTCTTCTATCTCTACTGCTGTACTCTTTTTAGTTAACTTTGGAATAACAGGCATAGGGTCATCAGCTTTAACTATATAAGATCTACTCCATTTTTCATATCCTGTCGCTGTTACTTCAACATTATAAGTACCAGGCTTAAAATCATACTCTCCACCATCATTAATTTCATCAATTGTTTTAACTATAGCCCCATCACTATTTATAATTTCTATAGTATAATTAGCTATAATTTCACCTGTTTCAGCATCTTTAGGCACATTGATCTTTAGGATTCCTAATTCTGAACCTCCACCTCCTCCACTACTACTTGAACATCCAACTAATCCAATCACTAAAATTAAAAGTACTAATAAATAAAATTCCTTACTCCTCAAAACTACCATCTCCTTGAAATATATTTTTTATAAGAAAAAATAAAAACATACCCAAGCAATAATAAAATGCTAGATATGTTCTCTTATAACCTTATATACTTTTTTAAACTTATCTCTCTGTTCTAAACTTTTGACACTATTAATTTAAAAACTCTTATTAATTTTATAGTTTATAATCTTATTTAAAAATAAAAACCCCACCCTTATTATAAAATACAAGGGAGGGTTCACCATTAGCTCAATATAGACAATAGGTGACCAATTACAGTCTATACATCATTGCTTCCTGAAGAAGATTATTTTTATTTTTAGTATTATTTATTTTATATAAAAATAATAACATATAATGGAATTTAATTCAAGTTATTTTTTTAATAAATCAAAAATAATATAAAAAAAGGTATAAATCAGATTTTCTAATCCAATTTATACCTTTAATATATTAAGATAAAGGTTCATTAATTAGCTGGTACCCAAACACTCCAACCTTCATCAATAGAATTTTTCACTTTGAAATCTCCATACCCATCTGCATCAGTCTTAACCGTTCCTTTAACATTAGAAGTAATATCATAGAACTCAGTATTAGACTTACCTGAGTCGATTCTCTTAGTAGTTAAATCACCAGAAGTACCTTGGGAAATCATCATGACTAATCCCGTTCCTGGAACATCTGACAGACCTCCTCTAACATAAGAATAAGTATTTACATCATTAGTCTTAACCTCTCGTCCAGGACCATAAGCAAAATATCTTCTTGCCTTTAGTAATTTATCTAGTCCTACTTTCTTTCCATCTTGGTAATAATCTTTCCAATAAACCATAGGCAATCCATCTTCTCTCATTAAAATATAAGTATAAGCTTGATACTTTCTTATATTAATTGGTGCTTTATACTCTACAATATCTCGACCAGTATCATGATTATCTATAAAAGTAACTGTTTTATCAGCAAATTTCCTCTTATTAACCATACCGGCCTTACTTAGAGTAGACATATTTAAATTCCCATTTCTTAATGTTTCAAAGGTTTTTCTTAATGGAAAATCAAACACATGTAAATTAGGATTATTTACATCATACATATAAAAACTTAGCCCCATTGTATTCTCTACCCACGCTTCTCCTACAAAGAATACATCTTTAGCTGTATTTTCTTGAATACTACTTATCCATTCATCAATAAATTTAGAATCAACATGTTTAACTGCATCAAGTCTAAATCCATCAAAACCAATATCATTTATAATCCAACTTCCCCATTCCTTTAACTCATCTTTAACATTTTCATTTTGATAATCAACATCTGCCCCTAATAGATAATCCTTCTCAAAAGTATCATCCCATGTCTTCCCTTTGAAATTTTGTGGTGCTATATTCCCTAAATTAGCAGCATAATCTACACCATCGAAGGCCTTCCAATCCCATTTCCATTCATCAGCTTTACTATAATACTTCTGTCTTCCTTTAAGTGGATAAAATTTAGTATAAGTTTCTGCTTTCTGACCAGATGCTAAGATAGAATCCCCTATATTTTCATAACCAGCACCTAATCTATGATTTAATACTGCATCATAATAAACTTTAATTCCTTCTTGGTGAAGGTCAGCTATAGTTTGCTCCAACTCTTCTTTAGTTCCATATTTAGTTCTAACTGTGTTAACCTGATTAAATTCTCCCAAATCCCACAGATCATAAGTTCCATAACCTTCATCTTGTTGCTCATGAGCTTTATTAGCTGGTGGTACCCAAACAGAAGTAATCCCTATTTTAGCTAAATCATCTGAACGTTCAGAAAGTAGTTTCCATAGGTTTGATTCTTTTGGATATTTTTCTTTATACTTACCTTTATTCATTTCCCAATAGAAAGTTTGCATCAGAGTCTCATTAGGATCTTTAATTTCTGGATAACTTCTACTAGTAGTAAAATCAGTTTTAGTAGATAGCTCATTTCCTGTGCTAGACTTAATATTAGTAACTAGCTGGTAATTTGTTTTGGCTTCTAATTTTAAACCTGTTAAAGTAACTACATTTCCTTCTACATTAGTCTCAATTTTAGATTTACTATCCCCTTGGACTAAAGATACTTTTGCTCCAGCAACCTTTTCATTAAACTCTAGTTTAAACTCCCCTAAAGTATAATCTACACTATTAAGATTATAATCTGTTAAATCAGAGGAAACTAGAGCAAACTCATCTCCAGTTGATTTACAACCTGTTAATGTTACTGCTAAAATTAATATAGATAGTAAAGCATACAAAGTAACTCTTTTTCTCATTATCTACTTCTCCCCTTTCTTTATCTTTACTTCTAATTTTATATTCTCTAATGATAGCTATTTTCCTGCAATTATAGAATTAATTCATATATAATCAATAACTAATTTTGAGCTAATTCCTATCTTGTCTGGTAAATGTAACTTCTCTACTTACAGTACCTATTTGATTGCTAGCAGTTATAGTCAACCTACCAGTCTCCTCATTTTCTAAATAATCAGCAAGTCTTATATCTGCTTTATCTACAATATCGATTCTTTTACCATTAAATTCACAGATTAAATCTATAATCTTATCTCCATTATCTTTAATAGATAAAGTAATACTTTTAGTTCCTAAATAAGTACCAGCTGGAGTATCTATTATAATTTCAGGTTTAGATACAAATTTTCCATCTTTATACCACCATTCACCAGCTTCAATTCCCATTATATTTCCTGTATCACCACTATCCCAATTAATCTTTGCATTTAATTCTTCAACCTCAATATCTATTAGACTATAGCTATACCATCCATCTTCTTCCTCTAACATAGGTGTACCTGGCCATACACCAGTAGGCTCAATTTTAGCTTCACCTTTTCCTTGCCATAGATAAATATTTGGCACTTTCTTGTTATTATTCTTAAAATGGAATGTAAAATCTCTATTAGTATTATCTTTTTTATTATCAGTATCTCCTATTGTAAATCTAGCTGTTTTTGTAATTGTTGCTATATCATTCACTACTGTTACAGAAAGTTCTCCACTTTCATTCTCTTTAAGATAATCACCTAAAAGCACAGTAGTTTTATCTACATCTTCTCCACTAATATTCAAACTAATATCTTGGTTATTAAATCTAGCACTTGTCTCTATAATATCTTCTCCACTAATAGATATCTCCAGTTGAGTCTCAGAGTCATAAGAACCAGGTTCTAAATCAAACTCAATTTCTGGCTTAGCTGGCTTATCAGGATTATAGGAGTACCATCGACCTTCCTGATACCACCATTCATTTTCTCTTCTATGCAAATCTTCGAATTTTCTTCCATCACCAGATACAAAAATGATATTTATATTTCTGATCTCTGGAAACTCAGCAACATACCAATCATTAGCTTCTGATTTCATAGTTTCCATATCTTCTAAACTGCCTGATAATTCTATTTTTTCTTCTTGTTCATTTAGATACCAAGTATATATTTGAGGAGCTTTCTGAGCATCACTATCTTTAAAGTGTAGCTTAACACCATCATACTTACTAGGAATAGCAGTGGCACTAACCTTGGTAGATAACTCACTATTTAGCCCAGCTTTATCAATTGCTTTAACCCAATAATAGTATGTATCACCTGCCATTGCAGTTCTATCTTTGTAATAATTATTTGTACTCTCTTCTAAGGGAGTTTTAGAACTCTTATCTGATCCCCTATAAATCATATAATTAGTAGAATTATCTTCCCAATTGAGCAAAATACCTGACTCTGTTGCTAAAGCAGTTAGCCCAGTAGGAGCCTTTGGTGCTACTGTAGATAACCAAGTAGTATTAACTACCTTCTCTTTAGCTAAGTCATACTCTATTTGGGTAACTCTTCCTGGTAAAATCTTAAGGTCATTAACCGTTTTTTCATAAATTGAGTTATTATCTGAATCAAATAAATCTATCTCTAATAGATATTTATTAGCAGAAATTTCATTAAAGCGAGCCACCTTATTGTCAATATTAATATCTGTTTTCAACCCATTAGAAGGAGTTAAAAATACTTTTCCTGATTTAACTTCTGAGATTAAATTACTTAGCTTAATCACTAATCCTTTAGCATCTGTTAAATCTTCTTCACCAAATGAAACTGTAAGTAGATTATCATCACCATTGATTGTAGTAGACTTATCATTATCTTCATAGACTATATAACCATCTTCATCCTTAACAGCTATATCAAGCTCATATGTACTCCCTCTAGATAAGTTATTGAAGTTTAAAGAAACACTACTGCTACTGCCTTTAATCTCCTTAGTTTCACTGTCTTTATCATTACTATTATTACGATTTACAATTGATACCTCTACCTTTTTCACGGTAAATTCTTCTTCAATCTTATCTGTTGCTTCATCTGTATCTTTCTTGGGAACTTTAACGGTTACTTTTAAATTGGAACTACCACTGAGGGTATTAGTTCTAGCACCATCACTACATCCCAATATAGTTAAGAGTAATAAGAATACCATCACTGATATTAATACTCTCTCTAAAGCAGATTTAAACATTAATCTCACAGCCTTTCTATATCTTAATAATCATAATATAATTTATCATCTTTCTAATTATTGCTTTATTACTTACAAAACTTGAACTGCGATCTATAACATAATATAAAATTAAATTTTATAAATTACTATTTCTACTACAAGAAAATATTTCCTTCATTAATAATTATATAAATCAAATCCTTTACTATTTCATAAATAAAGTTTTAAAGGGATTTAAAACTTTATTTATGAAATAGTAATTCAACTTAGAAAATTCTATAATATATAATAACATATATATATAAAATGAGGCAACTATATAGTTGCCCCATTTTTAAACTAAATTAGTTTATTTAATTGTATAAGTTTGATAAGTTAATTCTTGATCTACTGTTGGATCAACTAACTTATCATCAAAAGGAGCATCAATGATATTTGTAACCTCCCAATAACCATTCATCATTACTGGTAAGATTCTTATATCATCACCAGCTTGAAGTCCTAAAGCACTAAGAGAATAACTTACTTCTATAATGCTTCCATCTGCAGAACGGTTATACTCAGCTACTGTATCATCTTGAACCTCTGTACCTAACCAAGTGAAGGCACCATATCCAGGATTACCATCACCATCTAAATATGTGTAAAGAATACCTTCGAAACTAGTATCATCACTATAAACTATATTCTTATCTCCCCATGTCCAGCTTGTGTTAGCTCCAAGATCACTGATACCTGTGCTATCAGTTGTATTATCAATCAAAAACATAGCATCTGTACCCCAACTACCATCAGCTAATTCCACTAACATATATAAATTATCAGTATCATTAGCTACATAAATATTTTGAACATCCATTCCTGCTGGATCAGCTATATTATCTCCAGTGTCAGTTACCCAAGCATCTGCTGTAGCATCAGTATATTTATCAGCTATAGAAGTATCATCCCAAGCTACGTCTTTATTTCCATCTACAACTATTGAATCAGATGCAGGCTCTACTTTAATTACTGCTACAGATAATGGATCTACAGTTACTGTATCAGCAGTTACTGTTACACCAGATACAGTTGATACTGCAGTAGCACCAGACTCATCATTATCTACAAGAACTGTAGCACTTGTCAAGTCTTCTTTTACTGCAAAATCTCTTTCAATTGTATCTCCATTAATGAATACATAGTATTCACTTAGATCTGTTGCTGTAGATTTATAAGCAATAATTTTATCTTCAGCATCTTCGGCAGGATAAATAAGCTTTACATTAGAATCAACTAAAGATTTATCACCTAATCTAAAGGCATCTGTTGATCTTCTTAGTTTAATAAGACCTTTAGTATACTCCATAGTCTCATTTTGAACTGTATCTCCAGTTGCTGCATTCCAATCAAATGCATTAATTACATCAGATGAATCATAAGAGTTGTGAATAAATACATCTCCTGTCGCTGGTACTTCTGTATCCTCACCTTCAGGACTTCCTGTACCCTTCCACTCTTTAGTTCTACCATATTCTTGACCACCATGTAAGAAAGAAATTCCTTGACTTGTTAAGATAATAGCATTTCCAAGTCTAATTCTCTTTTGAATCTCTTCCTCTGAATCAGCAGGTGATTTCTCAATAGATTGAGCAATCACATCATGTAAAGTTAAGTTATCATGAGCAGCAATATACTGAACAACATCGCCTGGGTCATCAGCAGTAAAGTTACCTGGCTGAGCTTTAATATTGTTAAAGATTGTTTCGATAGGTCTATCTCCACCAGTAATAAACATCGGTTGACCTTCACTTCCATAACCAGATTTTAAGTTATTTCTAATTTCATCAGAGAATACTGCTACATCATCTGTGCTAGAAACAAAGTCTTGATCAGCACCTTCAGTACCTTCAGGACCAGTATACATTCTCCATCCTTCACCAATAAATAATGTATCAGGGTTTACTTTTGCTACAGCATCATAGGCTGATTGTATTGTCTCACTATCAATTAATCCCATTAAGTCAAATCTAAATCCATCTACTTTATACTCTTCCGTCCAGTAAACTAATGAATCTACAATTAATTTTCTCATCATAGCATGAGTAGAAGCAGTATCATTTCCACATCCAGAACCATTAGCACCTTCTCTAAAGTAATAACCTGGATTAATTCTATCCATAATATCTGTTGCTGCCATATGATTATAAACAACATCAAGAGTTACTGCCATACCTGCATCATGAATAGCTTGAACGAGATCTTTTAACTCTTTAATTCTTAATTCAGGATCTGTAGAATCTTCTGAATACATTCCTTCTGGAGCAAAATAACTATGTGGATCATAACCCCAATTATAATTATTTCCACTAGAATCATACTCTGTTTCTCTTGTTCCTGACTGTGACTCATCTCCAAAGTAATACGACATTACAGGAAGTAATTGAATATGGGTTACTCCTAAATCTTTTAAATAATTTAATTTCTCGGTAAATGCCGCATAAGTTCCAAATTGATTTGTTAGACTAAGTCCTTCTTGAGAAGTAAAGTCTCTAACATGAATCTCCCAAATAATAGCATCCTCTCTCTTTTCAAATCCATCTACATTAGCAAAATCAAGTGTTGGTCCTACAAGAGAAGGATCTACTATAGCAGCTTTACCAACAGTATCATCACCATTACCATTAGTATCTACAGTAAATTCTGCCATTGACTTAGCATATGGGTCTAAAGCTAATCTTGTTTCACCATTTATTGTTACACTATATTGATAAAAATAACCTCTTAAATCACTAATACCAGTATTATCACTATTTAAAGTAACTCTCCATACACTTCTTGGATCCTTTTCCATAGTAACTCTAGTAACCTCTGTATTTTGGTCAGCTTTATCATAAATAACAGCTTCTACTTCAGTTGCTTTTGGTGACCATAAATTTAATTGTACAGTACCATCACTATTATAAGTAGCACCTAAATCATCTCCATCATAAGCAGTCAGAGAATCTTCATACCTTGCTCCAGTATCTGCTACTACTGTCTTACCATCATAAGTAATCTCATAAGGTTTTTGATTATCAACATCTAAACTACCTGTTAATACTAATGTTGTGCCATCGACTACATCTAAACTATCAATTGTTACCTCATTACCGTCTTTATCTACTACTGCTATTTCCGATTGAGCAATTCCCATAGTATCTGTAAAGACTACTTCAAGTTCTGTTGGACTAACAACTTCAGCAGAGATTAGACCTTCAGGAACTTCTTTATCAGAACTAATGTAGACAGTGTCATCTCCTTCGAAAATCCATAATTCATTATAATCTCCCAAGAATTCAAATAAATGATCTCCACCATCTTTACTAGAATCTCCCACTTCTTCATCAACAGGTACTAATCCTAAATTACTCCCTTCCCCAGTTAATGGGACATAATAATAAGCACCAAAATCGTCTACCCCAGATTTTTGTAACCCATGTGGCCAATCTGTTGTGTTTTCTACACCATCTCCCCATAGCCATAAGGTATAAGTATCATAGTCATCCGCATTTCTTTGATAATGAACCAATGCCTTTCCTTCAGGTATATAGGTTCCACTTTGATCAATAGTTACTGTTACATCTGTAGTATCTTCTCCAGCAGTAACAACAACTTCTGTTTCACCATAATATTCTTTAGTTCCATCAACTATTGAAACTCTTAATGTATAGTTGCCTGCCTCTACATTCTTAATAGCTGTATCTAATGACCCTTCCTTACCAGCCACAGTAACTATAGCTGTACTAAGATCAAGATCTAAATCACTAAAAGAATCAGTGTTGATGTTATCGCTACTAACTAATATATTACCAACTTTTCCTGGACCATCATCATCACTCGAGCAAGCTACTAATCCTAAAGCTAAAGTTAAAATCAATAATAAACTAAATATTTTCTTCAATTAAAACCCTCCTCTAATCAATTAAATTTTATATAATCACAACAAAATTTCTCAATTCATAATTTTTTCTTATTTCATCTATCACCTCCAAACTGACATCTGTAATTAACCATAACAAAAAATAAAAACATATCTGAAGATATAAAATCTCCCTAGATATGTTTTCTTATAGTCTTATATTATTATCTATTGTTATTGTAAATCTAAAATTAAACAACTAGCTGTTAACCATATTTATACTTATTGTAAATAATATGTTAATCAGCCAAAAATTATGCTCTTATAATGTTATTTACTCTATTATTATTTATACACAAAATATAAAAACCCTTCTTTAATTGTGTTTTTTTATTAAAAATTCAATATTATTATTATATGTGAGGTAGTGATAATTAACAAACCACTATTTACTTATCACTACCCATTTGATATTCAGAAAAATATAATCCAAGATCAACTACTGCACAAGTAAGAATCTTCCTGTTAATCCATCTACAGGAATATCATAGTCTCCAGAACCAGTTATCTCCTCACCTGTCAATAGATCAACTAACTTAGTTCCACCTACATTAGAAACTGAGATTGTAGTTTCACTTGTTCCTGTATTCAATACATAAACTATCTCTTCTCCTGTATCTAAATCTGTTTTAAGATCAGCATATTTAGTATTTTCAGCTACTAAATTACTTCTCTCACCATTCCATAATGCAGGATGATTCGCTCTTATCTCCATTAATTTAGAAACATAATTTTTCAAGTCAAGCTCAGCTGTTGTAAACCCTGAAATTTTACCTTCACTCCGTGCAACATTATCGTCATAAACATCAGCAATGTCATTATCATTCACATAACCTTCTCTTTCATCTCCCCATTCATCACCATAATAAAGGGTAACTGGACCTGTATAAGCCGCCATAAAGCTAAATGCTGCCTTATGTCGTTTCCAATAATCAGGATTCTCTGTACCATAACCTAAATGAGGTGCTCTTTGAATTAAGTCTCCAAAGCGAAGTAAGTCATGGTTAGTTAACATCAAGTTAGGTTGTGCATAATCTTCATAGACATTATGAGTTTCCAGTCCTTCGTTTAAAGCCGATGCATCTTTCCCTCCAGAACCACTTTCTTCAGCCGCTAAGACTTGAACAAGTCTATATCGCATTGGGAAATCAAAAGCTGATCTTAATCCATTTTGACTATATCCTGTATCATTAATATCATTCTCACCTTTCCAAATCTCACCAACCATATAACCTAAGGTTCCCCATTTTTCTCCTGCTGCTTTACGTTCTGCAGTTACTTCTTCTACACTTCTTCTAATCTCATTCCAATAATTATGACCATCTTGATACAATTGATATGCTTGATCTAATCTCCAACCATCAATCTCAAACTCTTCAATCCAATAGGTAGCAACCTCTTTATAAAAATCCAAGCTCTCTGGATAATCTACTGGATCATTTGGACCTGAAGGAGTATACCCTGATGGTGAAGCAGGTATGTTAATATCTTTGTGATGACCAAAAACTCCATCGAGGAATACATATAATCCTCTGGCATGTGCTTCATCAATTACTTCCTTCAATTTAGTATTGCCACCCCAATTATCATCTACATTAAAGTAATCCTTAGCAAAATAACCTGTTGCATCTAATTTACTTTCTCCATCAGACTCAAAGACAGGAGTCAACCAAATAGCATTCATCCCCAAATTTTTAATATAATCAAGAGAATCAATAACACCATCTAAATCTCCATAAGCATCAGCATTCCCCCATACTTCAGGGAAATTTTCCTTACCATCACCATCTAAGAAGGTCGCTACAAAGATCTCATAAATTCTTAAATTATTAAACTCTTTAACTTTAACAAGCTCTTCCATAGAATACCTAGAACCTATCGCCGCCTCTACAGACTTACCATCATAAGTTATATTATAAGGAGCTTGATTATCAGGATCTAAAGTAGAAGATACTAGAGTTAATATCTTGTCATCAACAATCTCCAAAGAATCAATAGTAATCTCTGATCCAGTTTTATCAGTTACTGATATTTCAGATTTAGCAATTCCCATAGTACTTAAAAATCTGGCTTCAATTTCTGTTGGACTAATAACCTCAGCAGATACTATTCCCTCAGGAAAATCTTTATCTGCACTAGTATAGATATTAGTATCACCTTCAAAGATCCACAACTCACTATAATCACTTAATAACTCAAATAGATGATTCCCGCCATCCTTATTTTCATTAGTATCAACAGGAATTAAGCCAATATTATTACCTCCATCTTCTGCTAAAGGAATATAGTAATACGCACCAAAGTCATCTTCTCCAGATTTTTCATAGCCATTGGGCCAATCATTTTCACTATCAGAATCTACTATACCATCTCCCCAGGCCCATAAAGTATAAGCATCATAGTTGCCGTCATTTCTTTGATAATGAATTAAAACTTTTCCTTCTGGTACAGATGTTTGCTTTTGATCAATAACTATAGTTCCAGCATAATTATCCTCTCCTGCTGTAACAGTAATTTCTTTTTCACCATAATATTCTATACTACCATCTACCACTGAAATAGTTAAATTATGAGTTCCCTCTTTAATATTACTTATAGTCTCATCTAACTTACCTGTTTTGCCAGCAATCTTTACCTCAGCTGATGTAAGATTTAGTTCATTAATACCAAGGTTAGGACTAACTGTAACATTTGAACTTTTGACAATTACATTACCAATGTTTTCCGATTCACTATCATCACTACTACATCCTGCAAAGACTCCTAAAGTTAATAAGAGTACTGTTAATAGGATGATTTTTTTCTTATTTAAGATCTTCAGCATAAAATTCTACCTCCATTGAATTGATTATTTCTTAGTTTATTAAAGACTTAAAAACTTTTTCTACCACGAATTTACACCAACCTCCACTAGTGAAACATTAATACATAAACTACTATTAATTTAATCATTATCTTAATTCTTTTTTCTCTTGCTCTTATCCGTGTACATTCGTGTTCATCTGTGGTTCCAAATATCTTTTGCCTTTGATTAGTAATTTTAAGAGCTTAAAAGCTTATTTACCACGGATTAACACGAATTAACACTAATAAAACCTTTAGAACCCTATTAGCTATAAATATCTCTAGACTTTATTCTTTTTTATGATCTTATTCGTGTACATCCGTGTTCATCCGTGGTTCCAAATATCTTTTGAACTTTATTAGTAATTTCAAGAGCTTAAAAACTTTTTTACCACGCGCCCTGAAGACATAGTCTGAAGAAGTAGCCTTGGGCTGAATCCACACAGATTAACACTAATAAAACCCTATTAGCTATAAATATTTCTAAACTTTATTCTTTTTAATGATCTTATTCGTGTTCATCTGTGGTTCCAATATCTTTTGACCTTGATTAGTAATTTTAAGAGCTTAAAAACTTTTTTACCACGAATCCACACAGATTAACACTAATAAAAACTTTAAAACCTTATTAATTATAATGTTCTAGATCTTATCTTTTTAATGACCTTATTTGTGTACATCCGTGTTCATCTGTGGTTCCAATTCCTTTGACCTTAATTATTTTCTACCTAAATAGTTATAAATTAATATAAGTCCAATAATTTTAAGTTATAATAAAAAATAAACAACCCCGATATGCAAATAATAAACAATGCACATCGGGGTTGTTTTTAGAAAACATTGCCCTTTAATTCTTAAAACTCTAATTTCTGTAAAATAATCTAAAAAAGGATAAAGACCCTATGTTAGACATAGGGTCTTAAAGTGGTTTCTACCACCAAAGTTCAGCTTGAACTCCGTAAGCCATACCACTATCATCATCAGCATATGGTTCTGGCAAAGAAGCATTATCATTAACACTTGCATAAGTTGCAAATACTCTTAATTCTGGTCGTCCCCAGAAAGAATTGCTTAACTTAAGAGTCGGAGCAACAGTAAACTTGTGTAGTTTTTGATCCTCTACCCAACCATTAGTTTGGTCATAACTCTCAAATCCATATTCAAACTGCATAGAGAAGTTATTAGTGATATATCTAACTGCTCTAGCACCAATCATCATTCTAGTTTCGTCTTCTGGATTATCTACACCATACTTATCTGAGTAAGTTTCATAGATAAATTGAGGCATAATGTCCCAATTTTCATTGATATTAGCTAATCCATAAGTAATAAATGACATAGCAGAAGCATCCTCACTAGTGTAACCAATTGCATTACCTAAGTCAGCACCAATGCTGTCACCATACTGTACAATAGCTTTACTGAACCCATCTGCAAAACCATAGAAGTCAGTACGACTATAAATGAAATCTAATTCATAACCTGTTACATCATTACCATTAGGAACATCAGTTTGCCAAGCATATCTAGCTTCAACTTCTAAGTTACCACCTGGTACTACGATATCCTTAAATCTTAAATCAATATTTTTCTGAACTTTTTCACCAAGATCAGGTTGAGCATTTAATCCATCATCAGTTCCACGCACAAGAAAAGCAGCATCTAAAGTAGTAGCTCCAAGCTTAATACCTTGAGCACCAGCACCAAATGCATCTAACTCTCTCCAACGATTATCAGTAATATGGATATCATCTCTTCCATAATATCTCTCACCAACCCAGAAATTAACATCTGGTGCAACATCAAATCCTCCACCTTCTACATAAGCTTGACG
The DNA here is from genome assembly GCF_000379025.1 of Orenia marismortui DSM 5156. Classification (NCBI taxonomy): domain Bacteria; kingdom Bacillati; phylum Bacillota; class Clostridia; order Halanaerobiales; family Halobacteroidaceae; genus Orenia; species Orenia marismortui. The sequence continues at coordinate 837,031 of NZ_KB900617.1, forward strand.
AAGTGTAGATTTTTGTCCAGCGTCATTTCCATAAGTTTGATAGTCTAACTTTTTGTTAGCTAATAAAATATTAGCTTTCATCCAAGAACCATTATCTCCAGTAAACTTCTTACTAAATGTTTGTTCTACATAAGTATCATTTTCGTTTCCTAGTCTCCATCTAGAATAGTAGTCAGCGAATAATCCCATATGACTATCTAATGCTCCACCTTCTCCAGACAATAAAACTCCAGCACGAGCATATCCACTGTAGTTGAATCCAATATTAGTTACTGCCATTTGCTTCTCTAAAGCAATAACACGAGAAGCTAAACCAGCATTAGGATCAGCGATTACAACAGAGTTTTGTCCACCGAATCCATCAGCTGCAAAACTTGCTGCTTGATCATCTTTGATCCATTGAAGCATTCCACCACCATATACAGTAAATTTGTATTGGTATTTACCTTTCTCTAATTGTGTAGTTAATGTCCATACACCATTTTCTTTCTTCATCTTGTAAGTTGGGAAATTTGGTAACCAGTTGTTGAATTCCCCAGCTACATAAACTGCGTTTGCATCAGGATTTCCTGCATAAGTAAATGTTACTTCTACTTTTCCATCTTCTCCAGGTCTAACTGAAGTTTTTGCAAAAGCTGGTAGTGCAACTAATGCAACCATTAATGCTACTGTTAAGAATAAACTAAATCTTTTCTTCAATTCAATACCCCCCATAAATTTTTTGAGTTTTAATTTAAATTATAAATAACTCCAACTTCTAAAACCTCTAACCTAAACAACTAGGCTATCACCCCCTTAACGGAATGAAGTTTATATTGATTCCCATACTTGATAGCTCTTCCATCTGCTACAAATAATATTAGTGTAGCCAGATATAGTATTAAAGATATAAAGAAGATCCAACAGCATGGATATAATCAACTAAAATTAATAATAAACTCTACATTATAATATATTACAAAGATAAATATAATATAACAAAAAAATAATTTTTATGAAAATGAAACAATTAAAAGTTTCACATGATAATTATACCATAAAATATATTTTTTTCAACAGTTATAGGTCATTTTATTTGAAATAATATATTTTTTAACAAAAAATACCCAGAATAAATAATCTTAACAGAAAGAAGATCATTTAAAACATGGGTATTATTGACAATTATATTATTATCCCTATTTACTTGTTAAAATATCCTAACTTAATAAAAAAATAATATTTCTATATGTTTAGGTCTGAACAACATTTATAAAATTCAAAACTTGTCTACTTCTTAATTATACACTTATGTAATTAATCTTATCTATATATTACTAATTAGACAACTCTATAGAAATTCCTGCTTAATTTTTAAAAAATAATTATTTAATATAAATTTATTCTTATAATAAATATCTTGTATTATTATAGTTCTAGTTTTTATATAGAAATCCTTCTTTAATTTTTAATTTTTATATTATTCTTTATTTAAAGGTATTTTAGTAGTTTTATAATAGACAGAAAAATAACCTAATAGCTAATTAAAAAAATCCTAGTTAATAATTATTAACTAGGACCCTACTTAAAATTTATATAAAATATTAATTATTCACTAAACCATAATAATGGACACCAAGTCCAGAGATTTCATGATCAATATCTAAACCAGGAATTCCTATCTTTCCATGAATTGCTACAGCTAAGTGAGCATCTTGCTTGACAATACCAATCTTAATTCCAGCACCAGAGATACTACTCATTGGTCCATTTAAACCTACCAAGGCTCTCTCTACGCATCTGGTTAATACTCTGCGATCTTGAATACCATCATCTATAACTCCACCCTTTACTGCAGCACCAAGAGCATTTCTTAATACTTTGTTCTTAAGATCTTCTCCTTTACCACCAGCTCTTGTAATAACTGCTCTAAATCCTTCTTCAATAACTGCTTCAACTATTGTATCGTCATGTTGGTCATCTACCATAGAAAGAACTGTTGCAATTTTACCTAATTCTCTATCTCCATCAATTCTAATAATATCTTCTACTGTAAAATCAGTTAATTTCACTTATCTTCACCCCATTATCTTATTTTTAAATTATAGGTAAGTATACCATCTTATTCAGATTTTAACTTTTCCTCTAATCTCTTAGTAAAATCTTCTGCAGCATTATAACCACTTCTCTTTAACCTGTAGTTCATAGCTGCCACTTCCATAACCATAGCTAAGTTTCTACCAGGTCGAACCGGCACAGTAACCTTAGGTATTGTAACCTTTAAAATTTCTTCCTTTTCTTCTTGAATACCTAAGCGATCATAATTTTTGCTTTCATCCCATTTTTCTAATTCTACAATTAAATCTATCGATTGTTCATCTCTTACAGCTCCTGCACCAAATAGAGTTCTAACATTAATAATACCTAATCCCCTTAACTCCATATAATGCTGAGACAACTCTGGGGAGCGCCCCACCAATGCTCCTCTCATAAATCTTCTAATAATAACTGCATCATCAGCTACTAATCTATGACCTTTTTTTACTAAGTCTAATGCACTCTCACTCTTACCTATACCACTATGACCTTTTATGAATAAACCTACACCATATACTTCAACTAATACCCCATGCTTAGTAATCTCTGGTGCAAATTTTTCTTCCAAATAATCTGTTAACCTACTTATAAAACTCGTAGTTGAATAATCTGTACTCAATAGTGGGATTCCACCTTGTTGAGCTGCTTCTACTAATTCTTCAGGTGGCTCTAAACTCCTACTAATTATAATACATGGTATATCATAACTACATAATTTTCTAAGCCTTTCCACTAATAATTCTTTTGGTAATTCCTTGATAAAAGATAATTCTGTTGTTCCAAATATTTGCACTCTTTCTGGAGCAAAGTAATCAAAAAATCCTGCTAATTCCAATCCAGGTCTTTTAACATCACTAACGGTGACTATACTATCGATTGGAGCATCATTAAGTTGTTTTAATTTGAACTTATCTACTAGCTTTTCTACATCTATAGTTTTCATTCTTCCACCTCATAGTTTAGTCTTAAGTCCAAAAAACTTTGCCCTTTTTACATAAAAAGGGCAAAATTAAAATTAATCTAATTTCTTGTGTAATTCAATTAACTCTTTGATTAGAGTAATCTCTGTTCTAGCAGCCATTAGATGATCCTTTGCATGAACTAATAATAATGTAGGAACAATTCTATTATCTTTATCATCTTTTTGCATAGCTTTAGACTGTACCTCATGACCTTCATTAAACTCTTTTTCTGCTTCTTCCAATAAACTTTCTGCTTTTTCAAAGTCAGACTCTTTAGCAGCTACCAAAGCATCATGGGCTAAATCTTTTGCATTACCTCCATGCAAAGTAATTTGAAAAGCAGTCTTATCCAAGTTTATAGTTTCCATATTATCCCTCCTCAAGGAAATATATAATTATATTTATTTTAAATCAGAGAAAATATTATATTCCCTGAAATATAATCAACTTACAATAAGTTTAACTCAGCCAAAGCAGCAGCAATAGCACCCAAAACTCCTACATCATTACCTAATTCTGCAGTAACTACCTCAACATCTTCTACTAAAGATTCCATTGCTCTAGCTTTAATAGTGCATATCACTTTATCTTCAAGCAAATTCCAAGATTGTGATACCCCACCACCTATAACAACAGTATCAGGGTTGAAGATATTAATTAAACTAGCTATTCCTATTCCTAAATAATCTGCTAAGCGATTAATAATCTCCTGTGCCACTTTATCTCCTTTAGTAACAGCTTCTGCTATAGTTGCCCCATTAATATCTGATAGATTATCGACTAAATCAGCAATTAAAGTATCTTGATCTGATTTTACAGCTTCTCTTCCCATACGGCTTAAAGCAGTACCAGAAGCTAAAGCCTCCCAACATCCATAATTGCCACACCCACATTTAACATCACTATCAGGAATAAGAGTAATATGTCCAATCTCTCCAGCACCACTATTTGCTCCATGATAAATCTCATTATTTAAGATAATACCTCCACCAATGCCTGTACTTACTGTGACATAAATTAAATTTTTAGCACTCTTTCCTGCTCCAAACCATTTTTCACCTAAGGCAGCTGCATTAGCGTCATTTTCCAAAAAGATAGGTATATTTAAATCTGATAGCTCTTCCACAATATTAACATTATCCAAATCTAAATTAGGAGTATGTTTAATTATCCCACTCTCTATATCTAAAGGTCCAGGACAACCTAAACCAATACCTTTGACTTGTGATAAATCAAGATCAGCTTTTTTAGCTACCTCATAAACTGTATCTTTAAGCCTTTGTATAACTATATCTTTACCTTTATTGGCTTCTGTATCTTTTCTTACTCTCTCTATTATATTACCTTCTAAATCAGCTATTGCTGTTAAAATCTTAGTTCCACCTAAATCAACACCAATCACATATTCTTTTTCCAACTTTTTACCCCCTTGAAACTACTTTGCTAATGCTAAAAATTTAAGATTGAAGTATACTCTATTCAAACTGATAGGGTCCATTAACTTCTGTTTTAATATTATGCTTTACTAATAGATTAACTGTAGCATTATTTGCAAATAATGATATTCCACCAATAAATAAGACAGGTAAGGCTATTACTAGAAAAATATTTACTAGACCAAAAGTTATTAAATGTAAGAAGATCAATAGAGTATATACCATATTTTTAAAAACTAAAACAAATGCATACTTAAATAAATTAACAATAGAATTTTTTTCTCCTAATTTAGATAACTCTATCATCAAGGGAAAGATATACATCACTAACATTGCCAAAAAAATCAATATGTAAATATAAATAGGTATCAGTACTTTCCCTAGCTTACTTTGAGATTGAAGAAAGAAATTAAAATCAACTGTTATAATACCTACTATAATACCCAATAACCAAGTAATAGCTATTGACTTAAAAAAATATTTCTTTAATCCATCCCAAAAATCTACAAACCTAATTGTATGATAATTTATAATCTTGTTAGTAATATAAAAAGCTTGAGCAGTAACTGGTCCAACTACAAATAATGCAATTATAATAGGAAAGTAAAACTTGGCTTTAATCCCAATATAACTAGCAATTATAGATATTCCTGCACTAAAAAACCACAAAGTACTAACAGCGATTATTGAAAAAATATTCTTATATATTTCTTTATAACTCTTCTTGATTAATTTCCAAATAGTCATAATCTTTTCATCCTTTATAGAGACTATATTTCTATATTATCTAGTATTCCAATTTTAAATCAAACTGTCAAAAACTATTATATGATATTTTAAATATTTCTACATAATCTACTCTAATCCTGCAACTTACTTACTTTTATTTAAATATGTATTACATTTAGAGTATAAATTTATAATACTCTTTTTAATTTCGGATTATCAGTTTTACCTGGAATTCTACCCCTTTTAGCAATAGGTTGACCATTTATTTCTTTTAGATCCATAGTCATATTCATTGCTTCAGCACCAGAAATATAACTACCTACACCAAATCCATTTACACCTAACTCTTTTAGATCTATAATTCTTTCTGGAGTTAAACCACCAGATACAAAAATATTTACATAATCAAATCCAGCTTGATCTAATCTAGCTCTTACTTCCTTTACTAAACCTGTTGTTACTCCACCACGTTCAGAAGCTGTATCTAAACGAATACCATCTAGTTTTTCTTCTAATGCTTCTGCAAGTCTTAAAGATTCCACAGCTTCATCTTGGAAAGTATCAACAAGAATAATTCTAGCTGCATCATCAGGCATAATTTCATCATAAGCTTGAGCAACCTTTAATGTATCTCCAATAGTTAAGATTAAAGCATGAGGTACAGTCCCTGAAGGTTTACGACCAGCTAATTTGGCACCTAAAATACAGCTTGCTCCATCAGCTCCACCTATTATAGCTGCTCTTTCCATTACAGGTGCAACAGCAGGATGTAAGTGTCTAGCTCCAAAGCATAACATTGGTATATCTCCTGCAGCTTCTTTACACTCTTTGGCAGCTGTAGCCCAACCACTTGAGCTAGCTAAAGTTCCTAAAATAGCTGTTTCAAAGATTCCAAAATCATTATAAGAACCTTCAATTCTCATTACTACCTCTTTCTTATCTACCTCAGTACCTTCTTCTAAAGCCCAAACCTTAACATCTTTCTTCTTTAATAAATTTAATGCTTCATCAATCCCAGCTAAAACACCAGCTGATCCTGTAAATACCTCTGCAACAACAGATGTATCCTCTAATTCTAGCTTTTTTAAAATCTCTCTAGTTCTAATAAAATAAATATCTGTTGTAGCACCAATCTCAATTTCTTCATGAGTTGCAGAGAATAAATCTCTCCCATTATCTACTTTAAAGTTACTTACATCTTCTAAGTTCATTAATTCCTTATCAGCCATTACTCCTCTTCCTTCCTAATCTAAGTAATTTATAATTTTATCTTTATTATTATCTATACATATAGTATCTTACTTCTTTAATTTCTAAATTAATTTCTATTATCCTGCTTGAAAATAAAAGTTAATTTTAAACTTTTCTCAAAATATTTCCATCTATGTCATCAATACTATTACATCCTGTTAAAATCATAGCCTTTTTCAATTCAATAGTTATCTTATCTAAGACCATCTTAAAACCTTCTTTTTCACCACCAAAAGCAGCAATAATTAATGGTCTAGCAAGCAATATTGCATCTGCACCTAAAGCTAAAGCCTTTAAAACATCCACTCCTGATCTAATCCCACCATCAACCAAAATATTTATTCTATCTCCCACTTCACTCACTATTTCCGGTAATACATCTGCTGTTCCAGGAGTACTATCTAAGACTCTACCTCCATGATTAGAAACAACAATGGTATCTATTCCTATCTCTGCAGCTAATCTAGCTTCATCTAAAGTCATAATCCCTTTCAAAATAAAAGGAAGTTCTGTACTATTGACTATTTCTTCTAATTCTTCTTTAGTTTTAGGTCCAACTGGTTGCCCTTTTAGTGCCATAGTAATCAAACCTGCTCCATCTATATCTACTCCTACTGCTTGAGCACCTACTTCTTCTGCTAGTTGAATCCTTCTGATGATCTCCTTCTGCTTTCGAGGCTTAATAATAGGAATTCCAAATCCACCAAAATCCCTAATTGCCTCTAAACCGGAATTATACATACTAGGGTCTGCTCCATCACCAGTCATAGCAATAGTACCAAACTCTTTACTGGCTCCTACAACTATATTAGCATATTCTTCTTCTGTAAGAGAACCTCCCATATTATAAGTGCTTCCTGTTACTGGCGCCTTAATAATTGGAGTAGTTAATTTCTGTCCAAATAACTCTAACTCCGTGTTAGGATCCTTTGCCTGATGGATAGTCCTCATTTCTAATTGATACTTGCGCCAAGCAGCTAAATTTGCTTCAAAAGAAGCTCCTCTTCCTGCACCTCCCATACCTGGCACTTCACCGCGACAGGCAACTCCATTACAAACTGGACACACCCGACAATAACCTTTCATCTTCTCTCTAGCACTATTATAGACTTCAGCTAACTCCATTATCATCGCTCCTATATAAAAATATTGAAATAATTTAAAAATGATCATTTATAATGTATAATTAAAAAATCAAATTCTTAAAAAGATTAATTTAATAATAATTAGTAGAGGCTTTATATTTCTTTTTAGCTATTTCTACTTAATACTCTTAATTATAAATTATCAATTCTAAATTATACATTAAAAAACTGATACTTTAAAATACCTACTATAGAATAACCTTTTCTATTAATTCTGCTACACCCTCTTCATCATTAGACTGGGTAATATAATCTGCTCTATTCTTTACTTCTTCTCTGGCATTAGCAACAGCTACTCCTAATCCAGCATATTCTATCATCTCTAAATCATTAAAACTATCTCCTACAGCAACAACCTCATCAGCACTAATCCCTAAATTATTAGCCAACCTTGATAATGTAGCCCCTTTTGAAACATTTTTATCCATAATTTCTATAAAATTAGCTTTTGAACGAGTTATATTTAGTATATCACCAAAAGTATTTTCTAATCTTGCTTCTATCTTATCAGCTTTCTTAACATCCTCTTCTACTATTAATAATTTAGTAGATGGTTGATCTAAGAAATTACTAATATCACCTTGAATTAAGACTGATTTTACTCCTGAAATCTTTTCATAATATTCAGCTCCAAAACCTAACTTGTTAACATATAAGATATCATTAAGATATATATTAATATGTAAATCTTCTTTCTTTACAATCTCAAAGATTTTATATGCTGCTTCTAAATCAACTGGTTGATGATCTATTATTCTTCCAGATCCTATCTCTTTAACTAAAGCCCCATTATATGTAATAACTTCATCAGTTAAACCCAAGTCAATTAAATGAGGTAAGGCTGAAGAAAACATTCTTCCTGTAGAAATTACCACTTTTATCCCTGCTTTTTCTGCATCTTTAATCGCTTTTTGTGTTCTATCCGAAACAGTTAATCCTTTAGATAATAAAGTATCATCCATGTCAATTGCTAGTAATTTATATTTCATAATATATAATTCCTCCTAAAATGTTATAATATATAAACTGATAAAGATTTCATATTCTATGTCTATAATTTGAATTTTTATAATTCTTTAAGAACTAAAAAGCAAAAGAATTATTATACTTATCAGAACTTAGCCAATGAAAATCAGTATCAAAAAAATGTTTTTAAGAACTTAAAAATAAAAACATAACAAGATTTAAATTCTTTTTCCTCTTCTATATAGTTATAAAACTTATTGATTCAGTATTCCTGTAACCTTCAAATTATACTCATCACTCTTGGCTTTACCAAAAATTCTTGCTAGCATAAAAGCAAATAAAAATAATAAGAACCCTAAACTAATCCTTGATAATTCACTATCTAATCCAATTGCTACCCCTACTATATATCCTACTACTAATCCTATTAATGGGAAAAGATAAATATATAGAGCAGCATTTAAAAGTTTACTTCCTTTCATCTCTAAAATAACCATATCTCCTATCTTAGCACCTAAAGTATTTTCAACTACTAACTTCATATCATCTGCTTCATGACAGCCACCACACTTACCACAAGCTGAATGTTTTTTAATAACAACCTCAGCCTTATTTCCCCCACTAGAAGTAGATACAACTTGAGCAAATTGTCGCATAACTATTACCCCTTTATTTATTGTTTTTCTTGCAAAATAATTATCATTTAGTAAATTTAAATATAACGTCCATTAATTCCTTGATTATTTTATCTCCTTCTTCATTTGATACAGCATGCTTCACACAACCATGGGTATGCTTTTCTAAAATATTCATTCCTACTTTATTTAAAGCACCTTTAACAGCTGCTATTTGAGTTAGAACATCGACACAATATTTTTCATCATCTATCATTCTCTGTAAACCTCTTACTTGTCCTTCTACTCTTTTCAAACGATTAATTAGTTGGTCTTTTTCACTTCTGTAGGAAACCATTATTTACCTCCTAAATATCTATATATTCATCTATATAAAATTATACAATATAATTAATTAAATTTAAAATTTTGTTTAATGACTGAGTTGTTATCTGATTAATTCTAAGAATCCCCTTCCTAGATATCTAGGAAGGGGATTCTTTATTTCACTTCATAACCAGCTGCCCTAATTTCATCTTCTATTTCTGTTAATTTAACTTCTTCTTGATCAAACTTAACATCTACTTCCCCTGCCTTTAAATCTACCTTCACCTCTTTTACGCCATCTAAGGATTTAACAGCAGATTCTACAGCTTTTTGACACTTTTCACAAGACATACCCTTTACTTCAATCTTTTCTTCTTTCATTTTCTACCTCCTCTATTAAAAAGTAAATACTGACCGCAATTAAAGTTATTATAACTCAAATTGCTTTTGTACATTAAATTTTCAATTAGGAATTCAACCTATATTTAGTGGTGAGGAAGATGGATAAAGGGAGAGTTTATAATTGAGATTAAAGTCAAGTTCAAAGTCTCACACCTCACCCCCTTAATCCCCCTCTCCTTAACTAATGAGAGGGGGGCAACTATTATTTTTTGTTTTGTTCCCTCTCCTAAGAATAGGAGAGGGTTAGGGTGAGGTGTGAAAATGTCTCTTTATACTTATTATCCCACATTACATAATTAAAAATAAAAAAGGGACCACAAATGTGGTCCCTTTTTAGGATAATGATATTTTTTACTTGGAGATGCAAGCTATCACCCATTAACGCCTACTAATATTATCTACAAAATAGTTCATCTTATACATAAATATAATTATTTTTTATCCAGGAATTAATAATTGCTGACCTACCTGCAATTGTGAATTAACATTAATATTATTCAACTGAGCAATTCTTTCTACTGTAGTATTGAAGCGTCTCGATATTAACCATAGAGAATCTCCACTTCTAACAATATATCTTCTATACCCTTCATCAATTTCTTCTTGCTCTTCTCCACCATTTACATCTACAATAACTGGAATCCTAACTAATTCTGTCACTATTATCTTTGCTTCTAAAATAATTCTACTGCTAATTGTTCTTTCATCTTCCAATTCAAAGCTTATTCTATCTACCCGCACTTCAACATAGACCCTATTATTCTCATCTAAACCTGGAATATCAATAAATTGGTCAAAACTAAATTCATCTCTTGCAGCATAAACTGGTTGATCAACTTCTGCTGATGCATATAAGAAAGTCAATTCACCATTACCTTCAATTATAATTCCATCATCTAAGCGATTAACTTCTACCTCTCCAATTTGTGCTGAACCTCTAATTACATTAGAAACATCTCTGGAAGTTGTAGTCTCTTGAGATACTAGAAATTTAGTTTTCTCTTCCCGAATAGATCTTTCTACTAAAATATATTCTTCTACCGGATATAAGTCTGTATCTATAACTTCAATAGGTAATTCTATTTCTTCTTCTGTAATAACTAATATATTAAATAATACATTATATTCTAATTGTAATCTATCTCCTCCTTGAAAAATACTTCCTTCTTGTAAGATAGTCCCTTCTACATATGCCTCCATATCATCTCTAACACCACTAATATTTATTCTTTCATCAAAATAACTATTTAAATTTCTACTAACTATCCGTCCATTACTTGTTACATAGATAATAGTTGTAATAATCTCACCTTTAACGATAACTACATTCCTTCGTGTTTCAACTGTATTAACAATTATCTCAGATTCTAAACTTAATATATCTCCAGAGTTTTCTATTGCTTCAGGTAAGCTTTTTACTCTTTTAATTCTTACTTCCTCTTCTTCCTCAATAATACCCTTTTGAATTTTATAGGGTTTAGTAATTAATGTATAACCATCTTCTTTTACTATATACTTAATATCATCCTGTCTAAAGACCTGAATTCTATAGACAACAGGAAAAGTAATACTTATTCTTCTATCTCCTAAAATTTGACTACTAACTCTTCTCGATATAACATCAACATCAACTTCCATACCTGTCCTAGCTTCTTCAAAAGGAATTACCTCATCAAAATCAACTGTACGTTGATAAGTTATAATTCTAGTAAAATCATCTGCAGGCCGGTAAGAAATAAACCATTTCAAAACTCCATCTAACTTTACTTCTCCATTTCTAGCTGTAGAACGTATAATATCTAATTGAGCACCAACATCAATAATTTCATCTATATCCGGTAAATCTGTAGGTAAAGTGATTGTTCTTGAAATTTCCCTTCTAAATTCTTTACTTTCAACCAGTTCCTCAATTGGAATTCTGTTGTTCATCTCGTTTATTCACCTCTTCCTTTTGAAGGTGAATTATCCTTTTGATTAAATTAGGCCTAAAATTCATCTTTCTTTTTCCCATGCTGCTTCCTCCTTTCTAATGTTATTAATATCATATGTAGTAAACAATAATATTGATAAAAAAAGAGGTAGACACCTTTGTGTCTACCTCTAAAGATTAATCATTTAATACATCTAACATAAAACTATTAATAATACTCAAAATAATGGAACCAAATATCGCTGCTAATAAACCAGAAACATAAAAATCATTTACCATACTAGCAGTAAGTAATAACATTAGCCCATTAATTACAAATAAAAATAGTCCAAAACTAAAAATAGTTAAAGGTAAAGTAAAAATAGTCAAAATAGGCTTAAGAAAAACATTAACTAATCCTAAAATTAATGTAGCCCAAAATCCAGCTCCTATACTTTCAATTCTAATTCCAGGTACTATTTTAGCAGTTAAAATTAAAGCTAACATAGTTATTAATAACCTTGCAATTCTTTTCAACTCTTTATACCTCCCTATAATAGATATTTTAAGGTTGAATATGTTCGTCTAAGTAACTCCTAATCTTGCTAGCAACTTTATCACTAATCCCACTAACTTCAGCTAGTTCTTCAATTGATACATTCTTAATTTCACCTAAAGATCCAAAATACTTTAGTAAAGCTTCTCTCCTTTTAGGTCCAATTCCAGGAATTTCATCTAGCATTGAATGAGTTAAACGCCGAGAACGAAGTTTCCTATGATAACTAACAGCAAAACGATGTGCCTCATCTCTAACTCTTTGGATTAAATATAAAGCTTGAGAATCTTTTGGTAATATCACTGGATCACTTTGACCAGGTAAGAAGACCTCTTCTTCTCTCTTAGCTAAACCAATCATCTGCTCTCCTGGCCTCCCTAACTCAGATATTATTTCGACAGCAGAACTTAATTGACCTTTTCCTCCATCAATCAAAATCAAGTCAGGAAACTTCTTTCCCTCTTTCAATAACCTCGAATATCTACGGGTAACAACCTCTTTCATGGAAAGAAAATCATTATTTCCTTGACCATGGTTAATCTTAAAGCGACGATAATCACTCTTCTTAGGCTGACCATTTTCAAAAACTACTAAAGAAGCAACTGTGTCAGTACCTTGCACATGGGAGATATCAAAGCCTTCAATTCTATAAGGCATCTCTTCTAACCCTAAATATTCTTGTAATTCTTTAACTCCTGTATTTGCTTTTAAAGAATTAAATTTATTTTTAAATCTATATTCTTTAAGGTTATAACGTGCATTACGATAAGACATTTGAACTAATTCTCTCTTCTCCCCTATCTTAGGAACCTTTAATTCTACCTTACTTCCTTTTTCCTCGCTTAACCACTGATTAATCAATTTTAAATCATCAATTTCAAGTTCTAATAAAATTTCTTCAGGTATATAATAGGCATTATCATAATATTGTTGCAAGAAAGCAGTCAAAGTTTCTTTCAAATCATTAGCTTCAGTAAAGATGAAGTTTTCCTTACCTATTAAACGTCCACTTCTAACTATTAATAATTGTACACAAATATCATTATCAGTTTGAGCTAAAGCAATAATATCTTGGTTAATTAATCTATCTGAAATTATCTTCTGTTTTTTACTAACCTTATTAATGGCTCTAATCTGATCTCGTAATTTAGCAGCATCTTCGAAATCTAAACTTTTGGAAGCTTCTTGCATCTTTTTATCCAATTCTTTGATTAAAGTATCTTCTTTTCCCTCTAAAATCATAATTGATTTTTCTATTAACTTATTATATTCTTTAACACTAATTTCGTTAATACAGGGAGCAGAACATTTATCTATATGAAAGTTAAGACATGCCCGCTCTTCCTTCTTTTCTGTTAAATCCCTTTTACAAGTTCTTAATTGGAACATATCATATAATAATTCTAAAATATCATTAACAGCCTTAACATCAGTATATGGTCCAAAATATCTCGCACCATCATTTTTAACTATTCTAGTTTTGAAAATCCTTGGATAAACTTCCTTTTCAGTTACCTTGATATAAGGATAAGTCTTATCATCTTTAAGCTGAATATTATATTTGGGATGATATTTTTTTATTAAGTTATTCTCTAGGATTAAAGCTTCTACTTCTGTATCAGTTATGATATAGTCAAAATCCACAATATTCTCTACTAATACCTTAGTTTTAAATCTCTGGTGTTTAGAGCTTTGAAAATAAGATCCAACCCTACTTCGCAAAGATTTGGCCTTACCTACATAGATTATCTTTCCTCTCTTATTTTTCATTAGATAAACACCTGGTTCTTTAGGGAGGTTTTTTACTTTTTGTCTTAGTTTCATCTTAATCATCCTTTGAGTTCAGTAATTATTGATGATTTTATCAACCTTTTTACTTAACCATAATTCAAGTTTCGCCTGAAAGGCGACTTACCTTTTTTCCATAGATAAAAAAGTAAGCAAAAAATCATTTAAAAAATCAAACTCAATAAGCAATTATAATTGTACAATAAATAGTTAAATTAAAGCTCTGCTGAGAGCTTTAATTTAACTCAAAATTTAGATTAAGATTTGCTTATTTCAAACAGTAATTTTTTATTTTAAGTTCAAAAGACTTAAAAATTCTCAATTCCACATTCTCAATTTTCAATTATTTAAGTATCTTTTTAAGAAACTGTCCTGTATATGATCCTTCTACTTCTGCAACCTCTTCTGGAGTTCCAACAGCAACAACTTCACCACCATTAATTCCACCTTCAGGACCTAAATCAATAATATGATCTGCAGATTTGATCACATCTAAATTATGCTCAATAACTAAAATAGTATTTCCACCTTCTTTTAATCTTTGTAGAACCTGTAATAATTTATTTACATCTTCAAAATGCAGTCCAGTCGTAGGTTCATCTAAGATATAGATAGTATCCCCTGTACTTCGTTTACTTAATTCTGTAGCCAGCTTTATTCTTTGTGCCTCTCCTCCAGACAGTGTAGTAGAAGGTTGTCCTAATCTAATATAGCTTAATCCAACATCATATAAGGTCTGTAATCTTCTTTTGATTGTTGGTATATTCTCAAAGAATTCTAGAGCTTCTTCAACAGTCATATTTAAAACATCAGAAATTGTCTTCCCTTTATACTTAACATCTAAAGTGTCACGATTATAACGTTGTCCATTACATACCTCACAAGGTACATAAACATCAGCCAAGAAATGCATTTCAATCTTAATAATCCCATCACCTTTACATGATTCACAACGCCCACCTTTTACATTAAAGCTAAATCTACCTTTTTTATATCCTCTTTCTTGAGCTAAAGGAGTTTTTGCAAATACATCACGAATATAATCAAAGACCTTGGTATAAGTTGCAGGATTAGAACGAGGTGTTCTACCAATCGGGGATTGATCAATGTTTATTACCTTATCTACATAGTCTAATCCTAGAATTTCATCATGTTTACCAGGTCTTAATTTAGATTTATAAAACTCTTGCATTAATTTTCGATTTAAAATCTTATTAACTAATGTACTCTTACCAGAACCTGATACACCAGTAACACAAGTAAATAATCCTAAAGGAACTTTAACATCAATATCCTTTAGATTATGTTCTGCTGCCCCTTTTATCTCTAAATAATTACCATTAGCTTTATTTCTTTCTTTAGGTATTTCAATCTTTCTCTTCCCAGATAAATATTGTCCAGTTATAGACTCTTCTACTTCCATTACCTCTTTAGCTGTGCCTTGGGCTATTATCTTGCCACCATGTCGTCCAGCACCTGGTCCAATGTCTATAATCTGGTCTGCTGTGCGAATAGTATCCTCATCATGTTCTACCACTAAAACTGTATTACCTACATCTCTTAAGTGTTCTAAAGTATTAATTAAGCGTTCATTATCTCTTTGATGCAAGCCAATACTAGGTTCATCTAAAATATAAATAACTCCTACTAGGCTAGATCCAATTTGAGTTGCTAGTCTAATTCTTTGGGATTCACCACCTGATAAGGTCCCTGCTTTCCGGTTTAGATTTAAATAACCTAATCCAACATTTAGTAAGAACTTTAATCTAGCTCTAATCTCTTTGAGTATCTCACTACCAATTACCTTCTTTTGCCCCTCTAATTCAAGCTTATCAAAGAAATCATAAGCATCATCAATAGATAAATTATTAATTTCTGCAATTGATTTATCTTCAATTGTAACAGCTAAACTTTCTGGTCTTAAACGATCCCCTTCACAATCAGGGCAAGGACGAATACTCATATAATTTTCTAATCTTTTACGAGCACTTTCTGATTTACTCTCTCTTACTCTCCTATGAAATAAACTGATTAAGCCTTCAAATTCAGTTTCATGCATTCTAGTTCTACCACGACGATTTGTATATTCAAACTTTAGATATCCTGTATCTCCATAAAGTAATTTATCTATAAAATCCTGATCAACCTCATTTAATGGAGTATCTTGATTGATATTATATTTATTAGCTAATGCCGCAACAATTTGTGGATAGTAACGACTACTTGAACCTTGCCATGGAATAATAGCACCATTATTTAGAGATTTATTATAGTCTAAGATTAACTCAGGATCAAATTCCCTTTTACTACCCAGTCCATCACAGGTAGAACAAGCACCATAAGGACTATTAAATGAAAACATTCTTGGTGATAACTCTTCTAAACTTATTCCACAGTCTGGACAAGCAAAATTTTCACTGAATAACATTTCTTCACCATCAATAATATCTATAATAACTAATCCTTCAGCTAAGTTCAGTGCTGTTTCTAACGAATCTGCTAATCTAGATTCTAAACTCTCTTTCATAATTAAACGATCTACTACTACTTCAATTGAATGTTTTTTATTCTTGTCTAGATCAATCTTCTCTGCTAAATCTATAACCTCCCCATCAATTCTAACCCTTACAAATCCCTCTCTTTGTATTCTAGCTAAAAGCTCCTTATATTCACCTTTTCTCCCTCTAACAATTGGAGCTAAGACTTGAAATTTCGTTCTTTCTTCCAATTCCATAATTTGATCAACGATCTCTTGTACTGTTTGAGAAGATATCTCTTCTCCGCAATTAGGACAATGTGGAGTACCAACTCTTGCATACAATAGTCTCAAATAATCATGAATCTCTGTTACGGTACCAACCGTTGACCTAGGATTCTTACTGGTAGTCTTTTGATCAATAGATATAGATGGTGATAAACCTTCAATATACTCTACCTTTGGCTTCTCCATCTGCCCCAAAAACTGACGAGCATAAGCAGATAAACTCTCTACATATCTTCTTTGACCTTCAGCATAAATGGTATCAAAGGCTAAAGAAGATTTTCCTGAACCACTTAACCCAGTCATAACTACTAATTTATCGCGGGGTATCTCTACATCTACATTCTTTAAGTTATGTTCTTTTGCTCCTTTAATTATAATCTTATCTTTGGCCATCTATTTTCCACCTCTTTTATTTAATCATTATTTATTATCATAGCAAGCTAGCAGATATAATCTTTATACAAGATTTATTATAGCATAAGTAAATCATTATTAGTATTATCCTTTACTATTATATCAGTAACCATTACTGATTACAACTTTTGCTATTATTTAGATTATTAAGCTATTAAATTTTAATAAGTTTTGGGCTTTAGGTGTTAGGAGTTGGGAATTAGTTTTTCCTAATAGCTATTACCTATTACCTATCTCCTAGCGCCAAAACTTTCGCTTTATCTATCTACTTTATAAATTGATATCAGTAGAAAATATAATTATAACTTCTTAATCAGTTAAAATTTAAATTTATAAATGAAAAAATAATCTATTTCTGTTATTATATTAAGTAAACATCAAAATACTAATATAATAAGAGAACATATATAAATAAAACCTCTTAAATAATTAATAATTTTATTCAATATCCAAAACTATATTTTAAAGCTCATAATAAATATAAATTAATAAGGAAGTGAAATAATGCTAGAAAAATTACAAAAAATAAAGGAAGAAAGACTAAACAATTTTCTAGAGGATATTATTTTAGAAAAGATTAATGAATTATTAAAAGATGATAGTTTTGCTGATACCTGTACCTGTGAGCAATGTCTATTAGATATAGCCTCTTACACTCTTAATCAGTTACCTGCTAAATATACAACTAGTAACAAAGGAAATGTAATGGCTCGTTTAAAAGATTTTGAAGAACAATCACAAGTTGATCTAAATTTAGTGGTAATTAAAGCAATTAAAAAAATATCTAAAAACCCAAGCCACAGTTCAAGTAAATAATAAATACAAATTACTACTTAGTATTATCAATAAATTAATTATGGCTTATAAGATATTATTGTTAAGAATATACTTTCTAAATATTTAGCTATAACTTTGAACAATAATAACTTATATCTAAAGTCTATTTTCTTCTAGCCCCTGTTATTTTTTTGCTATTTGGCATCTTCTCTATCAAAAGATATATTAATTATTAAATCAAACTAAGACTTTATACTATTAGAGGTGAAATTTATGAAAAAAGCAATCTGTAAAAAATGTAATAAAATCATGAGAACTGAATTTGATGCAGGAGAAAAGAAATTTTTCTGTAAATACTGCAATGAGTATAGTAATTATGAAATAAAGAATGTTAAGAATTTTTGTGACAAATGTGGTGAAGAATTAGAACTTATTCAAGGTTGTGGTAGTGTAAGTTTCTTCTGCCATAACTGTAATGAGGTACGATCAAAAAGTGTAGTAGATACTAGATACCTAGATGTTGAAAATGAATAATTAGTTAAAATAGTATATCTTAGAATGAAATATATATAAACATTAATAAGGAGGAATTGATAATGAATAATTTTAATTTTAACAATCCAACTGAACTACTTTTTGGTAAGGGGAAAGTCAAAAAAGTAGGAGAAAAAGTTAAAGAATATGGTAATAAAGTATTAGTAGTTACAGGTGGAGGTAGTGTTAAAAGAATAGGTTTATATGATAAGGTTATCGCTTCATTAAAAGAAAATGATTTAGAGATATATGAACTTTCAGGAATTAAACCTAACCCTCGAGTTAGTAGTGTTCGAGATGGTGTAAAACTTTGTAAAGAGAATGATATCGATCTTGTCTTAGCAGTTGGTGGAGGAAGTACTATTGATGCTAGTAAAGCAATTGCTGGGGCTGTCTTTTATGATGGGGATGCTTGGGATTTATTCGCTAAAGGGATCAGAATTGAAAAAGCCCTTCCTGTAGGTACAATCTTAACTCTAGCTGCAACAGGATCTGAAATGAATCCAAATTTCGTTGTTTCCAACTTAGAAACAGAGGAAAAAATGGGTGCTGGTAGCCCGTTACTTTATCCTAAATTTTCAATCTTAGATCCTGTTAATACCTTTACAGTACCAAAAGAACATACTGTTTATGGAATTATAGATATAGCAGCCCACGTCTTTGAACAATATTTCAGCCATACCGAATCTACTCCTATACAGGATCGATGGGCTGAAGGTATACTAGTAACTTTGAAAGAGGAAAGCATGAAAGTCCTTGATAATCCTGAAGATTACGATGCTCGAGCAAATATAATGCTAGCAGGAACGATGGCATTAAATGGTCTAATATCTATTGGTAAAGAAACAGATTGGGCTAGCCATGGTATCGAACATGCTGTCAGTGCAGTTTATGATATTCCTCATGGTGGTGGGTTAGCAATTATCTTCCCAAATTGGATGAAATACGTTTTAGATCAAGGTACAGATAAGTTTGTACAATATGCTACAAGAGTTTGGGATGTTGATCCAACAGGTAAGTCTGACAAAGAAGTTGCTCTAGAGGGAATAGAAAAGACTAGAGAATGGTTTAATAAAATGGGAGCACCTTCTAGTTTAGCCGACTATGATATAGGCGATGATAAGTTAGAAGTAATGGCAGAAAAAGCTACAGCTAAAGGTACTAGAGGTAGTTATAAAGTCTTAGATAAAGATGATGTAGTAGAGATCTATAAGATGAGTTTGTAAGCAAACATCTTCAATAGAATAAGTTTAGATAAAGAAAGAGCAGGTAGATTAATCTACCTGCTCTTTCTTTGAAGTTATTAATTTGCTCCATTTGTACGTCTTATATTATTTCTATACATTGGCCAAGGAGTATCTGCTAAATTGACATTTCCCCCTTCCAAAGCATATAAATAATCACTTCCTGCATAAATAGTTCCGTCATTAGCTATTACTGGAGAACTCATTCCTGCAGCTACAAAACTCCATTCCTCAGTTCCATCTTCTGCATTAATAGCATACATTATTCCAATTTTAGAATTTTCATAGCCATCTTCAATATTAATGCCACTTCCAATATAAATTAGCCCATCATTCCCTAGTGTTAGTGGGGTAAACAAATCCATTCTCCCAGAAAAAGTCCATTTTATACTCCCATCTGGATTTCTTGCTGATAAATTAGTACCTGAAGTGTAAATAGTACCATCTTCTCCTATTGCTATGCCAATAATATATTCTTCATCTACCTTAATATCCCATTTCAATGTTTGATCTTCCATGTCTATTGCACCAAGCCTGGTAACATTATTATCATAATCATTCATACTAACATATAATGTATTATTTGCCCCTATCGCTGGAGGAGAATACCAATAGTTGCCTGAAGATTTATCAATTAATACTTTCCCTATCCCGTCTGGATTTACCACATATAGACTAAAGCCAGTTACATAAATAGCACCATCACTTCCTATTGTTACACTACTTGTATAAAGGTTTGAATCATTACTTAGTTCATAACTCCACTTTTTACTCCCATCTTCTGGATTAATCGCATATAAAAATCCTTGATCTACAATTCCATTATCATTTGTATCCAAATTAAATGTAGTATAAATAGTACCATCTTCACCTATTGCAGGAGTTTGATTAGTAGACATAACCTCTGTTCCCAAAATCCATTTTTCACTTCCATCAGAATTTATCGCATATAATTTATCTCGAGCTGCAAAATAAACTGTATTATCATTATCTATTACTGGACCATAGATATACTTGGTTCCAGCTTCTGTTTGGTAGACCCACTTTTCACTTCCATCTGGATTTACTGCATATAAGTTATCATCACCAAAGTAGATTGTACCATCACTACCTACTGCTACATCACTAACTAATTTTCCTTCAGAACCTGTAAATTCCCATTCTACTGCGCCTATCTCTTCTGGAATTAATTCTGGACTGATTGTTAGTGTCTGACCTGCAACTACATTACACTCATTATTAACCCAATCCTCATAGCCACTAGCTGTTACTACTACTTTATATGTTCCCGCTGTCAAAGTATGTTCGCCTACTCCTTCTACTACAACCTTATTATTTTCATCCTTTATTTCAATTGTAGTATTATCCACTTGATTTTTAGTTGCTTCTTCTACAGGATTCTTTATACATAAAACTCCTGTCTGAAGACTAGAATTCTCGTTTTCACCTCCTGAATCTGAGCAAGCAACCAAAGTCAAAATTAGAACTATTATTAAAAATAAAAAACTTAACCGTTTCAATTATCTCCCTCCTCTAATCCTCTTATTAATTAACCTTAAAATATAAATGCTTCATTGTAAAATCAAATTGAACAAAATAAAAATAGCCATAGGGCACCAAACTGTAATATAATTAAATCACCACAAAATAACCAGTTACAGG
>NZ_KB900617.1:858686-1021904 GCF_000379025.1 Orenia marismortui DSM 5156
TCAAACTATATAGAGTTCGAAATTTTAACACCTATCCTAACTTCACTACTTACTAGTTCTTCCTGTCTCACCTTAATATCTTAATCCCTATATTCATAGCACTCCTGAGCACGTCTCTAAGCTCTCACCAATNGCACCTCTCAGTTTACCATTACTTAGGTTATGGTGTTCTCTAGGTTATCCATACTTTACAGTTATGATTTCCTGTTTGTAATTCTACTAGAACCCACTATAGTACTAGTGTTTAAACCACTCAAAATTAAGATATCATTAGTAATCAAATCTTAAACTTCAATAACCTAGATATCCTTCGCTATAATCAACTTTCGTTGATTTTTTTCTCACTACTATGATATCTTCTGAACTCTAATATATCATCACTCTGGCTTTCCTGTTGGAGTTATACCATCACTTATCTCTATAGATTTCTATAAAGAATTATATTAGAGATTCCCTCGGTCAATTACGTAAACCCTACAATCATTCCGACCCTAATCACACCTAGTTTTCTAACATGGGCACTTCCAGTTACACGTATTTACCAGCGCTACCTGTCTCTCCTTTGTACAGAGCCCCAAGCTAACATTGGACTTCCCCGTTTTTATGGCGGGTCGCCAAAGCTAAATGCCACCTCTGGTTCACATATTGTTCCGGACTGATTGCTCATCTCAAACTCTTCAGATTCTACCTCACGGTAGACACCCTACTACTGTTGATTTCACACACCGTACTGGCGAAAACAGCATGGATAGGATTTTCACCTACTGTTTACTAAATCTACGAGGCACACATAAAAAAGAAGTAGACAGAATCTACTTCTCTCTTATTAATAAATCTGCTATTTCATTATCCCCCATCAAATCTTCAATATTTTCTAATCCTAACTCTTGGAGAGTCTTTAGAACATTCATATTGTCAAAAGGAGTCATAATTAAAGAATCTTCACCTGATTCATTGATTATCATAGTAGCTTTCTCTTTGTCAATATTTGTTCTTGGCCCTCCAACACAGCCACCATCACATCCCATTCCTTCTACAAAGTTAGCATCTATATATTCTTCTGAATTTAATTTGTCTAATATATCTTTACAGTCTTTAACTCCATCAACCTTTTTAGCTTTAAGTTTTATTAACCGTCTTGGAGCTATTCTGTTAACAACAGTTTTTACGGAAAAACTCACTCCCCCTGTCCTACCATAGATTCTTCCAGCAAAAGATGCTTGATCCTTTTCATCAGCAGGTAGATCCTTTATATCAATCTCTAAAGCTTTAAATATCTCATCTAATTCACTATAAGTTAATACAAAATCAATTGCCTCTTTTAACTCCGGCTCTTTAGCTTCAGATTTTTTAGCTATACAAGGTCCTATAAATACTACTTTAGCTTCAGGATATAATTTTTTTAACATTCTGCCTGATAAAACCATTGGTGAAACTGAGGGAGACAGATGTTCAAATACTTCTGGATATTTACTTTCAACAAGTCTAATCCAAACTGGACAGCAACAACTTGTTAAAAAGAAATCTTTTTCACTTGTCACCAATTCATCAAATTCAAAGGCTTCTTTGATTGTTAACATATCTGCAAATAAAGCTACTTCTACCATATCTTTAAATCCCATATATTTTAATGCAGTTCTTATCTGCCCTAAAGAGATATGATCACCAAATTGACCTACTATTGATGGTGCCACTGCAGCATATATGGGGGTTTTTTCATCTTTTAAATAATTAATTATCGGCATAAATTCTATCTTATCTGCTATTGCTCCAAAGGAACAACTACTAACACAGGTTCCACAGTTTAAACATTTATCATTTACTATTAGTGGCCCTTCTCTCCTCTTATACATTTGTGCTTCATATTTACAAGCTTCATAACATTCCCTATTTTCAATCTCCTTACCACAGGATTCACATCTGCCCTCTATCTTAGTTACTATTGGCTTATCCACATGAGAAATTTCTTTAATCTTCTTTAATTCATCAGAAAATGGCCTATTTCTACTCGGATCAAGTCCCATCACCACTCGAATATGATCTTTGATAAATGAATCCTCTTCATCTGAATATCCATACTTTTCTTTAATGTATTCTACTAATTGATCTAAATCTTCACTCTTTAATAGCTTATTATTCCATTCTCTCTTAACTACTTCTCTAAAAATCTCCATCCGTTTGCTTTGAAATTCTGTGAATTGCTCCTCCATAATTTATCCTCCTAGCTAGTTTCTATTATTTTGTCCAAATTAAAATTAAAAATTATATAATTTAAAAGTAATCATATTCAAAAACAAATTAGGATAAGCTTTGATACCTATCCTAACCTCTCTAAACTTAATATTTTAAAATTAATTATTAGTTTTGACTAAATTGTAAGCTTTAAGCACAAATTCACGAACTTCTTTATTATCAGACCAATCTATTGTATTACTATCTGACATAATATACTTTAAAAATATAATCCATTCTTTTTCTTCTAATGAGTATTGGCTGGTATCTATAGTTTGTGATTTGAGGTAATTCCTTATAATCTCCTCCCAGGGAACAGGTTTATTATCCTTTAATGTCCCTTGTTGGCAAGCTTGAAAATAAGCCCATAAAGCCGGCAAAAATAGTGAATTATCTTCTTCATTAGGACTATTATCTTCTTGTGATTGTAAGGTTACTTTAATATCTTCTGGATCAATTGGTTCTGCAGAATTAATCTTAAAGTATTTCTTACACCTAATTCTAGTAGAAGCCTTGGAATTCTCCATACTTCTCCCCCCTTTTTATATGTTGTGAAGCGTAGGGAAAAACCCTACACTTCATAATCAACTTGAAACTCCTCAAAATCTTCTTCTATCATTGTTAAAATCTTCAATAGGCCCTAAGTCTTCAATTTCTATATTTTCAACATCAGCTTCAATAACTAAGTCAAAACAAATACCAATTGCTCTATCAATATTAATTACTTCTTTAGCATTATTACAATCCTTTCTTCTTTTACCTTCTAATTCTTGAGTCATCTAATCACCTCCCCTTTCCTTTAGTTTATATTATGAATTAATGGTAAAATATGTTACAAGCTGATTGTATTATTCATAAAAAAAAGACAGACCCTTTGGTCTGCCCTTAGTTAAATATTATATTCCTAAAATTTACTTTACCTTTGCTATTAAAGATAATAATTATTATCTAACAGCTATTATTAATCTCAAACACCTAAATGCTTCCTTTTTTCCATATTATGCTGATTGAATATATAACAAAGTACAAAAATACTAATCCTTATTCTATCAAATCATAAGTAATACAGACAGGTTTATTATTTCTAGGATCAGTTACTATTTCAGCATTAATATTAAATACTTTTCTTAAATTTGATTTTGTCATAACTTCCTCTGGTTCTCCATCACAGACTATCTTTCCATCCTTGATAGCAACCATATAATCAGCAAACCTGGCTGCATTATTTAGTTCATGAATTACTAAGACGACTGTTCTCTTCTCAACTTTATTTAACTTTTCTAATAGCTTTAAAACCTCTAATTGATGTGCTAAATCTAGATATGTAGTAGGCTCATCTAATAATAGAATTTCTGTCTGTTGAGCTAATGCCATCGCTATCCAAACCCTTTGCCTCTGACCTCCAGATAATTCATCTAATAATCTGTCTTTATAGGGTTTCATTCCTATTACCTCTAACACACCATCAATAATTTGATAATCTTCTTCTTTTAGCTTAGCAAAGCCACTTTGATAGGGAAACCTACCATAGGCTATCAACTCCTCTACCGTCAAACCCTTAGGAGCTTGTGGACTTTGTGGTAAGACTGCCATTACTTTAGCTATATCCTTTGAATCCTCAGTAATAATATCCTTGCCCTTTAAATAAACACTACCACTTTTGGCCTTTAAAATTCTAGCTATTGTCTTTAATATAGTCGATTTCCCACATCCATTAGGTCCAATAATAGTAGTAATCTTCCCCTGAGGAATCTTTAAATTCAATTCTTTTACAATCTCTACATCGCCATATGCTATTGATAAGTCTTGCGTATTTATACAGTTCATCTATAGTCACCTCTACTACTCTTTAATCATTAAATAAATAAAATAAGGAACACCAATAATCGACATCACAATTCCTACTGGCAACTCTATAGGCGCTAGCAGATTTCTAGCTATAGTATCTGCTGCTAAAAGAAGTAAAGTTCCCACTAATGATGCAGTTGGTATTAACATTTTATGTTTGGCTCCAACTAATCTTCTTGATATATGTGGAGAGATAAGACCTAAAAATGAAATACTACCAGCAACAGCAGTAGCTACTCCAGCTAAAGCAACACTAGCAAGCAAAAGTACTCTTCGCTCTTTTTCAACTTCAACTCCTAAGCCTATTGATAGCTCATCACCTAAATTTAAAACATCTAGATATCTTGATTTATAAAAAGTAAGAACAATAAAAAATAATAGCCACGGTAGAATTGTAAATACATACTTCCAATTACTTCCCCAAATACTTCCACTAGTCCAAACCATTACCCGATTAAACTCCTGAGTAGTAAATTTTAATTGAAAGACTATTAACAAAGCCTGAAAAGCCGCATTGATACCTATACCAATTAAGATAAGTCTAGTGGCATTAATACCTTTCTTCCAAGCAAAAGTATAGATTAAAAATGAACCTAATACAGCCCCTAATAAAGCTATCAGAGGCATGGTAAAGATTGTGGTATTACTGATTCCAGCATAAACATTTCCATTCATATAATAGATATATATCACTACAGCCAAGGCTGCTCCAGAGTTAATACCTAATATTCCAGGATCAGCCAAATCATTTTTGGTAATTGCTTGTAATACTGTACCTGATATAGCTAATCCAGTTGCAACAAGGATTGCTAAAATGATTCTAGGTAGTCTAATACTAAAGATTACAATTTCCTGTTTATTTGTTCCTTGTCCTAGTAAAGTTTTGATTATATCCCAAGTATCTATAGAGAAAGAACCTAGATTTAAGCTGATGATAAAAGTTAGGATAATCAAAGTAATCAATATAATTCCAGTTAAAATAAACTTCTCTCTTTTATTTGTGCTCATCATAGCCCTCTAGACCTCCTTCTCACAAGATAAATAAAAAATGGAACTCCTATCAAGGCCGTTAGAGAACCTACTGGTGTTTCATAAGGATGATTAATCATTCTTGCTATAATATCACTATAGACCAATAAATTAGCTCCTAATACCAAAGAACATGGAATAATATATCTATAATCTGGACCTATTATAATCTTTACAACCTGAGGGATTATCAATCCTACAAAAGTAATATTTCCTGCTACTGCTACTGCACTTCCACTTAGTAATATTACAATCAAAATACCAATAAATCTTATTCTATTAATATTCTCCCCAAGACCAATGGCTATCTCTTCTCCCAAACTTAAAACAGTTATTTTTGGGGAAAGAATAATAGCAGCCAATAGACCAAAAATCCCTACAATAGATAATAAATTAACTCCTGACCACTGAGCCCCAGCTAGACCTCCTGTAATCCAAAAACTCAATTGCTGAGATAGATTAGCATACATCGCCATAGCTGTAGCTAGTGAGATTAATAATGTTCCCAAAGATGTTCCTGCTAAAACAAGCTTTACTGGATCTATCCCTTTTACAGATTTAGAACTTAAAAAATAGATAAATAACCCACTAACACTGGCTCCAAGAAAAGCCAAGAGCATTAATCCTACACTGCCTATACTCTGTTGCAGTACAAAAGCAATAGCTACTGCAAAGGTTGCCCCTTGTGTAATTCCCATAATAGAAGGTTCAGCAATAGGATTTCTAGTTATTCCTTGCATAATCGCCCCTGATACAGCCAAAAAAGACCCTACCAGCGCAGCAGAAAAAGCTCTAGGCATTCTGATATCTCTAATAATTTGAGAATCAACTCCATCTCTTACCTCAAAAATACTAGAAAATACTGTAGATAGACCAATATCCTTAGTTCCTAAGGATATTGAGACTCCTATACCTAAACAAAGAATAAGTAAACCAACTATTATTAAAAGAGAACTTATCACTATTCTACTTTTATTTCTGTTATTATTTATAGATTCAACCATCTCCATCTTTACTGTCATTCCTCTCTTTATTAAAAAAGTGACTACCAAGGTGTTTATCTCCTTTGCTCTCACCCCTATATACTTCTATTTATTTTGATAATTTCTCTGCTATTATGTCTAATAATAGCTTTCTACCAATTGGATTATAGCCTTGACCAAAGTATGGAGTACTCTCAAAAATACTGACATTACCTTCTTTAACAGCTCTAATACTCTTCCAGACTGAGCTTCTTTCTAAGTCCTTTTTAGCTCCTTTTGTTGCTATAACTATGATATGATCAGCATCAATTTCAGATAGACCTTCCATAGTTACAACTGGTAGACTTATTCCTTTTTGATCAGGAAGGTTAGCTGGCTTAGCTAATTTCATATCCTCATAAATAATTGCACCAATACCGCCATTACTAAAGATATAAAATTGACCACCACTAGCTAATACTGTTAAGTAAGTCTGCTCACCTTTTGCTTTAATAATTTTTTTGGCTATATCTTGAGCCTTGTTATCATAATCCTCTAGCCAATTTTGAACCTGCTCTTCTTGTTTAAATAATCTAGCCAATTCATTCATTTTATTTTTCCAATCATTAGCATAGTCTTTTATCATAACTACTGGAGCAACCTTCTTTAACTGATCATAGATCTTCTCTTGCCGTCTGCTCATAATAATCAAATCTGGATTACTCTCTAAAATTCCTTCAATATCCATTGTATCCATCATAGAAAAACCAACAATCTTTACCTCTTTCATTTGGTCTTCAATATAACTTGGAAACTCACTTGTATTATAAGGATCAGTATTTGCTGTAGCAACTAAATTTTGTTTCATAAGTAATAATTCCTCGCTAGAACCTGATATGTCAGCAATGCGCTGTGGATTGGCAGGTATGAAAACCTCTCCTGTTATTGTATTAACTATTCTTCTTTTATCTGCCCCTTTATTATCTTTAATGTTGTCTGTAGCTTGATTTTGACATCCACTAAGAACAATTAAAGCTAATAGAACAAAACTAATAATTCTTATCTTTTTCATCCTAACATCACCTTTTTTTTTTAGGGATTACCTCTCAACTTTATTATCTATAATAGTTTAAATGTCAAACTCACCTTTAATTAAAGATGAGTTTGACTAAATAGACTTTTTGATTTTGACTATTTACTTATCATTAATTACTATCTTCATAAAAATAATTCTAGAATTTTCGTTCTATACCTAAGTAGACATTTCTAGCAGGCATAGCATAAGCACCAGGTGTTACCCAACCACTACTACCACTACTTCTTACCTCATAGGCTTCGTTAGTTAAGTTATTCCCCTTTAAAACAAGCTTAGTCTTATTATCAAGATGATAATTAACTCTCATATCTACAGTTAAATAAGACTCTGAAGTAAATCTTTCTAAGCTGCGCCCATTAGCACCTTGTAAAGCTAATTCAGCATTCCATAAATCCTGATCATAACGAAGCTTCATATGATAACCATGTGGTGTACTATTATCAAGATCTTCATAATAATCGCTATCAGCACCATCTTTATTTTCAATCTTTAAATAAGAGTATCCCATCGCTAGATTCCAACGATATGATAGCTGGCAGCTTAAATTAAGATCAAAACCATACTTTTTCTGACGATCAATATTAATTGCTAATGTTCTCCCATCATCACTAGTTCCATAACTGATAGCATCTTCTAATTGGCTACTAAAAATACTAGTTTGTAGCTTAGTCCCTTTACCTAATTCTGTATTTAAACCTAAAGTTATAGTATCTCCAGTCTCTGGGTTAAGATCTGGGTTCCCAACCATCCATTGAGTATCAGAAAAAAGATCTTCAACTAAAGGAGCTTTTACAAACTGCCCCCAGGATAGATAAAAATTAGTATCATTATTAATTTCACGATTAGCTGTTAGGTTTGAAGTGCTATGTCCTCCAATAATACTATGATCATCATAACGACTTCCAGCAGTTAAAGTCCATTGATCTGTTACTTGCCATTGATCTTGCAAATACAGAGCTTTAGTAATATAAGAGTTATTAATTCCCTGACTACTATAATCAGAGTCTGTCTGTCTCCACTCTGTACCATAAACTAATTTGTGAGAGTCAGTTAATGTTGAACTTTGTTGCCAGTCCCCACCAATAGCAATATTATCAAGATCATAGCCAGAACCATTACCATAATCAATCTCCTTCTTAGAGGAGTTACGATAGATACGGACTAAACTATCACTTCCTAAATTATAAGTTAAGGCAATATTATTATCTACCGATGTTCCATTTCCATCAGGATAATAATAAACATCACCACTAGAATAACCTTCTGGTGCCCAACTAAAGCCAAAATTACGATCTGTATAATCAAATTGCAATGATAAAGAACGTTGATTGTTTAACTCCTGATCTAAGCTTAGAGTTAAAGATTTCTGGTCATAATAACTTTGATCCATCGTCTTGATTTTACCGGTCTTAGCCTCTTTATACTCAAAATCATCTTGTTCTTTTACTTCTCCAGTAATATAAAAACCTAATCCATTATCAAATTTATTCTCTGCAGTCAGACTATGTTTCATAAATCCCCAGCTTCCTGTCTCTTGGGAGAAGGAGACTCTTGGTTCAGTTGCTTCCTTGGTAATAATATTAATTACACCACCTACAGCATCACTACCATATAATGAAGAACCAGCTCCTCGAACAACCTCAATCCGTTCAATATTTTCAATAGGGATATTATTAAAATCTACCCCCCCTTTACTACCACTCTTTACAACAAAATCCCAGTTCATTCGACGACCATCTATCATCACTAATACTCTTCGATCACCATTTAGTATTGGAGTAGAACCTGTAGGATCAGTCTCCATATTCACATTAGATTCACTTAAAATTTGTTCTAAATTGACAAATCCACCTTCTTCAATATCTTCACTAGTAATTACAGTTACATCAGCTCCAGCCTCTGTCTCCTTAACAGCAATTCGGTTAGCAGTAACTACCAGAGTATACTCCTGTTCATCAGAGCCACTCTCCTCAGCAGTAACTGCTGTTGTTGTTAAACCAATCAATAAGAAAAATAAAGAAATTGATGCTAAAATCCTTCTATAGTTTTTCAATTTTAGTTCCTCCTAATTATTTTTGATAGCAAACTTTAAATAGCACTTTAAAAAAGAGTAATATATATAACACAAAAAAGAAATCATATAATTATCCACAGCCCCTGAAAGCAGTTGCCCTTTACTTCTTGAGAAAGTACTCTTATGGTATAAAAAACTAATTATTATTTGATTTTAATCGGTGAAAACCTGTGACAAAAATATCAAATTCTTATCACTTTGTATATACTAAAACATTTAACACTCCTTATGTAAGTTATTACAAATAGTTATTTCAACTCAAACACAATAGCAACACGCATTGTAACCAGATTATTACCACTTCTTTTAGGTATCGGTGGAAAAGGTGCCGACCTCTTTAAGGTAGCTATGGCTTCATGATCAAGACTTGGATATCCTGAGGAATTAACCACTCTTGATTTTTCCAACCTTCCATCACTCCTAATCACAAACTCTACTAAAGCCTTTCCTTCAAACTCTTGATCCCTTGCATATTGCGGATAACGCTTAGCAGCAGCAATCCTTCTTAGCACCATCTGGAAATAGCTTTCAGAAATCTCTTGTTTTTGCACACTATTTTGAGCTAAAGAGTTGTCAACTTCTTTAGTTGTTTGTTTTTGATTATTGGCAATTGGCCTTGACTTCTGTGCTCTTTCTTCTGCTACTTGTTCGGTAATTGATTCAGACTCCTTGACTACTTCCTCTACCTCTTCAGAAACAGGTTTTGGCTTTTCAACCGCTTCCTCTACCTCTTCAGAAACAGGTTTTGGCTTTTCAACCACTTCCTCTGCCTCTTCAGAAATAGGTTTTGGCTTTTCAACCACTTCCTCTACCTCTTCAGAAATAGGTTTTGGCTTTTCAACCACTTCCTCTACCTCTTCAGAAATAGGTTTTGGCTTTTCAACCACTTCCTCTACCTCTTCAGAAACAGGTTTTGGCTTTTCAACCACTTCCTCTACCTCTTCAGAAATGGGTTTTGGCTTTTCAACCACTTCCTCTACCTCTTCAGAAATAGGTTTTGGCTTTTCAACCACTTCCTCTACCTCTTCAGAAATAGGTTTTGGCTTTTCAACAATCTCTTCCATATTTGTAGAGGATGGACTATTTTCTCCAACCCGCTCTGGAGCTGGTGCTGCTGCAAACTCGATAGACATTTCTGTTGGAATTTCTACCACAGTGGAAGAATCATCATGAAATTTCCATGCTAAACCTATCAATAAACAGTGGATTACAAGAGCAAGCAACAAAGCTGGTCGAATAAAATTATCATTTCCCTCCATCGCTCACACCTGCTACTTGCTCAGTAGAGATGACTAAGTCTTCCCCATTTGACTGTCGTGCAATATCCATTATCTTTACTACAAAACCCATTGGAACACTTTTATCTGCTTTAAGTACAACCTTTTTTGATTGCTTATCTACTAGTTTTTGAGTAAGTAAATTATGTAATTGCTCAATTTTCAATTCTTGTTGATCTAAAAAAATCTGTTGCTGCTGATCGACATAGATTACTAATGGCTCATTCAGCTCTTGATTCTCTCCAGTTGTCGCTTCTGGCAACTTAAGCTCAATACCACTATCAGTTACAAAGTTAGAGGTTAACATAAAAAAAAGCAAGAGCATAAATACAACATCAATCAACGGAGAAATATCCAAAGACATCTCTACACCCTTTGGTCTCTTAAAATCCATACTCCATATCCTCCTTAGTTTCACCAAGCTCCGATTGCTTTTCTCCTAACCATTCTGATAAAAGCTGAACAGCTTCTTTCATATTGTTATAATAACCATCCAGCTTACCTTCAAAGTACTGATAGAATAACATAGCCGGAATAGCAACTGTTAAGCCAGCAGCAGTAGTAATTAAAGCCTCTGATATTCCTCCAGCCAATACACTAGGATCAACACTTCCTCCTAATTCATAAATCTTCATAAAAGCTTTGATCATACCAGTCACAGTTCCCAATAAACCAATCAACGGAGATACATGGGCTATAATCCCTAAACCTCTAATATTCTTACCCATCTTTTGTAGCTCTTTGGAGCCTATTCGTTGTAAAATTCTATCTCGTTCTTCCCGTGGTTTCTGGTAATTTTTAATTCCAGTACTTAGAACCTGAGAAACTGGACAATTAGTATCTTCGCAAACTTCCTTAGCTTCTAAGGTTCTATGTTGATAAACTAACTGTTCAACCTCTTCTAGTGTCTTGTCAGAGCAATCTTTTACTTTACTAAAATAATAGCATCGCTCTAAAACAATAGCTAAAACTATGGTAGAACAAATTAATAATGGGTACATAAAAACCCCACCTTTTTGAAATAACATATAAATATTCATATTACTTACCTCCATCTTCAAAGTAAAATACAATCATAATAACACTTAATATTTTTAATTCATCATATAAGAAAATTTTAAGAATAAACCTTTTTAACCTGAAACGAAAATCATTTTCATTTTCAACCACAAATTATTTTATCAGCCATTTTTATAAATGTCAAATGATTATCTTGTTGTATATATATAAATTTATTGGCATTAGTCGGATTAAACAACAAAATGGACTATAACTAAATAATCTTTTTAAAGCAGACCAAAATCTGGTCAAAACTTGATTTTAATAAAGTAAACCTTTTAACTATCAATCTGACCACTTGTCATTTAGAAAATTTAGTTATCCAGCTTCCTGCTTATTAGCTTTTATGTAAATTTATTTACTAAAATTAATCTCTCAAAAATGGTTAATACCTAAAAAATAGATTACAATGATAAATTTTAAAGGTGAATATAGACTCCTTTTCTACTATAAAGATATTGATAGGTAGAGTAGATAGTTTAGAACTTAGTAGAGATAATCTAATTATAGATGCGCTATCAATCAGCAAATTGAGATAAAATTTAAAGTTAAAAAGATCAATTATAAATGAATTGAAGAACTATAGATTAATAATTGAGGATTTAAGATAATTTGTGTATAATATGATTTATGACCAAAAAATGATCAATTTCTTATAATCTACTTTCTAAATTTAGTGACATATAAAATAATATTTCTAGTGAGCAAATTTAATTTTAATATAATAAATATAAGTGATTATAAGAAGCTAATAAAATATAAGATAGAAGGGATAATATGGAGAAAAGAAAAAAATTATATCAACTTGCAGGACCTATTTTTATTGAGGTTTTACTATTTATGCTACTGGGAATAGCAGATATATTTATGTTAAGTCAATTTGATGATAGGGCTGCTGGTGCCGTAGGAGCAGCTAATCAGATAATTGCTAATTTAAATTTAGTATTTGCAATAATTTCAGCAGGAACAGCGGTTTTAGTAGCTCAGAATATTGGAGCAAGAAGAACACAAGAAGTTGAAAAGATAAGTGCTATATCTCTTATTGTAAATCTGTTAATAGGATTGATTATAAGCATTAGTATGATTTTTGCTGGAGAATACATATTGACTAAAATGGGAGTTACTTCAGACTTGATGAAGTATGCTTCTGAGTATATTGAAATTGTAGGTGGAGTATTATTCTTCCAAGCACTATTAAGTCCTTTAATTGCTATTATTAGAAGTCATGGTTATGCTAAACAAGGGATGATGATAACTGTTGCTATGAATGTTATAAATATTTTGGGTGATGCAATCTTTATATTTGGTTTATTTGGGGCACCAATTTTAGGTGTTAAAGGTGTGGCAATAGCAACTACTTTCAGTAGAATAGTGGCAACAGTAGCTGCTTTTATCTTCTTATTTAAAAAGCTATTACCAGTAACTATATTCTCTCATTTAAAGGAGAAACCAATGAAAGTACTTAAGAAACTATTTAAAGTAGGATTTCCAGCAGCGATGGAAAATATGTCATATAACGTATCTCAGACAGTAATCATGAGCATTATACTGATCAACCTTGGTGAATTACCATATATAACAAGAACTTATGTTTGGACAATAGGTTGGTCTGTCATGCTATTTTCAATAGCTATTGGACAAGCAAGTCAAATAATGATTGGCCAGCTGGTAGGGGCCAATCAAATAGATGCAGCTTATAAAACTGGTATTAATAACCTTAAAATTTCTATGCTTATTACAACCTTAGGTAGTATAGTGATATTCTTTTTTGGAAGTTTTTTTATGAGCCTTTATACCGATAACCCCAAAATTATACTGTTAGGATCTTCAATTCTGATGATAGATGCCTTTTTGGAACCAGGAAGAAATTTTAATGTTGTACTTATTAACAGTTTACGGGGTACTGGTGATGTAATTTTCCCTGTGGTGATGGCCATTATCTCTATGTGGGGGGTTGCAGTTTTAGGTGGATACTTCTTTGGAGTAGTTTTGGGCTATGGACTTCCTGGTATCTGGGTAGGGTTGGCTCTTGATGAATGGATTAGAGGAATCTGTATGTTACTTAGGTGGCGTAGTAGAAAGTGGACTAAGAAAGTAATGGTGCATAGTAACTGATTACAAATATACAAAAAAAGATAGACCCTGCCAGGGTCTATCCGAATTAAATATTATATTCCTAAAATATCCTTAACCTCTGCTTTAATTGCTGTAGTATTACAATTTCTATTATGTCTAATCTCTTTCTCTTCCAATCCTTTTAATCCTCGATGAATCTCTAATCCAGTTACTTCATTTAATTTCTTTAAGATCTTAAATTCATTCTCTGCTGCAACATCTCCCTCTAAAGCTTCAAGTACTGACTTGCTAAACTTATAAGGATTTGCTGTAGAATCAATTATTGTTATTGTATTATCCCTTGTTTCCTCTACATACTTTTGATAAGAATCAACTCCTACAGCAGTATGAGTATCTAAAGTATAATCATATTCTTTAAAAACTTCTGTAATTATATCTTGCGTCTCCTCTTCTGTAGTCCATTCCCCTACAAAAAGACCTTGAATCTTCTTTCTAGTAGCTTCATCAACCTCAAATTTTCCAGTCTCTTTTAAATCTTTGTACCATTGATTAATCTTATCAGCATCATGTCCAGTCATCTCAAATAAAAATCTTTCTAAATTAGAAGAAATTAAAATATCCATTGATGGACTGATCGTCTTATGAAAATCACGATTAATATCATAAATACCTGTATTTAGAAAATCCGTCAAAACCTTATTTGTATTAGATGCACAGATAAATTTATTAACTGCTAATCCCATCTGTGAAGCATAATAAGCTGCTAGGATATTACCAAAGTTACCTGTTGGTACAGAAATATTTATCTTCTCTCCTTTACTTATGCTTTCATCTCTTAGTAAATATGCATAGGTTGAGAAATAATAAATAATCTGTGGTACTAATCTACCCCAGTTAATAGAATTAGCTGAAGAAAATTGATAATTGTTTTGATTGATTAAATTGTTAAATTCTTTATCAGCAAAGATCTCCTTAACAGCACTTTGACAGTCATCAAAGTTACCTTCAACACTAACAACTACAGTATTATCACCTTCTGTTGTCAACATCTGAGCTTCTTGCACCTTACTAACTCCATCATCAGGATAGAAGACAATAATCTTTATTCCATCTACATCCTTAAAACCTTCTAAAGCCGCCTTACCAGTATCTCCAGAGGTAGCAACTAGAATTACAACCTCTTTATCTGAATCAGACTTATTAATAGCCTTTACTAACAGATGTGGTAATATTTGTAATGCCATATCCTTAAAAGCAGCTGTTGGACCATGCCATAGCTCTAATATGTACAGATTATCATCTAACTTCACAACTGGAGCTATATCCTGATCTACAAAACTATTTTCATTATATGCTGCCTCAATAACCTCTTTTAATTCTTCTTGACTATAATCTGTTAGGAATTTTTCTAATATTTGATAAGCAATCTCTTGATAATTAAGCTCATTCATCTGATAAATCTCATCTTGACTAAAAGCTGGTACAGTTTCAGGTACAAATAATCCCCCTTCAGGTACCATCCCTAAACGAATTGCTTCTGCTGCACTAACCCCTTCATAATTTCCCCGTGTACTGATATATTTCATCCTACTCCATCCTTTCTGCTCGAATATATTAGTTTGCTTAATTATATCAAAGGAAGGTGTAGTTGACAATGTAGAATTGATAATTAATGGATTAAAAATTTTAATCTATTCTATAACAAGAAGATTGCCACTATTGTTGTTACTACAAGACCAATTACAACTGGTACTAAATTTCTTCTAGCTAATTCAAAAGGGCTTACATCACAAATAGCCGCTACTGGAATAATTGCCCATGGTACTAAAGTACCACCTCCTACCCAAATAGCTGCTATTTGACCTAAAGCAGTGAGAGTATCTATTCCTGAGCCAATAGCTGTAGCAAATAATTTTGCTACAGAACCTGCTAAAGAAATACCTGAAAATCCTGAACCATCTAAACCAGTAATGGTACCTACAATTGTTAAAGTTATAGAGGCAATAGCTTTGTTAAGAGGTACAGTTTGGGCTAAAACAACTCCTAAATCGTTGACTAAACCAGTAGAACCTTCTGGTAAGACATTACCAAATACTGATACAAACCCCATATCCCCCATATAAAAGAATGCTGCTATTGGAATTACAGGGGCAAAGACTTTAAAACCAAACTGTAAACCTTTAATCAAATATTCTGTTATTTCTTCTAAACCTTCATTTTTATACGCTAATAAAGTAATCAAAGTAAAAATAAATATAGAGGTTCCACCAATTAAAGCAGTAGCATCTCCCCCCTGTAAGTTAGCCAAGACCATAACTATTATATCTATAGTAAACAATATAAAAATTAAAATTGCTAATATTCTTTTGATATTTGTTGATAAAATTCTTTTAAAAGACTTATTATTACTCTGATCTTCACTATTACTATCAAAATCTCCAGCTTTAATCTTTAATAGACCCTTTTTCATATCATGCCTTAAAAATAAGAAAGCTGTTAAAGTGGTTACAAAGCCCATAACTAATACTAGGGGAATACTTGCACTTATTACATCAGCGACGGGAATACCAGCTGCATCAGCTGTTAACTTGGGAGCTCCTTGAATTACCAGGTCACTAGATAGAGCAATACCATGCCCAAATAAATTCATAGCAATAGCTACTCCAATAGGTGGCAGCCCTACTTTAATTGCTACAGGTAATAAGACAGCTCCCATTAATGCTGTAGCTGGAGATGGCCAGAAGAACAAAGATATAAGCATCATTAAAATACCAATAACCCAATAGGCTAAAGTCGGAGTCTTTATAAATTTAGTAAAAGGTGAGATCATAACTTCATTGATTCCTGTATCTTGAAGCACCTGACTCATAGCATAAACAATTGAAATAATCAAAATAGTACCCATTAACTCTTTAATAGCGTAAATCAAACTACTAAATACACCAATTACTGATTGAGATAAAGAACCTGTAGCTAAAAGTCCCAACATAAATACTCCAATTAAGCATACCAAGGTAGTATCTCTTTTTCGAACCATGGTTCCCACAATAAATAAGATAAAAAGCAAATAAACCCAATGCAATATATTAAGGTTAATATTCATAGACTCCCCTCCTTTCAATAGAAAATATATTCTCTGATTTGCATTAGCTTATGCCTATAAAAATCAATTAGTGAAAGAAGTTAAGAGGACTGATGATTTAAAACTCTAGCTAATATACAATTCTATTATCTTAATAAATAAGAATATTAACTAATATCCCATAAAATCATTAATTAAATTTATACTCAAAAAATAAAGACTGCTGATATGAACGTTCATATCAGCAGTCTTTATTTTTCTTATTTAATTTTCACTACTAATCCTTACTTCATGCTATTTCCTATTAACTTAAGACTTTCTCCTATCTGATTTAATTCTTGAATTACTTGTATTACATTTTGACCATCTTTTTCTGATTTTTTCTTAAGATATATCTCTTTTATCTCTTGCCATCTCTGCTGTTGTTCTTCTGTCATTCTATTACTGATCTCATAGAATTTCAACAAACTTGCTTCTGCTTCAGTTGCCAAAGTCTGAGCATCATTAATATAACTATTCTCTACTAATCCCTTGATTTCATTGTCATTCATAATTGGAACTACTTTTTCTACTATTTTGTTAATATTTCTATAAGAACCTTGTAATTTAAATGGTGGTTCTGTTCTGTATTCATCACTTTGAGATGAGGAATAAATATACTCCATATTTACCTTCAAAATTTCATCTCTTATCTTCAGACAGCTTTCTAATACACTTAAAGCCTCTTCTATTTCTTCCTCAGTATAGCTTCCATTTAAATCAATATCTCCCCTATCTCCAGTATCAATAGCTTGAATCAATTTATAAATATCTCCAGAATCTTTCATATAGATATTATTTAAGTAAGTATTTGAAGTAACAGCATTCTCTATATAACTGAGCTTAAAGGCCTCTTCATTCTCCCTTAACATATCACCTAAGTTATAAACATCAGCTCTATTTGCTAACATATCAGGAATCTTAAACTTATCACCACTTTCAGTATAAGGATTTCCTGCCATTACCACAGCAACCTTCTTACCTCTAAACTCATAGGTCTTACTAACCCCATTATAAACACCTTCAATCTTTCTCTGCCCATCACACAAAGAGATAAACTTCTGCAAAAATTCTGGGTTTGAATGCTGGATATCATCTAAATAAATCATTACATTATTTCCAAGTTCAAAGGCTAAATTTAATTTTTTCAACTCTTCTCTCGCCCCTGCATTTTTAGCTTCTGCTGGATCAAGAGAAGTAACACCATGACCAATTGTTGGACAGTTCACCTTGACTAACATCATACTCAATCTATTAGCAACATACTCCATTAGGGTAGTTTTACCATAACCTGGTGGAGATATCATTAGTAACATCCCCATGTTATCAGTTCTCTTATTCTTTCCTGCTGTACCTATCTGTTTTGCTAAATTATCACCGATTAAAGGTAGATAAACTTGGTCTATTAACTTACTTCTTACAAAGGAGGTTAAGACCTTAGGTTGTAAATCATTAAAATTAATTTTATTTTTTATCTCTTCAATCTTAGCAAATTTTAATTGCTGGAATTTTTGATATTGTGGTATAATCTTATTTTTGAAATTATCTAACTTATGAAGAAAATCTATCAGATTAATTTGATATTTACCATTATCAATCACCTTATGAGTACCTACTAACTTATCTATAATCATTTCTGATTTTTTATTAATTGCTCGTCGATTGGAATAGTCACCTAAGATTAAACTCACTAAGACTTCATAGATATAGTCATTAAACTCTAACTCTTCTTCATATAAGTAAGATTGAACCCATTCATTCACTAAAATATATCTTCCTTCTAAGTCATCACTTAAATTCTCTAAGGATTTTTTGAAGTCTTTTTTTCCTCCCTTTGAGATTAAAAAGTTATCAAAATTCTCATATATCTCTGCTGCTTCTACACTCAATACAAAAGTTTCATTCTGACTTATCTCTTTTGCTAAATATTCAGCAATTTTTTGATTATCATCAGTCTCTATCCAGGGATTTTCATCTACAAAAGATTCTACCTCTTTAGCTAGACTTGGAATAAATCCTTCTATTAAGCCACGTTTAGAATATTTTGAGATCATATTTACAGTCTTTAATCTATTTTGAAGCTTCTCTTTTCTTTCTTGAATTAAGCCAAATTGCCAAAATAAATTGGCTACAGCTCTAACTTTTGGGTTATAAGAAGCTAATTCTAACTCCCAATATATATTAACTAGAGTAGATAATATTTTATACGCATCATGATCATGAACACCTTTAGTATAATACTCATTAGAATGCTCTTGTATATACTCTTTTATAATCCTATTTAAAGTCTGTTCATCTTTTTGATACAACTCTTCTAAAGAATTATTCTCTTGATAATTTTTAAAGATATTATATGCTAAAAACTCTCCTCGATATACTTCTTCATTTTCAGAGATAACTTTCTGGTCCCAAACCTCTTGATAATTGCTAAATTCTTCTGCATCTACCTGCTCCCAAAAGTCGGTACCAGAAATATGAAAATAGAATCCATCCTCTTTTTTAAGTAGACTAAGCTCAGGCTTTTGATTGTTTACAAGGAAATGATTATTCCCAAACTTAATAGTATTCTCATCTAAGAATAGTTCCTTTTTATCCTTTAATTGCTTAATACTCGACTCTTTTAAAGACTTTAACTTATTTTCAATATCATCGGCTTTAGTACTATCACCAAGCTCTATCAACTGTTCTATAATATCTCTTATCTTATCTACCATAGGGCTAGTTGATAATAGTTCATTAATAGAACTTACTTCTTCAAAAGATTTTACCCTGTTTTTCAAACTTTTAAAGATTCTATCGGCAGCATTACTCAAAGAATCTATCTTTTTATTCTTCTTTTCAATTAATTGTTGCTTTTTGGACTCAAAGGTTGAGATTACTTCATCCCTTTTTTCAGTTAACATTACTAAAAATTCATCAAAATCAGAAAATTTACTTTCTAACTCATCAATCTGAACTATTATTTTGGACATATAATCTTCGGTTTTTTCTACATTAGTAGATAAATCTAAATAGTTGGATACAGAATGAGTCAACAAATTCAGCTTGGAATAAAACTCCGCCTCTTTTTCTCTAGCATTCAAATTATCTATCTTATTCTTTAATTTAGATTTACTTTGATTCAAATTGGAAAAAAGCACAGAAATCTTATCGATTATCTCAGAAGTCTTAGTTGCATCTTCAATCTTTAAAGTATTTACTATATTAATTAGCATTTCTAATTCTTCTGATACTTTGACTATCTTTTGATTCAGTTCTTTTCCATCTACAAGCTTTTCAACTGTAGTTAAATTATTCTCTATGGACTTTACCTCTTCAATATAAGGATTTAAGCTTTCATCTTTGAGGAGAAAATTAGTACAATCCAATGATAATTTATCATTCTTCTCTTTTATCTTTTTAGATAGATCTTCAACCTTCTTCTCATCAATAAATTGTAAATCCTTAAGTGCTGAGATCTCTCCTCTGACCTTTCTTATTTTAGTCAGATATTTTACAAAGTCATTGATATTTTCAAAGCTAGTATAGCCAATAGCTTTACTAATATCCTCGACCTTCTCTTTGACCTCATTATAGCTATTAGTTGTATTCTCTTTAATCTTAGTAACCTTATCAAACTCTTTAATCGCAATTGCCCCTGCTTCTTTAATTTTAAGCAGTGACTCTTTTATATTAAAGGCTTCCTTTTTGTCTAGCCAGAAATAATTATTGATAATATTTTCAGCATCTTTTACTATATCTACATATAAACCATAGTAGCTATCATCTTTTTGAGATAAGCTATAAAGCGAATAACAATCAGCCATCAATCTAACTATCTCTTTATTTCCGATATTATATAAGAATTCGTCCTTCTTCTCATCCTTTTCTTCTAATATATCTTTTACAAAGGAAGTCTGCCAAATTTGAATGGTATGATTTCTTTTAGGCTCTTGTCCTGCTTTAAAGATAATCAATTCTCCATTATCAAAATGTGAATATCCATTACAAATTATTGGCGTTTCAATATCTTGATGAATTATATTATAATTATGAATATAGTACTCTCCTGTTACTATATCATAGAAGATATATTGATAGTCTTCACCATTTATAGAAGCTTTTTTATTTTGAAAGACTACATTCTGATAATCTACTTGAAATTTTTTAAAACCTCCTGCTTGTAAAAAGATACCATCAGGAAAGATTATTCCATGGTCTTCTGGCAATAAAACTACTGATTTTGCTATAGAATCTATCCGCTGTACTTCCTTCGTCTTCTCATTAAAGACAATATATCTATAATTCTCTTCTTGGTAGGGTTTTATCTTAAGTAAAATAAGATTTCCTACTATAGAATAGAAGATATCAGCATCATCAAGCTTTTGATCTTTTTGCTCTACTTCTTCTGCATAAATACCTTCTCCAGAATTTGTATTATCCTCTATCTTTAAGGTTAACGTCCCACCAATAGTTTCTACAAATATACGATCTTCAATGGAAATATGGGGATGAAGACCAGCAACCTGGTCTTCTCTTGTAGTTATTTTCCATTCTATTTCTTGTTGGGTAGGATATAAAATCTCATGACTAAACCTATTACCCAAATACTCTATACTTTTATCTTCTTTGATTACCCATTTAAAACTCTTGATATCATCTACCTTATCTCCATTTTGAAAGACCATATAAATAAAATTATCTTTCTCATGAAATTTCGTAAAAAAACTATCTTTATAATATTTATACAACTCTTTAAAATCACTTTTAAATTGCTTATCATTTAATAAAGAATAATCTTCACGAACAAATCTATCGCCATTATAAGTATATATAGAAAATACATCACTCAATTTACTTTCTGACTTTAATCCTAAGTGAACATTATATCCCAAAATAACTTTATTTCCTACTGGGACTATATCTCTAGGGATACAACTATTTTCTGTAACTATAGCTTCACTCTTCTTTAAGGTGTTTTTTATTTCGCCATATATCTCTATTCTCTTTTGATCTAATTTCTCTAATTTTTCTTTTAACTCTTTAGTTCTTTCAGTTAATCTATTTCTAATAACATTGTAAGAAGCAAAATTCTCCTGTTTTTTTTCTTGCTTAACTTCTTCCCCCATATCTATATCTATCCCCTTACCCAATTATTGATTTTATTGGATCATTTTCTACTCCAAGTTCTTTAGCTTTATCTAAGATCTTAGTTATAGCTGTGCTTGGAGTGCCATTAGAATCATCCATATATTTCATTATAGCACTAGAAATTGTAAGGTTCTTTATTGCTTCAGTATCAACATTAAAACTATTGATTAAAGTTTTTAACTGCTTTTGAAAATTATCTATATCTCCATTAAAAAATGTATCCTTTACATCGGTTAAGACATTAGAATTATTAACCAATCTATCAACTTGCTTTCCAGCACTAATTGAATTTATTAGCTTATCAAAGAAGATTGAGTCTCCACCAACGATATCAACATTAGCATTCTTCAATCCGTCTTTCATTATTTCTGCTTGTGCCCTTGCTATCTCTGCTTTAATACCTATCTCTGCTAGTTCTACTTCCTTATCCTTATTTAGTTTTAATTTAAACTCTTCATGCTCTTTTCCTACAGAATCCAACTTTTTCATTGCTTCTGCTTTTCTGTTAATTCCTTCAGCTTCTGCTAATGCCTTTTCTCTAGTTACTTGTGCTTCTGATTCACCTTTAACTTTAATTGCTTTAGCTTCTGCTGCTGCTTGCATCTCTTCAACTTTAGCTTTTGAAGCACCTTCTGCTTCAAAGGCCTCTGCCTGTGCTTTCATTACTCTAGAATCAGAGATTCCTTGTACTGAAGCTTCCTCTGCCTTAGCATCTGCCATAATCTTAATAGACTCAGCCTTCTTATGGGAGGTCTTTAGTTCAGTATCTGCCATTATAACCTCTTTTTCAGCTAATTCTTGAGCA
Organism: Orenia marismortui DSM 5156; assembly: GCF_000379025.1. Taxonomy (NCBI): domain Bacteria; kingdom Bacillati; phylum Bacillota; class Clostridia; order Halanaerobiales; family Halobacteroidaceae; genus Orenia; species Orenia marismortui. The sequence goes on from NZ_KB900617.1 coordinate 881,396, forward strand.
CTTTGTTTTTCTGCCTCAGCAAGTTTGATCTTGTCAATTGCCTTAACTTCTGCATCACTTTCAGCCTTTGTAACATTTACCTGCTTATCTCTATTAGCCTGAGCTATCTCTATAGTATCCTTTATCTTCTCTTCTTCCTCTGCTACTGATTTCTCAACCATTACTCTTTCTCTAACTACTTCTTGCATACTCTTCTTCTCTTTTTCTAAATCCTTTTCCTTAGCTATTTTGGCAAGAGAAACTACTTTCTCTCGTTCTGTTCTTTCTATTTCTGTCTCTTTTTGTGCTCTTTCTTGTTGTACAGATTCTGTTCCTTCTTTGGATACTCTAGCAATAATTATCTGTCTATCTTTATTCTCTTCAGCAATTGAAATCTCTTCATCAGTCTTGATTCTTGTTCTTTCTGCTTTTAATCGCTCTTCCTCTTCTACAATTTTTATTTGAGAATTTTCTCTAGATTTCATATTAGCTATTTCTCTCTTTTGCTTCTCTTCTGCTTCAGTCTGCTGTCTTTCCAATTCTAAAACAGCCTCTCTGGCACTTACATCTTGTTTAACAATTGTCTTCTCTTTATTTCTTTTAATTTCATTTGATTTCATTGCCTGAGTTGCAGTTAATTCAATAATCTTTTTAATACCTTCTGAGTCAAGTACATTATTCTCATCTAAATTCTCTACCTTTGTCTGTTCTAAATAATCAATGGCAGCATCATCTAATACATAACCATTAAGATCAGTTCCTATCACTTGAAGAATCTCTTCTTTAAAAGTATCTCTTTCAGTATAAAGTTGCGTAAATTCAAATTTCTTTCCAACTGTTTTTAAAGCTTCTGAAAATTTAGCATCAAAAAATTCCATTAAAGTAGCAGTATCAGATGCTTTTTTAGTTCCTAAAGATTTAGCAACTCTTAGTACATCCTTCTCTGTATGATTTACCCTTACAAAGAAAGCTACCTTGATATCGGCTCGTAAATTATCTTTACATATCAGTCCAGCTTTGCCACTTCTCTCGATCTCTACCTTTTTAATAGATACATCCATCTTCTCCCAATGGTGCAATATCGGAATAATCCAGGTTCCAGTAAAGGAGACCTTTGACCCTCCAATTCCATTCTTTACAATAGCAGTTCCTTGATCTACTTTCTTATAAAATAGTGTTAATAATATAGGAAAGGCTATAAAAATTAAAAAGGCCACTCCTCCAACAACATATAATATCATTTTTAACATTAAACATTCCTCCTTGACACTATATAATTTTTATGTAAAAAAAGCTTATCTCATCTTAATATAAAAGATCTTTAGAGACATAGCTTATATAAACTTTATAAATAAATTCACTTACTTCCCACCAGCTCAAAAAACTCCTTAGCTATTAATAATCTAAAAAATTATAATACCGCCACAGACTAGACCCCAATGTCATAAAGCTATACTGCAATAAAAAAGAACTTAATGTTAATTATCTTAAATTTATGAAAAGTTCCTCTCTCTTAAGAATAAGAGAGAGGTTAGGAGATTTCTTTTATCACGGAGTGGTCGTTAGACCCGTAGAGAGAGTTGTGAGTTTTTAAAACCTCGAACTCTCCCCTTAATCCCCTCTCTTCATCCCAAGCGAGGGGAAAAACATAACCCCTTTCAAAACATTTGTGAATTAATGGTATTGTAAATTGATGACATTGGGCTGAATCCTGTGGCTAATAAATTACTCATAAATAGTTGAACATTTAACTATTTCATCTTTCTATTAAATATTTAACTTCTCTTTTACAATATATAGTTCTTTCCCTTGAACTTTTGATACTACAATTATTTGACTACCCTTCAAAATGTTTTCTCCTAAAGACTTTACATTAATTACAATAGGATATCCATTAACTATAATTTCAGCCTGAGCAATATTTCCAGAATTCAAACTGGACTTCAAAACACAGCTCTGACCAATAATCTTAATATCACTTCTGTCTTCCATAGAGGCAAAAAATCCTTTCAATGGCTCTGTAAGTCCTTTAGTTATAAAAATTGATATTATAAAATTCTGTACAAATATTAAAATCCCCAAAAAGGAGTTTGGAGAAATATTCGTATAATAAACTAACATGGTCAAAGACCATAGTACAAGAAATAAAATAGTACCGTAAAACATAATAGGCACAGCACCAATATTTAAAAATTTTAATATCTTTACAGAATAATATTTTACTGTTCCCAGCTCTGATTTTATTTCTTCAGGATCAATTCCACCATCAAAGTACATATTAGATGAAAAGTCCACCTCTAAGTCTAATTCAAAATCTATAGTATCAAAGGAGAATATGCCCAATATTATTAAGAGCCAGTAGGTTATTACCATAATTAAAAAAATAGAAGGTAGTATATTGATTCCAGTAAAAGCAAATTGAATATATTCCATAATGTCTCCTTTCTATTTAGTGTCAGGCAATTCTTTATTCTTAGGAAATTGTTTTTGACATAGGCTTAAGGATTTATTTTTAAACCTGAAGCTAAAACTCGTAGTGAGTAAATCCACAAGTCTCAATAATTCCTTGTCTTTAAATTTTGAGCTTCGGTCTTTGATTTTAAATTTTTAATTCTAAATCATAAATTGCCCTTATATTCGTATTGATTTATTCGATTTGCCATCTTCTGTAAGTCAGCAATACTTAAATCAAACTCCTTCTTGGCCTGACTTGAAGATGTTTTAACTCTTCCTAATTTTATTTTCATATTATCTATATCTGTCATTGCTTTTTCATTAATAGATAGATATCTATCTATAGAATCTAGTTCGCCTAAAATCATCCCTTTTCTCTTTTGCAAAGATATAAGCTCTTCTCTCATCTCAGTCGTTAAATCTGCTTTGTTTTCCAACATATCGATCCTAAAGTTTATGTAACCTAGATTAACATCTTCTATTGATTGATAAATATTCTTTATCTTTTCTAAATTATCTAAAATATTATAATAAACTTCTTCGGTTACGCTCATAAATCTTTCATAAGTTATCTCTTCTTTATCTAGCTTAATATCTAGGATATTTTTAAACTTTTCAAATTTATCAATTAACCTGAGTAATTGATTTAAAGCCAGCCTAGCACTTTCTTTATAATATTTAGAACTTGTTAAATCACTAAATTGTAATTTTAACTCTTCAATGAACTCTATAATTCCTTTATTGTATGAAATTGAAGCTTCTGATAGCTTTATATCTTCCAAATCCTTTAATGGAGATTTTTCAGTTTTAGCTTTGAACTTTGTTCTATCTAATCTCAAGTTTAAAACTTCGACTAATAACGCTCCTACTATAATTCCAAGTCCAAATTTTTGAAGCGAGTCTGAAAAGAAAATAACTTCTATAGCTATTACAAAAGGGATCAATTTCTTTATGATTTTTTTCTTATCCACCTTTATACTCCTTAATTATTAACTTTCTTATTATCGATCTTATCTTCATCGAGCAGATTTATATTTTTAGCCTTAGCAAAACCTTTAATTTTTTCTTCCCCTGCTGTAATAAGTTCGTTAAACTCTTCTATTGACTCTTTCATCTTTGGTAGAGATTTAAGCCTAAAACTTGTTATTTCATCCATTGCATCATTTATGTCTTTAAAAGCCTCTTTTAATTTATCGGCTTCCAACATAGATGAAGAAGCTTGCTTTTGAATTTCAATTCCCTGTTCTTTTAATTTTTCAGCAGTCCCAGCTATTAAATTATTGGTAGCAGCATTTAAAGCGTTTATCTTATCTAATACAAGTTTCTGATCTGCAAGAGCTTGAGAAACTATTATCGCTATTTCTAAAGCATTTACTGTGACCATCTTTGCTCTATCTATTCCCCTAATTAATTCCTTATTATTCTTCTTTATAATTTCTATCGCAAATATCCCTTGTTGGTTTATAGACTGTTGTTGCTGTAAGTCCATTACCCTTTGTCTTAGAGGGAATTGTATCTCTTCCATTAAAAATTTCCTTTTATCTTCATCTCTTATAGATTCTATTTCTACTGATAACCTTTTATCAATATAATTACCCATTTCTATATATTTACTTAATCTCTTAGTCAAATTATACATATCTTCTTGGTCATAAGTTAAAGTAATATTATCTCTTTTTAATATCCCTTTAGATTTCTCCAAACTTTCTATAATCTTATTAATTATTTCTTCTGAACTCTTATATTTATCAAAGTATTTATTCACTGGATTGAAAATTTTAAATATTCCCTTGCTTCTTTTTGTAAAATCAATATCACTTGGATCTAAATCTTCTACAGTAGACTTTAGTTCTAATAAAGAATTAGCTACTCTTTCTCCATCTGAACTTTTTGCAGAAATACTCTGAACAGATGTCTTTAACTTGGCACTATTTAATGAACTTTCTTTCTGCACATCTATTCCAAGCTTATCAATATTGCTAATCGCTATATCTCTTTCTTCTACTTCTTTATCATTTAGCATTAATAAGCTTTCAATAAAGTCTTCAGATTGCTTTTCAAGTTCAGTTAATTCCTCTTTAGGAACACTATTTTCTTCCTCAATCTTCTCTTTTAGCTCTCTATCCTCTGGTAAAATCAAAGAAAAATCATTACTCATTATTACCCTCCCTATTCTATCCTGATAATTTTTTTCTTATTTCTTAGTCTAAAAATATAAGCAAGTTTGTAATTAAAATCATTTTATTTTAAAATTTTACTTATAATTGCATTTTTAATCTATCATGTAAAATTATAGATGTCAAGCGATTTTATTATTAAAAAATCAGCTCCCAATTTGCATCAAAGCTTTAAATCTCTAATTATTAAATTTTGATAATTTAGTTTGTACCAAGTTAAAATAAGCGTTTTTGTTATTTGTTTGATATTTTATTATTTATATCTTTTAATACTATATATTACAAATCTCTATTCGATTCTTACTTTTATAATTACTAAAAACAAAAATTAATCTTTAAATCATAGAGCTAAATCCCTTATTAATCATCAAAAACCCGACCATTAATGGTCGGGTTCTTTTAACTATATTTTTTAACTCTTTATCAAAATCATCTTATTGCTCTATCATTTCATCTTCATCTAATTTAGGTTTCCATAGTATTTGCAGATAATAACTAATAACTAAGAAGACTACCCCAAATCCAATGAATAATAATATCTTCCAAATTGCTTCTACATTTGCTAAATCTATCATAAACAACTTTCCAACTACCACAAATAAGGTAGCTACTGCTGTACCTATAAACAATCTCTTATCTAATCTAAGCCCAAAAAGTAAGATACTTATCGCATATATTCCCCAAGCTACTGTTACAGATCCTTGCCCATTTGCTAAATGAACAAACTCTTTATAAAGTAATATTAACATACTCAAATAAGAGAAAAATCCATATACCAAGGCTTTAGTCTTATCACTTTCAAAATAAGCATAAATTGCAATACAAAGTATTACTAAAATATCAGCTAAGGCCATTATATTAAGAATTGGTACTCCCAATCTTATTTTAAATATTCTATAAACTACCCAAACAGCTAATATAGCAAAAACAACTTGAGAAGAAAATTTAGCAGTTAAATCTAGACTTCTTTTAGCATCAAAATGTAGTAACAAACCTAGTATTGTCCAAGAGATAATTATATAGCTATAACCATTATGCAGACCTTCAAACTCTCTGTAGAATATTCCTGCTAATAATAAAGCCGATAATAATTTGTAATACTTTAGCTCAATTTCTTTTCCGTATAATTTAATTGTTCCTCCTATAAGAGCTATGACAATTGCCTCTGTAATCACAGCAAAATTCAGTATTGGATAATCAACTAAGTTTAAAAATATCCTAGCAGAAATCCAAAGAGCTAAAGCTCCAAAGACAAAGTCAGCACCTACCTCAAGATCAAAGTTATCTTTTCTTTTAGCAATAATATAAAGAATAGTTGCTTCTATTACCCAAACTAACATTGTATACTCATAACCCCTAATAAAATTAGATAGGAATTGATATGAACAAAGCAAGAATAAAATATGAGATAATAATAAATAGAGATTCTTCATTCTCTTCTCAACAATTTTCTTTCCTACTAGCGCTATACTAACTAAAATAATAAAGTCTGTTAATACTCCAAAGCTAAGAGCAGGTAGATAACCACTTATTCTTGAACTTGCTCTAGCTACTATCCAAATACCTAAAATTGCAAAAACTAAATGGCTAAAATCATTTAAATAATTAAGCTTCTTCTTTTTAGCAATCAAATGTACTATTATTGCTTCAACAGTCCAAGCTAACATAATATAACTATAACCAAAAGTAATTAACCCTCTAAATAACCAAGCTAAAAATAGTAGATTAGCACCTACTAGATAATATCTCTTATCTACAGAGTTTAGCTTCTTAGATATATACACAGCACTTGCTATAATAAGCAGATTAACTATAGAACCTATACTTATGAGTGATAAACTATCCCATCCTAAAGTTATTCTTAATCCTACCCATAAAGCCATTAAAATAAAGGTTAAATGGGCAGTTAACTTCAAATAATTGTAATTTTTAGACTTAGCTATTAAATGGACTATCAAGCCTTCTATTAACCAAGCTAAAAGTACATAATTATAAGCTAAAATTGATAATTCTCTAAATAACCATCCTAAGATCATAACTAAAGCAATTACCCTATAAAGAATTTTTTCTTCTCTCTTTATAATTTTACTTATGCCTAAAGCTGAAGTAATAATTAATAAATCTACTAAAGCGGTCAAATTAAAAACAGGTGTTGTTAGATAATAATAACTAAAGCCTCTTATTAATCTATAACCTAAGATCACTCCTAAAATCATAAATACATAATGAGCACTTAAGGTCATAAATCTATCAGAATCTCGATAAGCCAAAATATGAATAATAACTGCTTCTAAGACCCAAGCAATCATCACATAATTGTAGCCTGGAAGTGCTGATAATTCCCGCCATGCTAAACCAAAAGCAGCTAGATAACTTCCAATCTTATAAAGAGTATTATTTTTGCTTTTAACATTATCTAAGCTGGACATTATAAATCCAACAGCAATGATTATAATATCAGCTAATGACTGCATATTAAAGACGACCATTCCATTAACTGTTTCTGTTATAAACCAGTACCCACGCCATAATAGTAACGCTCCAAAAACTAGATGTGAAGCATTCTTAAGCAGTTTATTATCATACTTTTTCGCAATTATATACTCTGCTAAAGCTTCAGCTGCCCAAGCAATAGCAATTAGGTGATATCCGTTTGGAACTGGTGAAAGTTCACGCCATAATAGAGTTAAGATTGCTAAATGACCAAAGAATAATTTATAGATCTGTGATACCCTTTTATCCTTAATATTTTTAGTAGTAACTAATCCACATATAATAATTACTATATCAACTATGGCTTGAGTATTTAAAATAGGAAGACCTATTAAATCATTCATAGCTAATCTTAATCCTAGCCAAATAGCTACAACTACAAAGATTAAATGAGACATTAAATTCATAATCTTATCTTTAAGTTTAATTGACACTAATATCAATGCTGTTGTTTCTAATGCTAAAGCTGCAATCAAAGTATTCCCCTCTACCAAAATAATCAATGTCATAGTAAGTAATACAAAAGCCATTAGAATATGTACATACTCTAACTTTTCTTTTACTTTAATTTTTTTAAGAATGAAAGCAACTGCCTGATAAACTACACTTCCAGCTAAAGCAATTCCCCCCCACCTTAAGCTACTATTTCCTAAATCCCAAATTCTATAACCAACCTTCCAAAGCTTCATTGAATATAACAATGAGATTAATGGAGTTATAATTACTAATAGATTCACATGCCTATTTACAAAAGCCATCATATCCTCTGAAAGATGATCCTTTAAAAAATCTAAACTAGGTTTAGACCATTTATTTTTATTCTTTGACCATAAAACCTCACGTAATACTGGAATAATCCAATATATAAGCCAAAAGAATACAATTGCTACCTGAACTGCTCTTCTTTCCGCATAACTTATATCACCAATTAAACCTAAAGAGATTAAAGGCCAACCTCCTAATACAGATACCCATAACAATAAAGGCCATCCTTTATATAAGTAGACCAAAGATGTTCCACCTACAATAAAACATAGATATAACATTAAGTTAACTAAGCTTCCCTCTCCACTGTATAATAAAAATGGAGTTCCTACTCCACCAACAAAACCTATTAAAGCTAATACAACCTCTTCTTGCCTAATTGATAGGTAATAAGCATATAATGTTACTGCTAACATAAATACGAAGGCAAGTAAATAAGGAACTATTTCATATAATTGAAAGGCTGCAAAACCACTAGCATATAAGGCCGCAATCCCTCCTCCAATTAGCACCTGCCCAAATCTTGCTCGCTTACTATACACTCTAAGTCCTATAACTTCAAGGGTAATTCCTATTGCCAAGCCTATACCAACCTTAATCTGTGGTGTAACCCATCCCTGATTAAGTGAATACTTAAATAAAAATATAATCCCTAATAATAATAATCCAATCCCTATCTTATTTAACCAATATTCAAAACTAAGCATCTTTTCAAAATCAAATTTTGATCTCTTACTCCAAATAGCTCTATCAAAGGGCTCAATCACCTTTCCTCTTAACATTTCTTTAAACTTTTTCATTCTGTCTGCTCGTTCTTGTTTAACCTCTTCATCAAGTTGATTTAATCTTTGCTCAACACTTGTATCACTTTTAATATTATCGTCTAGATGATTATCCTCTTCTTCTTTTACAGCAAATTGCTTCCAATAATCCTCCTTTGAACTATCTTGGAGATTATTAACTTCTTCCTTTGTCTTAACTATAGTCTGCTCCTCTATATTATCTACTGTAGTATCTGATTCTTCTTCAGTATCAGCCTCTTCTTCTACTTCTATTGCAATACTAGTTTTATCTTCTATACCAGCCGCTGTGACATCTACTTTCTCTTTTTTCTTATCTTCTATAATCTCTTCTTTTATAACTTCTCCTTTTTCTGTTTCATCTACTGCCTTTTGCATTTCTTCATTTTCTAATTCTACCTTTTCCAATTCTTCTCTAACTGAACTTTCTTTTAATAATTGTCCATCAATTTTTTCTTTAAAATTACTAAATTCTATAACTTCACTCTTTAAATATCTAACTTCCTTTCTTAAATTTTTAATCTCATTACTTAAATTAATTAAAATAATTATAAAAATAATAATTAATATAAAAGAAAACACTATCCCCACCCCTTATCTTATTATTAGCTATCTACTTATAACACTCTCTTAAACAACTATATAAGCTGAACTAATAATTTTCATAAAAAATATAACTAAAAAACTTGTTTTGTTACAAATTTAACTAATCTACACGAATAATTTTAAAAAATTAAATTATATATAGAACATAAGAAAGAATTTAAATTTACTTAGAAACAAATTGAAACCCAAGCTTTTTTTGACGCTGATTAAAACCTGATTAAGTTCTGACCTTATTTATTCCGTTAGCTAATAGCCAATAGCTAACATACCTGCGTAAATCACCCAAGAGTACTTCCTCAGTCATTCCTCTCTGGGTTTGGACAGATCCCCCTTCATGAAATTTAAATTTTAGGTATATAAATTAATTCTTCAGTCCTTTATTCGTATTAATTCGTGGCTAAAAATTATTTTAGTAAATACTTATGTTTTAATGAAATTTTTTAAATTCAATCTATATAATAAGAAAAGTCAAATCAATCTATAACTTTAATTCATCAAAATAAGCTAATTACTGAAATATAACGGAAGTTAAAATTTTACAATTAAAATTATAGCAATTATTTCATCAAAAATCAATTTTATCTTATGTGATTATAAATTGTAATATGATGATTAAAAAAGATATTGCGACAATTTTAGCTTCTGGCTGTTGGCTACTAACCGCTGGCTTAGAGCTTATAAAAACAATACTAATAGCTAGAGGCTAACAGCTATAAGCTAGTGGCCAAAGTATCTCTTTATACTCAAAATATAACTCTCTTATTGACTCAAAAATCATTTTGAATAATTTGACAATACGATATTATACATGTATAATATATAACAAGTAGAATATAAATTAAAGGAGTGATACTTATCTCTTTAAAACATGGAATCTTAGGATTATTATCCTACAATGATATGACAGGATATGATTTGAGTAAATACTTTGATCAATCTCTTCAATTCTTCTGGAGTGCACAAAAAAGCCAGATCTATCGAGATCTTGGTAACCTTGAAGAAAAAGAATTTGTAGTATCCAAAATAGTCCATCAAGAAGGTAAACCAGATAAAAAGCTTTATTCAATCACTAAAAATGGAGAAGAAGAATTAGTCAATTGGATTAATCAATATTCTTTTGAAGATTCAATGAAAATCAGAGATTCTTTTTTGATGAGAATATTTTTCAGCGCTAAAGGAAATAACCAAAATTTAAAAATAGCATTACAGGAATATATTCAACAGCATCAAATCTATCTAGATAACTTAGATAATATAAAAAAGAAGTATATTAAAGAAGATTATCTAGGAGATAGTAATGACTATATTTATTGGGCGATGAGTATAAAAAAAGGATACTATAACTTTAAAGCCAATATTGAATGGGCTAATGATATTTTAGAGATGTTAGATAACTTATAGGAGGTGGATAATTTGGAGAATATATTAATCTTAAATGGTAGTCCACGAGGAAAGAAAGGTAACACAGCTAAGTTAGTTGATAATTTTATTACAGGTCTTAAAGAAGAGAGTTCTAATCTTATTATTGAAAATATTGAATTATACAAGAAGAATATCAATTCTTGTACAGGATGCTTTTCTTGCTGGAATAAGACTCCTGGTAAATGTATTTTTAATGATGATATGAAAGATCTAATTTCTAGTTATGTTAATGCAGATTTGGTAATTTGGGCTACCCCACTTTATCATTTCGGAATGACTTCTATAATGAAAAGGTTCACTGAAAGAACCTTGCCAATTAATAAACCAGATATAGTGAAATATGATGAAACTTATACCCACCCTCAAAGATATGATATGAATAATAAAAAAAATATACTAATATCTACTGCTGGTTTTCCTGAAGCTCATAACTTTGAAGTATTAATAGATCAGCTAAACAAAATAACTGGAGGCAAAGTTAGTGAAAGTATTCTAACTGTCATGGGGGAACTATTATCAGTCAAAGCCTTAGAAAACAGAATATCCTGGTATTTAGATGCTGTTCAGCAAGCAGGTAAAGAATTTATATCACAAGGCTCCTTAAACAAAAAAACAAAAGATCTTTTGAAAAAAGAATTAGTTCCTATCGACGATTTTGTTGAAATGGCTAATTTAACTCAGAAAACAGAAGAAAAAATCACAACAGAAAAATCACAAAAAGGATATAATCTATTAAAGTTGATGGGCCATAGCTTTGTTCCCAATAATGCAAATGGCATTGATGCTATTTTAGAGATGGAATTTACAGACTTGAATGAAAGCAACCACTTTATTATTAAAGATAACAGCTGTCAACTAAAAAAGGGGCCTAGTAATAACTTTAGTGCTAAGATCATTACAGGCTATGAGATTTGGCAAAAGATTTCTCAAGGAGACTTAGATGGACCTCAAGCAATGATGGATGGACTTTATAAAATAGAAGGAGATTTTGATTTGATTCAAAAATTAGACAGAATCTTTGGTTCATCTAAGGGAAAACAAGATAATAAAAATCAAAAAATAAATATAGATTCCCGATTAGTTGGTCAAAAAGCAATGGGAATCTCCTTTATTCCTTGGGTCTTCTCTTGGATCTTCATTGAATCAAATCTCTTAGCAGGAGTTTTATTACCTCTATTACTTAGTTTAGGACTGGTTGCTATCAAAAAGAAAAAATATGAGCTTACTTATTTTGAAAAAATGAACACTCTATATTTCTCAATCTTATCCATTATTAGTCTTTTTGATTATCAGCTATTAAGTAATATAGGCATTGAGCTTAACTACTTTGCAGTAGCTTCAATCTGGGGTCTATCAGTCTTATTTAACACTGCTTTGACCAGCGATTATTCAAAGTATGACTATGAAGAAGATCTAGAAGATAATCCTATATTTATTAAAACCAATGATATTCTAACTCTATTTTGGGCATTAATGTTTGTTGGTCAAGGTGTAGCTATGATTATTTTAAAGAATTATAGCTATTTAAAATACTCTCCACTACTATATATATTAATTTTAGTAGCCATTAAATTTACTAATTACTTTTCCAAGAAATATCCTGAATATATTGCAAAAGGAAAGCTTAAAAAAAATATCTTCTCCTCTTAATTCTACAATAGAAGAATGAACAGATATAAAATAGCATAAGAAAGATTTCAACAATTCTTCAAGAAACGATAGTAATAAAGTATAACCTGAAGGTCTTCCTAAAGGATAACCTTACTAAAGTATGACCCAAAGAACAGTCCTTAATACTACTTCAATCTTGCGCAATTAAAATTGGAGAATCAGTGTTAAAAACACTATGCTTTGATTAAAATTGGAGGTGATTTTATGAAAAGAGCTAGTAGTAGCTTATATTTATTAATTATATTAATTCTTTTGTTAATTGGAGTGTTAGAGGTTAATGCTATGAGCAAAAAAACTTATGCTAAGTCTACTTTAAAAATTAAGGTAGCTAATGGCAAAGATTTCAGTGTAGTAGGAAATGTTAAGATCGTTGATGACTTTCAAATGACTCCGCTAGATAGAAAGAGAAGAATCTGGATATACCTGCCACCTGATTATAATCAAAGTAATAAAAGATATCCTGTTCTTTATATGCATGATGGTCAAAAGGTCTTTGATATGCCTGTAGGACATCGTGTAGAATGGGAGGTAGATGAAAGTCTGGAGAGATTATTTAACGAGAATAAGACTGATGGAGTAATCGTAGTAGCAGTAGAGCACGGAGGGGAAAGCGGGAATTATTATAGATATCGTGAATACGCTCCTTGGAGCATTTATAATAGTCAAGGAGAAGCTCCTCCAGTAGAGGCAGATGATTATGTAGAGTTTATCGTTAGTAAATTAAAACCTTATATCGATAACAATTATAGAACATTGAAAGAACGTGAGCATACTGGAATCGCTGGTTCTTCTTTAGGAGGATTGATCTCTTTATATGCAGGGCTTAAATATCCAAATGTATTCTCTAAAATAGGTGCTTTTTCCCCATCTTTATGGGTTGGTTATAATGAGTCTAGTAAAGGAAATGGAATGATCTTTGATTGGATACAAACTAGAGAAATACAAGAAGAGATGAAGATATATCTCTATGTGGGGGGACAAGAAGTTGGTGGTAATTTAGAACAAAGCAAGTTCTTTAGGAATAATGTAGTTTCCTTTTATAATTTGTTACAACAGATAGGTTTTAAGAAAGATGATTTAAAGCTAGTAATAGATGAAGAGGGCAATCATTATGAAAACTACTGGGCAAAATATTTTCCAAAAGCCTATCTCTGGTTATTTGAATAGTTAAATTCATCATCTAAATTGCAGGTTGGTATTTTAGCTGCTAAATTACACTTTAATTTAAAAATAAGTAATTGGTGCTAACCATAACTATAGTTAGCGACTTTGGATGAAGTCTTTAAAATTATAAACAAAAGAAATGCATATTATCCTAAAGATTATAAATATAAAAGTAGCATTTTAGGTCAAGTTATAGGGGATATCGAAATAGTAGGTAAAAATAATGGAACTTAAACAGAATTATGTCTAAAGAAAGGAAGAGGCTCTAGCTAGAGCCTCTTCCTTTCTTTAAACTAATTTTTCAGCTCACCATCAATACTAATTGTAACAATTTCTACTTCTAAATCTGATTCAGCTTTTCTAACTGCTTCTTCTGCAATTCTTACCATTCCACCACAGCAAGGAACTTCCATCCGAGCCACAGTAATACTATTTAAATCATTATTTGCAATAATAGAGGTTAATTTATTTACATAAGCCTGCCCATCATCTAGCTTCGGACAGCCCATTGCTACTGCTTTTCCTTTTAATAATTTCTGATGATAATTTGCATAAGCAATTGGAACACAATCAGCGGTAATTAATAAATCGGCATTTTTAAAATATGGAGCCATTGGAGGTACTAAGTGAATTTGAACTGGCCATTGTTGTAATTCAGATTGAATTTCTACATTATTATTATCCTTTGAATCTTTATCCATAACCTTCATTTGCTTACCTGGACATCCACCCTTAGCCTTCTTCATTACTCTCATTCTACTTCCTGGACAGCCTCCACTACTATGATTTGAAGATGAATCAGAATTATTAGCTTCATGCTCTTTTTGGGCTTCCATCATTTCTTCTACTGCCTCTTCACCTCTTAAACTTCTAACATGTTCTGCCGTTGCATCTAAGTCAAACTCTTTAGCTTCCCGTTCTGTAATAACTAAAGCACCTGTTGGACATTCACCTATACAATCACCAAAGCCATCACAAAAACTCTCATTTACCAACTTTGCCTTACCATTCACAATCTGTAATGCTCCTTCATGACAACCTGTTACACATAAACCACAACCATTACATTTATCTTCATCAATTTCAATAATCTGTCTTGTAGCCATATTAATCTCCTCCTTAAAAATTCAATTTATCCTAAACTATTTTATATAAAATTGCATTTGTTATCAATAAACTCTTAACTTAATTAAATTATAATCCTTTTCTAATCTTACTTCTGTGAAGAGTATCACATAGAGTAAATTTGATTAATTTTAAATTTTAATTGTGGTTATAATAGTTATATATTTAGCTAAACAAAGGAGGTAATTGTAGTGAAGAAGAAGGTATATCTTGAAAATATAGAATCAGAAGAAGATTTAGATCTAATTAAAGGGAATTTAAAAGAAATAGATGAAATTAAATTTGTTAATGTAGATGCTAAAGATAATAGCATCACTGCTACACTAAAAAAGCAGATTACTGATCAAAAGATTAAAGAAGGAATCAAGACTGTTAGTGACTGTCATGTAGAAAAAATTTATGATTTAGACTGAAATAACCTAACTAAGGATTAGCTAATCCTTAGTTAGGTTATTTTTATTTTAATTTATAATTTATCTCTTAGCTCTTCTATTTCATCTCTAATTTGGGCTGCTAACTCGAACTACAAGTTTGCCCTACGAGTCTTAAAAATCCAAGACTCTTCGTAAGAGTTCAATCATCATAGTTTAGTGCGTAACTCCTCAATCTCGTCCCTTATCTGAGCTGCCAGTTCAAACTCAAGGTTCTTCCTACGAGTTTTTAAAATACGAAAAACTCTCCGTGACTATTAAGTTTACAACTTATTTCTTAATTCTTTAATTTCATCGCGAATCTGTGCCGCTAACTCAAATTCTAAATTCGCCCTACGAGTCTTAAAAATCCAAGACTCTTCGTAAGAGTTCAATCATCATAGTTTAGTGCGTAATTCTTCAATCTCGTCTCTAATCTGAGCTGCAAGTTCAAACTCCAAATCCTTCGCTGCTTCTTCCATCTCTTCTTCTAATTCTGCTATCTCCCTTAAAATCTCTGCTTCTGACATCTCTTCTAGCTCTTCTTCATCTAGCTTGTAATCTTCTCTACTTTCAACTACCATATCAACTGGACGAAGTACCTCTCTAACCTTCTTCTTAATAGTCTGAGGAATAATATTATGTTCTTCATTAAAATCCATCTGTAACTGACGACGACGGTTAGTCTCTCCAATAGCTTCTTTCATTGAATCGGTCATCTTATCAGCATACATAATCACTCTACCATTAGCATTACGAGCAGCTCGTCCAATTGTTTGAACCAAAGATGAAGTTGAACGTAAAAAACCTTCTTTATCTGCATCTAAAATAGCGACTAAAGACACTTCAGGAATATCTAATCCTTCTCTCAATAGATTAATACCCACCAAAACATCAAATTTACCTAAACGTAAATCTCTAATAATCTCTAATCTTTCAATAGTATCTATATCTGAATGAAGATATCTAACTTTAATTCCTGACTTTTCTAAATAATCTGTTAGATCCTCTGCCATTCTTTTAGTTAAGGTTGTAATTAATACCCTTTCATTTCTAGTAATTACTTGATTAATCTCACCTAGCAAGTTATCAATTTGATTTTTAATAGGTCTTACCTCTATCTCTGGATCAATCAAACCAGTTGGACGAACAATCTGTTCTACAACCTGCTTACTTCTTTGAAGCTCATAATCTGCTGGTGTAGCAGAAATATATACAACTTGGTTAATCAAGCTTTCAAATTCATTGAATTTTAAAGGGCGATTGTCTAAAGCAGAAGCTAAGCGAAAACCATACTCTACCAATCTTTCTTTTCTAGATCTATCCCCTGCATACATCCCTCCAATTTGAGGAACAGTTTTATGAGATTCATCAATGACTAATAAAAAATCATCAGGAAAATAATCAAGTAAAGTTTGTGGTCTAGAACCAGAAGCCCTTCCTTCTAAATGTCGAGAATAATTCTCTATCCCAGAACAGAACCCTACTTCTGACATCATCTCCATATCATACTTAGTTCTTTCTTCTAATCTTTGAGCTTCTAATAACTTCCCTTCACTTCTTAACTCTTCTAACCTCTCTCCTAACTCTCTTTCAATTTCTTCCAAAGCACGTTCAATCTTATCTTCTGGAGTAACAAAGTGGCTAGCAGGATAAATTGTCAATTCACCTAAATTACCTAAAATTTCACCTGTCAAAGTATTAATCTCTTTAATTTGATCAATCTCATCTCCAAATAATTCAACTCGATATGCCTTATCTTCATACGCTGGAATAATTTCTATAACATCACCTTTCACCCTAAAAGTCCCTCGGGCAAAATCAATCTCATTTCTTTTATATTGAATCCCTACCAACTCACGAATTATATCACTTCGATCTTTAATCATTCCTCTTTCTAAATAACAGGTCAAATCTAAATAATCAGCTGGATTACCCAATCCATAAATACAGGAGACACTAGCTACAATAATTACATCATCACGCTCAAATAAAGAACTAGTTGCCGATAATCTCATCTTATCAACCTCTTCATTAATTGAAGCATCCTTTTCTATATAAGTGTCTGTTTGTGGTACATAGGCTTCTGGTTGATAATAGTCATAATAACTAACAAAGTATCCCACTTTATTTTCAGGGAAGAACTCCTTAAATTCACTACATAATTGTGCAGCCAAAGTCTTATTATGGGCTATAACTAAGGTAGGCTTTTTTACTTCCTCGATTACATTTGCTATAGTAAATGTCTTTCCTGAACCAGTTACCCCTAATAATGTCTGTTCCTTCATTCCTTCCTCCATGCCTGAAACTAATTTTTCAATTGCTTTAGGTTGGTCGCCTTTAGGAGAATACTCTGAAACCAGCTTAAAATTAGGCATAATTTATTTTCACCTCACCTTTTTATAATATAAAATTTAGTTTATTTAGGAGTTAGGTGTTAGGCTCTAGGTTCTAGTAAAACATAATACCTAACACCAGAAAATATTACAATATATTATTATAACCGAAAAAGCACCCACAAAAGCAGGTGCTTAGTAAATCTAAACTAAATTCAAAATCTATTCAAGCAAATCTGACACATATACCATCTTAACTCCCATATCTTCAATAGTAGGAATTAATTCTTGAATAGCTAAAGCAGTATTAGATCTAACATGTCCAATTATTACTAACTCTTTCTTTTCTAAGGCTATTTTAGCTAAACGAAGTATCATCTTCTTAACTTCCTCTTTTTTATCAATATTATCAATAAATAAATAATTTAATGTAGTTGGAACACCATATTCTTTAGCAGTTTCAAAGCCTACAGACTTCTGTGAAGTACTACTATCTAGATAGAAAAGATCTCTTTTCTTTAATACCTCTATTATAGCCTTCATTACATGGCTATCAGCAGAAGCTTTAGATCCCATATGATGATTTGCACCCACTACTTCTACTAAACTATCTAAGTTTTTCTCAAATACCTCTTTAATCTGCTTAGAATCCATCTTGCTATAAATAGCACCCTTACCTGGATCTACTTCTGGATTAGTAGGCTCTAATGGTTGATGTAAGATCAATTCATGATCTGACTCTCTAATCAATCTAGCATCCTTGTCTGAATATGGTCTAAAAGGTAAAACTGCCATAGTCAAAGGTCTTTCAATACTTAACATTTCTTCTGTTCCCTGCCTATTAAAGCCCCAATCATCAATTACAATTGCTAATTTAGCTTTTGGTTCTGGCTGAATAAATTCAAGATGATGAGTCTTAAATTCTGCGCTATTAGATTGTGCTTTAAATGCAATATCTATAACCAACCTTTGCTCTGATTCATCTTGACTCCAATCAGCTTTAACTATTGGAAAGTTTTGATCTAGCTTATTAATTAGTTCATCCTTCAGACTAGATAAGAGTCTAATATTTGTATCAAAAAGAGGAACTTCTAACTTACGATAGTTATATCTCCAAGTAAATTTATAATCTTCTCTCTGAACTTCTTTATCCTTTTGTGATGATTCTGATATCAGTATCTCTTTATCTAGATTAAATTCTTTTAAAATAGAATCTAATTTATTATCAAATTGATTGCTAAGTTTACTATAATCTACCTTTATACTCTCTAGTTCTGTATCTTGATTAGATGTTGTTGGTTGACTATCTTGAGAACATGCTGACAATAACAACAATAGAAGCATAGAAAGTAAAATAGTCAATAACTTATCTATATCCATCGCTATTACCCTCTCTAATTTAATTTTTCTTCTAAAATTTCAATAGCTTTCTCTAGTTGATCATCTATTTCTGTATCTGGATTATACTTAATCTTTACATCAGGTTCAATACCTTGGTGATGAATAAACCTTCCAGCTGGAGTATAATACTTAGCTGTAGTAAGCTTTACAGCTGAACCATCAGCTAAAGGAACTACACTTTGCACTACCCCTTTACCAAAGGTCTTATCTCCAACTATTACTCCTCGATGATTATCCTGAATAGCACCTGTTACTATTTCAGAAGCACTAGCACTACCACCATTAACTAAGATAACTAGAGGTTCATCAATACTCTTAATCCCTCTAAATAATGGTACTGCTTCTTTTGCTTTACCTCTTTCTTTCACGTAAACAACTGCTCCTTTATCAATAAAATTACTTGCTACTTTAGAAGCTTCACCTAACAGTCCTCCTGGATTATTTCTTAAATCAAGAATAAATGCTTTAGCTCCTTCTTTATGTAGCTTATCAATCTCATCAGCAACCTTTTCTCCTACATGATCAATAAATTGAGTTAAACGAATATAACCAATATTTCCTTCTTTCATCTCTGAAGAAACATAAGACAGCTCAATATCTTCTCTTATAATCTCTACATCAAATTTATTAAACTTATCTCCATTTTCTTTTTCTTTATTAGCTTGATCCTCTTCCTGATCTATTAACCTTTTTATTGTTAGAGTTACTTTAGTACCGGCTTCACCTTTCATCATTCCTACAGCTTTCTGCATTCCCATACCTTTAGTATCTACTCCATCAATTGCTACAATCATATCTCCACCAAGCAATCCTGCTCTCTCACCAGGTGTATCCTCCATAGGTGATACAATTGTAAGTTGCTCATCTTTCATAGTAATAACAATTCCAATCCCACCATATTTACCTTCAAATTCTTCCTGCATATTTTCAAAGTCCTGAGGTGGTAAATATCCTGTATATGGATCATCTAAGGTCTCTAACATACCATCTATAGCACCTGTTAATAACTCATCAGCATCTGTTTCTTCAACATAGCTTCTTTTAACTAAATCTAAAATAACAAAAAGTTTCTTGAACATATTTAATTCATTTACTTGGTTTGCTTGCACTTTATGAATAAAAAATCCTGTTGCACCTGCAGTTACTAACATTAATAATATTAGCACTGTACTTATTACTCTTTTTTTATTAAACATCTATTTTCCTACCTTCCCACTTAGTTTATTACATTTAATTCTACCATTTTTTTTATATTTCCGCAAACAATCCACCTATGATCAGACTATATATTATAGTTAATTGTGGATAATTTTAATCTTCTATAAAAAAAATACTACCACTATATTTTTATTCCATTTTAAATTATATGATTTAATACACTATTAGTATAAAGCAACATTGAAAAGTTAAATGATCTTTACTATCTAAATTAAATACTGTAATATTTTCTTATTTCTATCAATAATTCTAATAATTATTTAGGATTAAAATTAAAAACCAGAATAAAAATTCAATTATTCCAAAAAATAAACTAACAAAGGAGGCGATATCTTGACACAAATTACACTAACTCAAAAAGAAAGAACTCTTCTAGAAGACCAAAAGAGCCATGAAGAGATCTGTATTCAAAAGTATAAACATTATGCAAATCAAGCTCAAGATCCAGAATTAAAGGCACTATTTAATTATTATGCAGATCAAGAGCAACAACACTTTGATACTGTTAGCCAGATGCTCAATGGTACTATCCCTCAGATAAATCAGGGAAAGCAACAGCAAAATAATCAACCTCAGATAAGCCAAGGAAAGACTGGAAATGACGCTGACTACAAATTATGTACTGACCAGCTAATGACTGAAAAATACGTATCTTCTACTTATAATACTAGCATCTTTGAATTTACTAATTCTAAAGCCCGACAAGTTCTAAACCATATCCAAAAAGAAGAGCAAGAGCATGGAGAAGGTATCTTCAACTATATGCAAAGTCGTGGTATGTATAATCCAAAATAAACTCTAGCTACTAACTATTAGCTGTTTTACATTAGGCAAAAAATATCTTTACTATATAAAAACACCCTATAATAAATACTCTTTTTAGAATTATTTTATAGGGTGCTTTTTTTAAGATAACTATGTCTAGTTTTTACTTATTAATTTAAAATCTTCTTGACTAATAGCAAATAGCTAAGAACCAACAACTAAAACAGCAATAAACTCAATGCCATTACTGCCATTCCAGCTACAAAACCATAAATCACTTGGTGACCATGTCCATATTTACGAGAAGTGGGCAATAACTCATCAATAGATATGAATACCATTATTCCTGCTACACTTCCAAATAGAACTCCAAAAGTTAATTCACTAAAGAAGGTTCTAAAGACAAAATACCCTAAAATTGCTCCTAAAGGCTCAGCAACTCCAGATAGAAAAGAGTATATAAAGGCTTTCTTCTTATCCCCTGTAGCATGATAAATTGGTACTGAAACAGAAATCCCTTCTGGAATATTGTGTATCGCAACAGCAATAGCAATAGATATTCCCAAAGCTGGGTCAGACAATGCTGAAGCAAAGGTAGCTAATCCTTCAGGGAAATTATGTATTGCAATTGCTAAAGCTGAAAACATTCCCATTCTTAATAACTGGCTCTTGTCATCTATTGTGTCCTCTTGTAAATCTCTAATTTCTCTCTTATCTCTAGCTTCATGAGGATTCTCTGCTTCAGGAACAAATTTATCTATAATTGCAATTAAAGCTATTCCCAAAAAGAAGGCCCCCACTGTAGCCCATTCGCCATTTTCCGCACCTAAAGCGACTACTAAAGAATCTTGAGCCTTTGGTATAATCTCTATAAAAGATACATAAATCATTACCCCGGCTGAAAATCCTAATGATGTTGCTAAAAATGATGTATTAGTCCTTTTGGTAAAGAAGGCTAAAGCACTTCCAATTCCCGTTGATAATCCTGCAAATAATGTTAGCAAAAAAGCAATTAAAACATTATCCATTTTAACACCTCATTATATTATCAGTAATTATCTGATTAATTATAAATTAATAGCCTTAAAAATAATTTAACCCAAAGCTACATCTAAAGACATCATTACTGCAAAGCCAAGCATTAAACCAGCTGTAGCTATATGACTATTACCTTCTTGATGAGATTCAGGAATCAATTCTTCACCTACTACAAAAATCATTGCCCCGGCAGCAAAAGATAAAGCATAAGGCAAAATAGGTCTCATCAATAATACAGCTGCTGCACCAAGTACTCCTGCAATTGGTTCAACTATTCCTGATGCTTGACCATACATAAAACTCTTCATTGGTGATAATCCTTCTCTTCTTAGAGGTACTGATACAGCTGTTCCTTCTGGGAAATTTTGAATACCGATACCTATAGCCAGAGCTATTGCCCCTGCTAAAGAAGCTGAGGGCAAATTAGCACCTACTGCACCAAAAGCCACCCCTACAGCTAAACCTTCAGGAATATTATGTAAAGTTACTGCAAGTACTAACAAAACACTTCTTTCCCAACTAGTTTTAACCCCTTCTGCTTTACCTTGAGATAGGCCGGGATGAAGATGAGGTAAATATCTATCTACAAACCTTAAAAATACTCCTCCTAATAAAAATCCAATTACCGCTGGAACCCATCCAGGAATACCTAAGTTTTCTGACATCTCAATAGCAGGAGCTAGTAATGACCAAAAACTAGCTGCAATCATTACTCCAGCTGCAAAGCCTAACATTCCATCTAAAAACTTTCTATTTACTTCTTTAAAAAAGAATACTACTCCTGCTCCCAAAGCAGTTAAAAACCAAGTAAACAAGGTTGCCAACAAAGCTTGAGTAATAGGAGTTAATTCTTTAAACCATTCCAAAAACATAAAATCATCCTTCCTTTACTATTAATAATAGTTATTAATTATATTATAATATATTATCTTCCATAAGTAAATCAAAAATCTATCTGATAATTATCCAATTTTAAAATATAATTAAAATTAACTTTAATTATAACAAGAAAAAATAAATAAAAATTTATAATCCTCTACTTCTTATTCTGCTTCTAATCACATAAATAATTATAAGATAAAAATTTAAGGAGTGTCAATCCATGCTTTCTCCAAGTTTAGAAGATTACTTAGAAGAGATATACCGTTTTTCTAAAGAATTAGGATTTGTTAGAACCACAGATATAGCAGAAAAACTTAATGTTTCACTTCCCTCGGTAACAAAAGCTGTTAAAAGGCTAAATAAAAAGAACTATCTAAATCATGAACCCTATAAAAATATTAAACTAACTCAAAAAGGAAAAAAGTTAGGCGCATTCCTAGTAAGAAGAAATAAAACTTTACAAGAATTTGTAGAAATAATCGGTAGTAAGTCTAATAAAGCTGACGAAGCTGAAGCAATGGAACACTATCTTTCCAAAGATACTGTTTCAGCAATAACATCACTAGTAGAATTCTTAAAAAAAGAACCACAATTACAGAAAAAATTGTTAGAATTCAGAAATAAAAATAACTAATATAGTAACAGGTAGAGGAATAATCCCCTACCCTTTTATTTTATAAAAACAAAGCAGTAAATATTTGATTGACTAAGAAACAGACTATAATTCCAACAATAAGCGGCATAATAGCAGCAAAAATAGTCCATTTCCAACTATTAGTCTCCTTCTTAATAGTTATTAAAGTTGTTCCACAAGGAAAATGTAATAAAGAGAATAACATTGTACATAAAGCTGTTACCCAAGTCCAACCATTATTAACTAATATCCCCTTTAAAGCCTCAGCACTATCAGGCTCAATCATAGATCCTAATGAAAGATAACTCATCACTAATATCGGTAATACAATCTCATTAGCTGGTAAGCCTAAGATAAAAGCTAAGAGAATAAAACCATCTAAACCAATCAATACTGCAAAAGGATTAAGTAAATTGGCTAGATAATCAATAATACTTATCCCACCAACAGTATTATTGGCTAGAAGCCAGACAATTCCTCCTGCTGGTGCTGCTACTATTATAGCCCTCCATAATACAAATAAAGTTCGATCTATAAAGGAACGAACTAAAACCTTTCCAACTTGTGGCTTACGATAAGGTGGCAGCTCTAAGGAGAAAGAAGAAGGAACACCTTTAAGCAGAGTCTTTGACAATATCCAAGATATTAACAAGGTAATTGTAATACCGATTAAAACCAAGAGTACTACCATAGCAGCTGCTCCAATTGAACTACCCTTGCCACCGATAGTCCCTATAAAGATCATAGATAAAATTAATAAAGTAGGAAATCGTCCATTACAAGGAACAAAATTATTGGTCAAAATAGCCAATAATTTCTCTCGGGGAGATTCAATAATTCTAGCTGCAATTACCCCTGCTGCATTACAACCAAAGCCCATACTCATAGTTAAAGACTGCTTCCCATTTGCTCCTGCCTTCTTAAAGAAGTTATCAAGATTAAAAGCTACCCTTGGCAGATATCCCAAATCTTCCATTAAAGTAAAGAGTGGAAAAAAGATAGCCATTGGTGGTAACATAACCGAGACAACCCAAGCTAAAGTTCGATAAGTACCATCAATTAAAAATCCACGTAGCCATTCTGGAGTTCCAATAAAGATCAATAAATTACTAAGTTGACCTTCTAACCAGAATAATCCTTTAGCTAATAGCGCTGATGGATAATTGGCTCCAACAAGAGTAAGCCAAAAAACTCCACCTAACATAAGTAGCATAATTGGAAAACCAAGCCATTTCGAGGTTAAAATATCATCTATTCTTTCACCTAAACAAATCTTTTCTTCTTCAACATTAACATTATTAATAGTAATTTTTTCTGCTTTGCTATAAATATCTTTGACCACCTGATCCCTCAATTCCTGTCTTTCCTTTTCACTAAAAGAATTTGATATCTTAGATAATAGATCACTTAATCCCTTATTCTTAGTCAAATCCATAGAAATCAGCCTCACTCTCTAAATTTTCTCTAAAGTAGTAGTTCCTCATTGACTCTAAAATAGTTTGGTCACCTTCTAATAACCTTAAAGCCAACCAACGTAAATTCAAGCCATCAGATAATTCACCTAAAGCATTTTTGATATCTGGTAATAATTGATCGATTGCCTTTTCAATTTCTGATGAATACTTTACTCTTACTGGCTTTACTCTCTTCTCCTGCTCAACTATTGCTGTTACTATATTTCTAAGCTTATCTAAACCAATCTCATCACGTGCTACAGTAGGAACAACTGGTATCCCTAATTCCTTTTCCAACCCTTTGATATCAATCTGAATATTCTTTCTTTCTGCCTCATCCATTAAATTTAAACATAATATTAAATTTTCAGTTAGCTCAGTTACCTGTAAAACTAAATTTAGATTGCGTTCTAAATTAGTAGCATCAGCCACAACAATAGTTGCATCTGGTTTGGCAAAACAGATAAAGTCTCTAGCTACCATCTCTTCACTTGAACTAGCTAATAATGAATAAGTACCTGGCAAATCTACTAAAGTATATTCCTGTCCTTGATTCTCATAATAACCCTGAGCCTGGCTTACAGTCTTACCAGGCCAATTTCCTGTATGCTGTCTTAACCCTGTTAGAGCATTAAAAACTGTACTTTTTCCTGTATTTGGATTACCTGCTAAGGCAATCACAGGGCTATTATTTTCTGGGTCAATATTAAAAAATTCTCTTAATAAACTTAAGCCACTTGATTCTGCTGTTAATCCCATCAACTCAACCTCCTAGATATATTTTATATATATTAAACCTTCTAAACTAGGGTTTATAATTTTAATACTAATCACCTCACTTCAATCAAACTAGTCTCTTCACTTCGTAAAGCAATTACAGTTCCTCTAATTAAATAAGCTGTTGGATCTCCTGAAGGACTTCTTCTTTTTCCTATTACTTCAGTGCCTGGAATCAATCCTAAATCCAACAATCTTCTCCTTTTAATACCTTCAGCCTTGAGATCAACTACCTGACAACTTTCTCCTAAGGGTAATTGAGTTAATAACATTTGCTCCACCTCCTAAATTTATTAGTCTAGACTAATAATCTTAACCTAGGTTAACTTCCTTTTGCTCCATATTATGTGCTAAATCAAAAGTTGTGTAGATAAATTTTTATAAAGCTTCATTGTAAAATCAAATTGAACAAAATAAAAATAGCCATAGGGCACCAACCTGTAATATAATTAAATCACCACAAAATAACCAGTTACAGGAGGGTGCACACTATGACTTACTTAAATGATACACCAAAATCCCGAAAAAATAAACACCTAAATGCTTATGAACGTGGTCAAATTGCATTATTACATTCCGAAGGAATGAATCCAAATGCTATTGCAAAACGTTTAGGTAGAGCTTCTAATACCATTAGAAACGAACTAAAACGTGGTACAGTTTCTCAAATTAAAGCTAATAAAAAGATTATGGTCTATTACCCTGACACTGGTCAAAGAGTTTATGAATCTAATCGCAAGAATTGTGGTCCTAAATTTAAACTTTTGCAATGTGAAGAGTTCATTGATTATGTTATAGAACAGTTCTACGAAAAAGGACATTCTCTTGATGCTATATGTGGTGCAGCAAAACTTCATAATAAATTTCCAAAGCCAGAGATGGTATCTACTAAAACGCTTTATAACTACGTCAACGCTGGATTATTGACAATTAAAAACATTGATTTACCTTTGAAGCTTAAGCGTTCTTCAAAAAGAAAGCACACTAAAAATAATAAAAAGAAGCTTGGTACAAGTATAGATCAACGCCCTGAAAGTATTAATAATCGTAGTGAGTTTGGTCACTGGGAAATTGACACTATGATAGGCAAAAAGACTAAAAATGAATCAGTTTTACTTACTATGACAGAACGTATGACTCGTAAAGAAATTATTCGTAAAATCCCTGCCAAGACTGCTCAAGCAGTTCAAGATGCTATTTTAAAGCTCGTTAATGAAGCAGGAGATTGTTTTTCCAAAGTATTTAAAAGCTTCACTTGTGATAATGGCTCTGAGTTTGCTCAAATGTCATTTTTAGAGCAAATTAGTGATACTAAAGTATACTTTGCACATCCATATTCATCATGGGAAAGAGGAACTAATGAGCGTCATAATGGTCTTATAAGACGCTTTATCCCTAAAGGTAATAGTCTAAACCAATTCTCTATTGAATCTATTGCTAGAGTCCAAAACTGGTGCAATACTTTACCAAGAAAAATCTTAGATTACCTAACCCCTGATGAAATATTTGAAGATAAATTAAAACAAATTCTTTATGACTAAATAACCAAATTATTACAGTTTGAAAATGTTCAATTTATTATTGCAATTTAAGAAATTTTTATAAATTAAATCTATTTTTAAAATAAGTCTATAGTTTTAAATTTAATTAACTTTTCATATTTATATTACAGATTAAATTATTACTTTCTATTTAGTTCTTATTTAAGAAAACTAATAGAAACATTTATCTAATAATATTTACTCTCTATAATTTTTAGCTATTAGACTATATTTAAAGGCTAAGGTTATAAAAAATAGCCATAAGAAAAAATTACAAGTATTAAATATTTTATTTGGATAATCCTAATAAAAACCCAATATGTAGTGTTATCTTCTATTTATTACACTATATATAGTTCTAAAGTGTTTGACAGATAAATCTAAATGAGATAAAATTATCACTGTAATTTATGCTATAGGAGGTAATTCAATGATTAATAGGTACATACAAAAGAGGGATGGTAGAAAGGTTCCTTTCAAAAAAGACAAGATTCAAGAAGCTGTTAATAAAGCAGCTAAAGCAGTTGGAGTAGAATCAGATATTATTGGTGAAGAAATTAGCCAAGAGGTAATATCTTATTTAAATATCTTCTTTAAAGGTGAAGGTATACCAACTGTAGAACAGGTACAAGATTTAGTTGAAAAGATTTTAATTGAAAAAGGATATGCTGCTATAGCTAAAGCTTATATCCTATACAGAGAACAACATGCTAAATTAAGAGATACAAAACAATTATTTGGTGATGCTATAGAAACTATAGAAAACTATTTAGATCGTAGTGATTGGAAGGTAAATGAGAATAGTAATATGGGATATTCTTTACAGGGGTTAAATAATCATATTGCTTCTGAAATCACTGCTCAATACTGGTTACAAGAGATCTATCCTCAAGAAATTAGAGATAAACACTTATCAGGTGATATGCATATCCATGATTTAAGTAATTTAAGTGTTTATTGTTGTGGATGGGACCTAAAAGACTTACTATTAAGTGGTTTTGGGGGGGTTTCTACTAAAGTAGAAAGTAAACCACCTAAACACTTTAGAACAGCTTTATTACAGGCAGTAAACTTTTTCTATACATTACAAGGAGAAAGTGCTGGAGCTCAAGCCTTTTCTAGTTTTGACACATATTTAGCTCCTTTTATCCATTATGATAAGCTAACTTACAAACAAGTTAAACAGGCTATGCAGGAGTTTATTTTTAACTTAAATGTTCCTACCAGGGTAGGTTTCCAAACTCCTTTTACAAATATAACTATGGACTTAATTTGTCCAAATATTATAGCTGATGAACCAGTAATTATTGGTGGAGAAGCTCAAGATAAGACTTATAAAGAATTCCAAAAAGAAATGGACATGCTTAATAAGGCTTTTGCAGAGATTATGTTAGAGGGTGATTCCAAAGGCAGAGTATTTAGTTTTCCTATTCCAACCTATAACATTACAAAAGACTTTGATTGGGATAAAGAAATTCTAGAGCCTGTTTGGGAAATGACTGCTAAGTATGGTATCCCATATTTCAGCAACTTTGTTAACTCAGATATGAAACCTGATGATGTTAGAAGTATGTGTTGTCGTCTAAGACTTGATAATACTGAACTAAGAAAACGTGGTGGAGGATTATTTGGAGCTAATCCAATGACAGGAAGTATCGGGGTTGTTACCTTAAATATGCCACGTATTGGTTATCTAGCCGAAGATGAAGAAGATTTCATTAAGCGTACCTATGAATTAATGGATTTAGCCCAAGAAAGTTTAGAAATTAAAAGAAAGATTCTGGAAAGATTAACTGATAAAGGTTTATACCCTTACAGTCAATTTTATTTAAGAAATGTTAAATTACGCTTTGATGAATATTGGAAGAATCACTTCAATACTATTGGTTTAAATGGTATGAATGAAGCAACTATTAATTTCCTTGGTGAAGATATTACTCATCCCGAAGCTAAAGAATTTGCTATTAGAATAATGGATGCTATGCGTGATAAATTGGTAGAGTATCAAGAAAGAACAGGTAATATTTATAACTTAGAAGCTACTCCTGCTGAAGGTACTTCGTATAGATTTGCTAGTTTAGATAAGCAAGAATTTGGAAATGAGATTATCTGTGCTAATGAAGATAGAGTTTTAAATGAAGATGCAGATCCTTATTATACTAACTCTACTCAAATACCTGTAGGATATACTGATGATATCTTTGAAAGTTTAGAGTTACAGGATCAACTACAAAAGCGTTATACTGGAGGAACTGTTCTTCATGGATTTATTGGAGAGAAGATGCCTTCTACTCAAAGTACTAAATTATTAGTTAAAAGGATTGCAGATAACTTTGAATTACCATACTATTCAATTACTCCAACCTTTAGCGTCTGTCCTACTCATGGATATTTGGCTGGAGAACATGAATATTGTCCTAAATGTGATGCTGAAATAGAATATGAGAAAGAAGATACTGCTTAAGAGAGGTTGTTTATAATGAAAATTTCTGGATTACAAAGGACAAGTTTAATTGATTACCCTGAACATATTACTACTATAGTCTTTACTCAAGGTTGTAATTATAAATGTCCTTATTGTCATAATCCTAGTTTGATAGCTAATTCATCTCCTGATGAAAGTTATCTACCTTTAAAAGATTTTTGGCAATTTATAGATAAGAGAAAAGAATTAATTGATGCAGTTACTATTACAGGTGGAGAACCAACATTACAAAAAGGACTAATAGATTTTATTAAAGATATCAAAAAAAATGGTTTAAAAATAAAACTTGACAGTAATGGAAGTAACTTTAAAACCTTAAAAAGAATAATTGAAGCTAACTTAGTTGATTATATAGCAATGGATGTTAAAGCTCCTTTAGATAAACATTCAAAGATTACTAAGAACCTAAACACAAAAGAAATATCTAAAAGTATTAATCTAATCAAAGATTCAACTATAGATTATGAGTTTAGGACAACAGTAGTTCCAAGTATTCATTCTAAACTTGATATTAAGGAGATTGGAAAGCTAATTTCAGGAGCTAAACGCTACTACATCCAAAACTTCCGACCAATTAATACTTTAGATAAAAAATTGAAAGGTGTTACTCCTTTTCCACCTGCTAAATTAGAGGAATTTAAAGATATAATTTTACCTTATGTTCAAGAAGTTCAAATTCGTAATTAAAATTACAAGGAGGAGATAAATATGAAACAAGATCAAAACAGACAAAAATGTGAAGTATATTCTCGAGTAGTTGGTTTTTTAACTCCAGTAAGTCAATGGAATCGCGGAAAAAAAGAAGAATGGATAGATAGAAAGACTTATGATAAAGCATTAAAAGAGGCTAATTAAATTTAATAATTGATAAATATAAAAAAGCAGTTGAGAAAATCCTCAACTGCTTTTTTATCTCTCATCTCTCATCTCTCATCTCTCATCTCTCATCTCTCATCTCTCATCTCTCATCTCTCATCTCTCATCTCTCATCTATTATCTATTATCTATTATCTATTATCTATTATCTATCCTTCAATAACAAAGCATCTTAGTTAATTCATAATTTTTAGTATTAAACTTCTTCTTATCGCTATTAACTACTTTTAAATCTACAGCTTTTACAACATTATTTCTAACCCCTACCATCTTAGAACTTTCTCCTTTAACTAATTGATTAACAGCTTCTGCCCCTAACTTACTTCCCAATACTCTATCAAATGCCGTTGGACGTCCTCCTCGTTGTTGATGGCCTAATAGTGTCTCTCTCACTTTAAATCCTAGCCTCATCTCTAACTCTCTACTAATCTCATCAACCTTACCTACACCTTCAGCCATTAAGATGATTCCATAATTTTTACCCAGCTCAAACTTTCTTTTTAAATTAGCAGAGATTTGATCATAATCTACCTCTTGCTCTGGAATCAATAAAGCATCTACACTTCCTGCTAAAGTTGAAGTCATAGCAATCTCTCCTGAATGACGCCCCATCACTTCTATTACAAAAACCCGTGGGGTACTACCTACTAAAGCTGTTGCTGTGTCTAAAATTCTATCAACAGTTTCAGTTACAATATTACAAGCAGTATCAAAACCAATAGCATAATCGGTTCCAGTAATATCATTATCGATAGTACCAGGAACCCCCATAACCTTAATTCCTGCTTCAGATAATTTCTGGGCACCTTTCATTGAACCATTACCACCTATAACTACCAGCCCATCTAATTCTAAATTTTTAATATTATCTAGTGCTTTATTAAACCCTTCTTTCCTTTGAAACTCTTTAGTTCTTCCAGTCTTGATTATAGTCCCACCATAACTGACAATCTCTTCTACATCTAATATATCTAAGTTTCTATATCTTCCCTCTAACAATCCTATATATCCTGCTTCTATTCCTATAACTTCTAAATTATGATATGTACCAGCTTTTACTACAGCTCGCAAGGTAGCATTCATCCCTGGAGCATCTCCTCCACTTGTTAAAACTCCAATCTTTTTCATCATGCACCCCCTGAATTTAATTTTACCTTTATCTATTTTTTTATTCTTACTTAAATTGCAATATTAAATTGAACTAGTTTCAAACTGTAATAATTTGGTTAATTAGTTATATAGAATTTCTCTTAGTTGATCTTCAAAAGCTTCATCAGGAGTTAGGTATCCTAAAATTTTTCTTGGTAGAGTATTACACCAGTTTTGAACTCTAGCAATAGATTCAATAGAGAATTCACTTATACTTCTGCCTTTAGGTATAAAACGTCTTATGAGACCATTATGACGTTCATTGGTACCTCTTTCCCATGATGAATAGGGATGAGTAAAATATACTTTTGTATCAACTATTTCTTCTATAACACCTAGCTCTGAAAATTCAGAGCCATTATCGCAGGTAAAGCTTTTAAATACAGTAGAAAAAAGCTCTCCAGAGTCTTTGATTAGTTTTAATATAGCATTTTGAACAGATTCAGCTGTTTTACCAGGAATTTTACGAATGATTTCTTTACGAGTCATGCGCTCTGTCATAGTGAGTAAAACTTCATCATTTTTATTCTTTTTACCAATAACAGTGTCAATTTCCCAATGCCCAAATTCACTGCGATCATTAATATTTTCAGGGCGTTCATCGATACTTGTGCCAAGTTTCTTTTTATTACGCTTAAGACATTTTGATTTTGAAGAACGTTTAAGCTTCAATGGCAAATCAATATTGCTAATCTGAAGTAGTCCAAGATCTATATAGTTATATAGAGTTTTAGTGCATACCATCTCTGACTTTGAGAATTTGTTATGCAGCTTTGCTGCACCACAAATAGAATCAAGAGATTGTTTATGCTCGCAAAATAACTCTATAACATAATCAATGAATGTTTCACATTCTAAAAGCTTAAATTTCGGTCCGCAATTTTTACGATTAGATTCATAAACTTTTTGACCAGCGTCAGGGAAGTAAATCTCTACAGTTTTATTGCCTTTAATTTGGGAAACTGTACCACGCTTTAACTCGTTTCTAATTGTATTAGAAGCTCTACCTAGACGTTTTGCAATAGCATAAGGCGACATTCCTTCGGAATGTAACAATGCAATTTGACCACGCTCATAAGCATTTAGGTGTTTATTTTTTCGGGATTTTGGTGTATCATTTAAGTAGTCCATAGTGTGCACCCTCCTGTAATTTTTTGTTTTGTGGTGATTCAATTATATTACAGTTTGGTCCACTATGGGCATTTTTTTATTAGTTCAATTTAATTATACAATCAACCTTTTTTATTCTTAATATATATTTTAAAATAAAACATAAGAAAGATAAAGAGACAGTTGCGGAGTTAGTGTACAGTTGACAGTTTACAGCTAAGTTCAAAAGCTCACAACTCTCTCTACGGGTCTAACGACCACTCCGTGATAAAAGAAATCTCCTAACCTCTCTCTTTATCTAAAGAGAGAGGAATTTTTAAAGTCCTCTCTTAAGAATAAGAGGGGATTTAGGGGAGTTGTGATGTCTTGACTTTTAATTTTAACTGTCAACTGTACACTACCACCTAGCACCTAAAAATGTCACTTTATCCCCATATTGTAATCTGTTATTCAAAAAATTTATAATTCCTATCAAATAAGGAACGGCTCCCACCGTCCCTTATAGCTAATCTATTATATTACATTAAAATACCAGCAATTGTAGCAGTCATATAAGTTGCTAATGAACCAGCAATTAATGCTCTAACTCCTAATTGTGCAAGTTCTCCTCTTCTTTCTGGAGCTAAACTTCCTAATCCACCAATTTGAATAGCAATTGATGAGAAGTTAGAGAAACCACATAATGCAAAAGTAGCAATAATTTCTGCTTTATTAGATAATACACCTTCTTTAAGCATTCCAGCTAAGTTACTATAAGCAACAAATTCGTTTAATGCCATCTTTTGTCCTAATAAAGTTCCTACTTCTGTAATTTCAGAGACTGGAACACCCATTACAAAAGATAATGGAGCAAAGATATAACCTAAAATTTGTTCTAAACTTGTTCCAAGATAACTTAATGGGTAGTTAACTAAAGCAATAATAGAAACGAAAGCAAGTAACATTGCAGCTACATTTAACGCTAATTTCAACCCTTCACTAGCACCTTCTGCAGCAGCATCTATAACATTTGCATTGTCAATTTCTAAGTCTACTTCCATCTTTCCTGAAGTAGCTGATTCTTTAGTTTCTGGCACAACAATCTTAGCCATTAATAATGCAGCTGGAGCAGACATAATACTTGCTGCCAATAGATAACCAGCATCAATACCCATTCCAATATATCCAGCCATTACACCACCAGCTACAGTAGCCATACCTCCAGTCATTAATGCCATAATTTCTGAACGAGTCATAGTTGGTACAAACCTCTTTACAACTAATGGAGCCTCAGTCTGTCCAACAAACACATTGGCTGCAGCAGATAGAGATTCAGCACCACTTAAATTCATAGCTTTTTTCATTATTTTCGCCATAAATTCTACTACTTTTTGAATTACTCCAAGGTAGTACAATACAGACATTAATGAAGAGAAGAAAATAATCGTAGGAATTACAGCTAAAGCAAAGCTAAATCCTGTATCCATTAAAGATCCAAATAAGAACTCAGCCCCTTTGGTAGAAAATCCTAAAATTTTAGCAATAAAATCACTTAATCGTTGAAAAATTGCCTTACCGATAGGCAATTTTAAAATTACAAAAGCAAATGATAATTGCAATAATAATCCACCAATTACTGGTCTTAAATCAATCTTCTTTCTATCTTCTGAAATAAGATAAGCAATTGCTAGTAATACAAACATTCCAATAACACCAATTAATTTTGACATATTAATAGCCCCCTTGTTATTTTTAATTTTTTATAGTTTATATTCAGAGGCTTATTAATAGTTATTGGTTATTAGACGCCAACTTATTCATAGTAATTTAAAATTACTTATTAAAAATTAAAACTAGATTCTGACAATAACTATTATCTTATCAGACGTCTAACAATTAATATTATAATTCAGATACAGAAATTTGTCAACTTCATTTCCTTATATAATTATTGGTTTTTTATCAAAAAACATCTTTATTTATTTATTTTTTATAACCATTTCTTTATTTTAAAAATCTATAACAATTTTATAAAATACTTTTCATAAATACTAAGCCTAAATAAACACCGAAAACACCCATAACTCCTGCTAAATTTGGTGGTGCTGGAGCTGGTAAATTTAAAAAAGAGAATAAGGCCCCAACTATAAACCCTGATAAAGTAGCCGTTAGAACTTGAATCATCAGATTTCCTCCTCTATTAGTTACTTCCCTCTCCCACCCACTCACTTATTTAAGTGAGTTGAATAAAAAACTTAGCTTTAATAACCTTAACTTACTCTAAAAATTAGCAAAAGTAAGTCGTCTGACATCTTACAATATAAGTCTAATATAATTAAGCTAATTTGTCAAGAGCATAAAAAAAGACTTATTTATCAGCTGATAAATAAGTCTAAAATATATAGATTTAATAATCACTTGTAGCTGTCCCACCTGTAACAATAGCTATACCTGAACTAGCTCCAATTCTAGTAGCCCCTGCTTCAATCATCTTCATAGCATCTTCTTTACTTCTAACTCCACCAGAAGCCTTAACTCCCATCTTATCTCCAACAACTTCTCTCATTAATTTTATATCTTCAACTGTTGCTCCACCAGTTCCAAAACCTGTAGAAGTCTTAACAAAATCAGCCCCTGCTTCTTTTGAAACTTCACAAGCCTTCCTTTTTTCTTCATCTGTTAAGTAACAAGTTTCTATAATTACCTTAACTATAGCTTTTCCTTTAGCAGAATGAACAACAGATTTAATATCATCTTTTACAATATCCCAAGCTCCCGACTTAATAGCACCAATATTAATAACCATATCGATTTCATCAGCACCATTTTTAATTGCATTCCTTGCCTCAAAAACTTTAGTTTCTGTTGTACTCTCTCCTAGTGGAAATCCAATTACTGTACATACCTTAACATTACTACCTTCTAGTTCTTTGTTTACAACAGAAACAAAGGTAGGATTAACACACACAGAAGCAAATTCATATTCTAAAGCTTCTTGACACTTCAACTTAATATCCTTTTCCTGAGCATCCGCATTTAATATTGTATGGTCAATCATAGCTGCTAATTCTTTATTATCCATTTATTCTCCTCCTAGTTTTAAAGTTATATATATCCAAAACAATTGTATGACGTCTAACAATCTTATGATACCATAATGTAAATATCTTTTCAAGCCCTTACAAATCTTATCATATCCTAATTCACTATCTTAATTCTTCTTAACCGTCCCTAAATAAACTTTCATTAAAGCCTTCTCCTAATACCTCATGCACCTCAGTAATAATAACAAAAGCATCTTCATCAATATTATGTACTAATCTCTTTAAATCAGATACTTCAGAACGATTAATAATACATAATAACACATCTTTATTATTATTGGTAAAACCACCTTTACCTTTTAAGATAGTAACTCCTCTATCCATACTATCCAAAATTTCTTTTCTAATATCTTCTGCATGATCTGAAATAATAAATGTTCCTTTAGAAATCTTTAATCCCTCTTGTACTAAATCAATTGTTTTACTAGCAATAACCAGCGAAATTAAGGCATAAAGTGCTAATTCAGCATTGAAGACTATTCCAGCCAAAGTAATTACACAAAAATCAATAATCAACAAAGCCTTCCCAACACTAATCCCAGTAAATTTATTAATTAATTGTGCTACTAAATCAGTTCCTCCAGTAGTCCCCTTAGACCTAAAGACCAGACCTAAGCCTAAACCTGTTATTCCACCACCATAAATAGAAGCTAATAACAGATCATGTGTCAAAACGCTTAAATAAGGAGTTAACAAATCTATCCCAAAAGATAAGACAATAATTCCATAAAAAGTTCTAATGCCAAATTTAGCCCCCATCTCTTTAACTCCTATTATAAAAAGAGGAATATTAATAGCCAAACTTAGCATTCCTACTGGCAAATTGAATAAATAATAAATCACTGTAGCTAAACCACTTACTCCTCCGGCAGCAATCTTATTTGGAATTAAGAAAATAACTAAACCTACTGCTGTCAAAAGTGAGCCAACTGTAATCCAAAAATAATCATAAATAACTTGTCTCTTCATTACCAACACCCTTATTAAATTCTTATTTAATTCTACTCTAAAATAACTATTTCAATTTATTTAACTTTCTTATCTTCTCCTGAACAATTCGGTAAATAAATTTAGGGATTGAAGACATTCTACCTAAACGTTCAGGTTCTTGAGCTAATCTATATAACCACTCTAAGTGAATCTTTTGCATTAGCTTAGGAGCCCTAGTCTTCTTTTCAGCCAAAATGTCAAAACTGCCACCAACTCCAATTCCCACTGCTACATTTAATAAATCTAAATGTTTATTTAGCCATTTTTCTTGTAAAGGAACCCCCATACCTACTAACAAAATATCTACCCTATTCTGTCCTATTTCATCTAAAACTTTAGCCTCTAAGCTAGCATTTAAATAACCATGATGGGTTCTAATCTTTAAATTAGGATATTTTTCTTTAACCTTATTTTTAGCTTCTTCAGCTACACCTGGCTTGCCTCCTAAGAAATAAAAACTATAACCTTTCTGATTACCTCTAGCCAATAACTCTTCAACTACATCTACTCCTGCTACTCTCTCTTCTAAATTATACTTTAATAACTTAGAAGCTAAGACAACACCAGCACCATCAGGAATAGATAACTGGGCTGAATTTAGAATTTTTTTTAACTCTTTGTCCTGTTGAGCTCTAATAATCATTTCAGCATTGGGAGTAACCACCAAATTACTATCCTGATTCTGTATAAACTCTTCTATCTTATTTATTGCCTCTGATTGGTTGACATGATCTATGAAAACCCCTAATATATTTATTCTTTCTCTCACCTCAATCACCTAGCAACCTTAAAGATAATTCTATATTTTGCTTAGCTAGTCCTTCTAAATTCTTAACTTTTTTATCTATTCTCTTTATTAAATCTTCTT
Organism: Orenia marismortui DSM 5156; assembly: GCF_000379025.1. Taxonomy (NCBI): domain Bacteria; kingdom Bacillati; phylum Bacillota; class Clostridia; order Halanaerobiales; family Halobacteroidaceae; genus Orenia; species Orenia marismortui. The sequence goes on from NZ_KB900617.1 coordinate 919,069, forward strand.
TTTGCTCCCAAATCTCAACTATTTGCTTTAATAACTGTTGACTGTCTAATTTTTCTATAGTACCAATAGGTGACAAATCTAATTGATCTAGAAAGCTATCTATCTTAGGATCATAAGATATTCCTGCAATTGCTACCCGATTCAAACTAGCAAAGATCAATGAATGGAGCCTTACACCTAATAACATATCTACCTCTCCTATCAAAGATAATATTTCTTTGGGAGTATAACTGCCTTCAATTATTTCTACTTCCTCTTTCATCAAAGCTTCTACTTCCTTACTTACTTCTAAATCCTGTGGATAATGTAATGGTAAGAATAAAATCTTCACCCCCAAAACCTCTTTAACTTGATCTAACACTTTTGCTATTTCTTTTAAATAGTGATTATCCTGCCAGGGGCGTAAGGATACTCCTAACATACCCGTCCGACAACAAATACCTTCCTTTTTTAGGATTTCTTTTATTCTGCTTCTATTTGTTTTATTCAAAGTAAAAACAGGGTCTGCTGTTAAATAAATTTTCTTCTTCACCCCTATACTCTTCAGCAAACTTTTAGAGTCTTTATCTCTAACTGTTATTAACTCTAACTTATTCAAGATCTTTTTAATCATTTTCCTATTAAAAGACTTTTTAATAGGGCCTACTCCTTGAGCACAGAAAAAGACTGGTACTTTTAATAGTTTTGCTATAACTATAACTCCCAAATAATAGGGAATACTCCGATTACTACTTACATCCTGTAATAAGCTACCTCCACCACTAATTAATAGATCAGATTCTTTCAAATAAGAGATTAATCTCCTAATACCTACTCTATTAATAGAACTAACATTATAAGTATTTTCTGTCCATTCAGGATCAGCTGATAAAACTATAATCTCTATATCTTTGATAACTCTTTTTAAATTATCGATCAAGGCTGCTAAAATGGCTTCATCTCCTGCATTCTTAAATCCATAATAGCCAGATAAAATTATTCTTTTCACAATGGGTCACTTCCCCTTAGTCTATTATATCTATCAGATATACCATCAAAGATAATAATTAATAATAAACCTATAGCAGAACCTAAAACTATACCTATTAAAACTCTTATAGTAGATATTAATAAAGGAGTATGGAGATGAGAAAATGTATTTATTATATTAATCTGTCCAATTAATCCTAACAAATTAATCCATAGATACCCCCTCTTCTTATGAGATAAGTAAATTCCTAAGATTAATAAAGGATGTCCAAATAAAAAAGACTTAAATCTAGGTCTAACTATCAAAATCTCTTCTAATAATTCTCTAAATTTTAATTCTAAATCACTAACTGGAATGATTGGATTATTACCTGTGCGACTAAGATAGATAATAGTAACAACTATAACTACGAGAATAATCACTATATCATATAAGAATAATGGCCTTTTTAATAACTTTATTACACTAGCTTTTAAATCTCTAAAATTATTATATTGATAATACAAATAATAAATAAAACTCAAAATAAAAGGTAAAATAAAAGATAGCTTAATACCTCTCAAATATCTCACTTTTAATAAATATTCATTAGAGACTAGTAATGATAGCATTAATAAAACACCTATAATAGTTATAGAAGTTGACTTAAAAAACACTTTATAACTTTGTAAAATATCTCCGCTGTTATTAATTTTGTTAATTAAATACCTAAAACTTAGGACTGGAGAAATAATAGCAATTAGTAAAGCTATTATTTCTAAACTTAGATTAGGTTTTAATAAATAGAGTAACGATGCTATTGATATATCTACAATAAAACTTAAGTAAAACAACCTTATACTCCATAAACTTAAAATTAAAGAAATAATAGAAACAACCGATATAACCACCAGAAACTTAGCTAACTTATTGGGCTTTAGCTTTTTAAATCCTTGTGCTGAACCCAATTGATATCCCTCTTCATTTAAATCTTTAACTAATAGCTTAACAAACTCTAAGGTTTTATTCCTATCTGCAAAAGGTTTTAAATATAAATTTCTAACATTCCTCTCTTTTACCGCCCTAATATAACGATTAACTGTAGCTTCTATTCCTAATTTAGCTAACTCCGCTTGTTGTAAACTATGAACTCTAATCGCCTTTAGATCAATCATTTGAGCTAATTTATCTACACCTTGCTGCTTAGCAATAAAAGCTTCTATTATCCCCAATTTTATCTCTCTATCTTTTAATATTTCTGCTGTTTCTTTAATTTGATTAGGAAATCCTAATACACTTTCCCCATTAAAGATAATCTCCTTTACAGCAGGCAAGTTAGCTAATAACTCATCAAATTCTTCAATAGCAATATTATTTGAAATCCGAGGTATTAAATTAAAGCCTAAAGAATTTATAAGCTTAACCTCTGCTTCAGAAAAGTAAAATGGTTCTTCTAAACTTTCCTTATCAAAATCAGATAATATTAATACATCCTTTTGTGTAAGCACTTTATCTTCACCAAATCTACTAATTAAAACCTCTCTTAATTTATTTGAAAATTTATTACCACCACTAATATATAAATCTGAGTCATTAACCTTTTCAAGGTTAGGAAGAAAGTTAGCAAAGAAATTAAGTTCTCTTCCAAAATAATAGCTTATAGTATTATTACTACTTAAACTTTCTAAGCTCTGCTCATAAATAGCTACTGAATTAACCCCTATTTTTTTTAGCTCTGTTAATATTTCAGTTTGCTGAAAATCTTTTAACAATTTATAATCTATTGTTAACTCTACAACTTTATTACTCATCTCAACTTGATACCTATCAAAAATCAAATAAACCGAACTAATAAGCCCTAGAATAATAATTATAATCAATAATTTCCTCATGAAATTCCCCCACTAAGTTCCCATAAAGATTATTAAAAAATAAAAACTCATCCTTGTAATTAGGATGAGATTCTTCTAAGGCAATTATTCTATTATTCTTAGTATTTTAAAGCAAGCTATTGATTCTTACCTAGTATAGATAGTCTATCTTCTTCTAAGATAATCTGATTAATTTCTAAAGGAATAGGCAATTGAGAAAGATCGATCTCAAATTGTAATTTATCCTTTAACTGTTCTATTAAAGCTGTAGGAATTACAATATTTTCTAAAGCTAATTTATCAGAGCTAAATACTATAGTTTGAGGACCGGCTATGTTGAAATTACCAGATAATTGAATATTAACTTGTGCATTAAAAAAACTTATATCCCCAACTAACATTACTTTATTCTTTAATAGTTCAACTTTAAAGTTTTCAAATATATCTAATTCAGGTCTAGTATTTAAGTACTTATTTAATCCTTCTTCACTTAACTCTAAATCTAAATAATCATTTTTTCCTTTTATAACCTTCCATTTTCCTTCTACTTGCTTAAGCTTTAAGTCTTTAAAGCTACTATTCAATTTCGAAATAGGCAAAGAATCTACTACTAGACCCTCTCCTACCACAATAAGTTCATCAACTCTTCCTATTAATAATTTTAATGCTGGAAAACTACTAAGCTCTAATGATAATTCAGCACTTTTATTTATCTCCTTATCTAAACTAGCTTTAATTCTTTTAGAAACTGCATTTGGTAATATCAATTGAGTAGAAATAAGCAAAAATAATATAAAAAAAATCAATCCTACCCTAAACTTTCTCATATCATCACCTCATCTTTACCTAAATAATTTATCGGCTAACTCTAAGTATAGTAATGTCATCTAAAATATAATATTATGTATTATAAATCCATTTAAAGAATAATGGTTAATAAAATACCAGTAGACAAACCAGCTATAATACCAAAGCTAGCATCAAGTCCATAATTGAATTTATATGCTCCAGGTACTAGCTCAAAAATAGTAATATACAACATAGCACCACCTGCAGATCCCAAAATAATAGATAAAAAAACAGGAGAAATATCACCTATAACAGCCCCACAAAAAGCCCCAATTCCCATTGGTATCCCTGGTAAAATAGTAGAAAATAATATTTTACTAGGACTCCAACCTCCAACATTCATAGGTGTAGCCATCGAAAGACCCTCGGGAAAATTATGAAAAGCCATAACTAGAGCCAATCCAAAACCTAATTGCTCAGTCACAGCATAACCAGCTCCAATAGCTAAACCTTCAGGAAAATTATGGAGTGCAATCCCTACTCCCAATAAGATACCAGTTTGGATATACTCACTTTCCTTAATATAATGGCTAAAATAACAAGAAGACATATTAAGTAAAATAAAGCCTAAAACCATCCCCAATATGGCACAAAAAAGATTACTATTTTCAATAGCCTCAGGAAGTAAATCTATTATTACAATAGAAAACATTATTCCCCCAGCAAATCCCAATAATACACTAACTGATCTATTAGTAGGCTTTCGCCAAAAAAAAGTAACAAGACCACCAAGTCCTGTTCCTAACATACCAGCTACTAAGCCAACCATTGTTGTTAATAAGATAGAATTCATTATTTCACCCCACACAATCAAAATAAATTCTTTATATAGATTTATGTAAGGCATCTATCGCTTATAACTAAAAATAGGGGCTCAAAATTGCAAGCCCCTTGAAGATTTCTTGATTTAATTATGACTGTTTCAAATAACTTTCAATAAAGATATCTAAGTCCCCATCCATTACATCATTGGTCTTACTTGTCTCACATGATGTTCGATGATCCTTAACCATTTGATAAGGATGAAAGACATAGGATCTAATTTGGCTCCCCCAAGCAATCTCTTTGTGCTCTCCACGAATCTCCTCTAATTTTTCTGCCTCTTTTTCTTGCATATATTCAAACAACTTAGATTTAAGTATCTTCATGGCACTTGCTTTATTCTTATGCTGAGAACGTTCGTTCTGACATTGAGCTACAATTCCAGTAGGTAAGTGAGTAATTCGAACAGCTGAATCAGTTGTATTAACATGTTGACCTCCAGCTCCACTAGCTCGATAGGTATCTATCTTTAAATCACTTTGCTCAACTTCAATTTCGATATTATCATCAATTTCAGGCATAATATCTACAGAAGCAAAAGATGTATGCCTCCTTCCAGAAGAATCAAAAGGAGAAATTCTAACTAAACGATGCACACCTTTTTCTGATTTAAGATAACCATAAGCATAAGGTCCTGTTACTTCTAAGGTTACACTTTTCACTCCAGCTTCTTCTCCAGCTAAAAATTCTAAAGTACTAACCTTATAATCATGTTGTTCTGCCCACCTAGTATACATCCTTAACAACATCTCAGCCCAATCCTGTGATTCTGTTCCCCCTGCTCCAGGATTGATTGATAATAAAGCATTATTCTCATCATATTCTCCCGAAAGTAAAGTCTTCAACTCTAATTTCTCTAATTTTTTCTCTAAGTTCTTAACTCTTGATTTAACTTCATTTATGACATTCTGATCATCTTCCTCTATAGCTAGCTCTAATAATAAATCTAGTTCCTCTTGCTCTTCTACTAAAGTATCAAAATCAGAAATTTTTCCTTTAATTGTACTTAGTCTTTGGGCAACCTTTTGAGCTTTTTCATTATCATCCCAAAAATTTGGATCTGCCATTTCAAATTCTAACTCTTTTTTCTTCTCCTCTAAACTATCATAGTCAAAGAGACTCCCTCAAATCTGATAATTTTTCTGCAATCACTTCTAACTTTGAACTCAATTCATTTACAATCATTTTACCACCTCATAATTGATATAATTAAAATAAAGACGAACATAAGGTTCGCCTCTATTAATGATCATCTAGTATTAAAATAGCAATTTTTATTTATTTAAGCAACATTTTTTATATTTTTTGCCACTACCACACGGACATGGATCATTACGTCCTGGTTCATCTTCTTTTACAATTGGTTTAAGTTTTACCTCTTCAGGCTGCTGACCTTGGCCTTGAACTTCTGGTCTAACTGTATCATAGGCTGTTAATAAAGGGCCTTGCCCATAATCTAGTTTTCTCTTATCTTCCTGTTCACCTGTTACAACTTCAATTGTAAATAAATACTTAATGATATCTTCTTTAATCCAAGAATTCATCTGTTTAAACATCTCAAAACTTTCGAATTTATATTCAATCAACGGATCGCGTTGACCATATGCTCTTAAACCAATCCCTTGTCTTAGTTCATCCATCGCATGTAGATGTTCCATCCATTTTTGATCAATCAATTTAAGCATAACTACCTTTTCCAACTCTTCCATAGCTTCATTACCAAGTTCTGATCTTTTAGCACTATAAGTGTCAGTGAATTTATTAAATAATTTATCTTTGATCTCTTCTCTAGTTAATTTAGATAGTTCTGCCTCAGATATTCCTAAACCTCCTAATTGATTCTCTAAATAATGAATTAATCCTGATAAATCCCATTCATCAGGGGAATATTTCTCATTAACATAAATATCTAAAGTCTCTTCTAACCAACTATCAGCCATAGAGAAGATAATTTCTTCTAAATTTTCTCCCGTTAAAACCTGAAGTCTTTGATCATAAATAACCTTTCTTTGTTGGTTCAATACATCATCATACTCTAAAATACTCTTTCTAATTTCAAAGTTACGAGATTCTACCCTTTTTTGGGCATTAGCTAAAGATCTACTAATTAATTTATGTTCAATTGGCTGATCATCTTCTAATCCTAAGCTATCCATAATTCCAGCAATCTTTTCTGAACCAAATAATCTCATCAAATCATCTTCTAAGGATACATAAAAACGAGAAGCTCCCGGATCCCCTTGTCTCCCTGAGCGACCTCTTAGCTGATTATCAATTCTACGACTTTCATGACGTTCTGTACCAAGAACATATAATCCTCCAATATCTTGAACTCCATCGCCTAATACAATATCAGTACCACGACCAGCCATATTAGTGGCAATTGTAATAGCACCTTTTTGACCTGCTCTTTTTATAATATCAGCTTCACGTTCATGATGCTTAGCATTCAATACTTCATGAGGAACATGAGCTTGCTTTAATAATCTACTAAGCTTTTCAGAATTCTCAATTGAAACAGTACCAACTAAAACTGGCTGCCTTTTCTTATACCTTTCTTTAATATCAGCTACAACAGCTCTAAACTTTGCCTCTTCAGTTTTATATATAACATCAGGATGATCCTCTCTAATAACCGGTTCATTAGTAGGTATTACTACTACTTCTAAATCATAAATTTCTTCAAATTCTTCTTCTTCCGTTGCAGCAGTACCTGTCATTCCTGATAGTTTATTATACATTCTAAAATAATTCTGGAAGGTAATACTAGCTAAAGTTTGACTTTCTCTTTGAATTTTAACTCCTTCTTTAGCTTCAATAGCTTGATGAAGACCTTCACTATATCTGCGTCCAGACATCAATCTTCCAGTAAATTCATCAACAATATGGACTTCTCCATCTTTAACAATATAATCTTGATCTCTTTTCATTAAAACTTCTGCTTTTAAGGCTTGATTAAGGTGATGTAAATGATCCATGTATTGATTATCATATAGGTTTTCAATACCTAGCATCTCTTCGACTTTATCAGTTCCCTCTTCTGTTAAGGTTACAGAACTAGCTTTTTCATCAACTGTATAATCTTCTTCTTTCTTTAATTTTGGTACTACCTCAGTAAATTTATAATACAAACCTGGTGATTGCTGTGATGGACCTGAAATAATTAACGGAGTTCTTGCTTCATCAATTAAAATACTATCTACTTCATCAATAATAGCAAAATTTAATTCGCCTTGTACTAATTGTTCTGCATCTATAGCCATGTTATCTCTTAAATAATCAAAACCAAATTGATTATTTGTCCCATAAGTAATATCAGCTTCATAAGCCGCTCTTCTTTCCTCATAATCCATATCTGCTAAAACTAGTCCTACCTCTAATCCTAAAAATTCATATATCTGTCCCATCCATTCACTATCACGCTCAGCCAAATAATCATTAACTGTAACAATGTGAACACCTTTTCCAGTTAATGCATTTAGATAAGCTGGTAAAGTAGCTGCCAATGTCTTACCTTCTCCTGTTTTCATCTCTGAAATCTTACCTTGATGTAATACAATTCCACCAATTAACTGTACATCATAATGTCGCATTCCTGTTACTCTTTTAGAAGCCTCTCTTACAACAGCAAAAGCTTCTGCTAAAATATCATCTAAAGACTCCCCTTGACTTAAACGATTTTTAAATTCATCTGTCTTTGCCTTTAAATCATCATCATTTAAAGCAGAAATTTGATCTTCTAAAGAATTGATTTCTTCTACTAAAGGTTCTAGCTTTTTTAATTTCTTTTCATTTGGATCAGTAAATAACTTCTTCAAAAAACCCAACATATATTAATTCACCCCATTATATAATTTGCATATGATTCTTATTTTATAGAAAGTAATTTTGATTATTAGTTCTTAACCTTACTATATAACATTAACCATATACTGTCAATAAACTAAATTATCTGAATATATATTATTGTATACAATAATATATATTATTTCCTAATATTAATTATTTATATAAAAAAGACTAGCCATTAAACTAATAGCTAGCCTAAATAATTATCATTTTTTTAGAAAGTTGGTTCTATTAAACCATAGTCACCATCTTTACGTTTATAAACAACATTCACTTCATCAGTTTTAGCATTTGAGAATACGAAGAAATCATGATGTAATAAATCCATTTGCATAACTGCTTCTTCAATATGCATTGGTTTAATAGCAAATTTCTTAGTTCTCACAATCCTTGGATCAGATTCTTCTTCCTCTTCAGATTTATTTGAATCAACTAAATTACTTAGTATCTCTTTTTTATCTGCTCTAATTTTATTATGAATCTTAGTTTTATATTTACGGATTTGACCTTCTAATTTCTCAACAACTCCATCTATAGAAGCATACATATCGTCTCTTTTTTCTTCTCCTCGTAGAATTAATCCATCTACAAAAAGTGTTACCTCTACAATATGTCTTCCTCGTTCAACTTCTAAAGATATTTGAGCTTCTATAACATCATCATAGTCAAAATACTTTCTCACCTTGCCAACTTTTTCTTCAGCATAATCTCTTAAAGCATCAGTGATTTCTATGTTTTTACCTCTAACCATGAATTTCATTACTAGACCAACTCCTTCCAAAATAATATCTCTATATATACTAATTCGATATTTTGTTTGAAATTCCTTTTTTTAATAATATTTATTTTTACAAAGAACAATAAATATTATTATACAAAATAAAATTCATTAGTTATATTAGATATTAAAAAAACCCCCAGAAATAATCTGGGAGCTTTATAATGCTCTAATCATTCATATATAATTAAAGCTTAGTTACGTTATCAGCTTGAGGTCCACGTTCTCCTTCAACGATTTCAAACTCTACAGCTTGACCTTCTTCTAAAGCCTTGAAACCTTCTTCTTGAATTGCAGAGAAGTGTACAAATACATCGTCACCTTCTGGTCTTTCAATAAATCCATAACCTTTTTCATTGTCAAACCATTTTACATTACCTTCTAATCTCATTCTTTTCATTCCTCCTAAATATTGCTTAAAAAATTTCTAGTGATCTTATCACTTTCCAAATAAAACTATAACATAATACTCAAATATTGTCAATAGAATTCAGGATATAATTTATATTTTAATAAGATAAAATCTATAATATTTTAGCTAAGAATTCTTTAGTTCGTTCTTCTTGAGGATTATTGAAAATATCTTCTGGTGTTCCAGACTCTATAACAATCCCATGATCCATAAACAATACTCTATCCCCAACTTCTCGAGCAAATCCCATCTCATGAGTCACAACTACCATAGTCATACCTTCATTTGCCAAATCCTTCATAACCGCTAATACTTCTCCTACCATTTCAGGATCTAATGCAGAAGTCGGCTCATCAAACAGCATGACTTTTGGCTGCATAGCTAAAGCTCTAGCAATAGCAATCCTTTGTTTTTGTCCACCCGATAATTGACTAGGATAACTATCTGCTTTATCCTTTAGCCCTACCCTATCTAATAGCTCATAGGCTATATTCTCTGCTTTATCTTTAGACAATCCTTTAACTTTTATTGGAGCTAAAGTAATATTGTCTAATACATTTTTATGAGGAAATAAGTTAAAGTGTTGAAAGACCATTCCTGTCTCTTGACGAATAAGATTAATATTAGCATTTATAGAATTAATCTGTTTCTCCTCAATTAACACCTTACCTGCTGTAATATCTTCTAATAGGTTTAAACATCTTAAAAATGTACTCTTTCCCGAACCACTTGGCCCAATAACTACTACCACTTCTCCTTGGTGTATCTCTTCTGTAATCCCTTTTAAAACTTCTAAATCACCAAAGCTCTTGTGTAAATCATCTACTTTAATCACTGATACTCACCCTTCTCTCAGCATAGTTAACTAATCGAGTCATAATAAAGGTCATAATAAAGTATAGTACCGCTACTGCTGCAAAAATTAGGAAAGATTCATAAGTTCTACTAATTATTAATCTACCTTGCCGAGTTAAATCCTTAACTGCAATTACTGATACCAATGATGAATCCTTTAAAAGTGCAATAAATTCATTTCCTAAAGGTGGAATAACTTGTTTAATAGCTTGAGGCAAGATGACATATCTCATTGACTGGAAGTAAGACATTCCTAGAGAACGAGCTGCTTCCATCTGCCCCTTATCAATGGCATTGATTCCAGATCTCACAATTTCCCCTACATAAGCACCACTATTTAAACCTAAGCCTAAAATAGCTGCCAGATAGCCACCTAAATCTATTCCTAAATTAGGTAGTCCAAAATATAATAAAAATAACTGAATCAATAAAGGCGTTCCTCTAAAAAATTCAATATAAACTTTGGCTATATTATTAAACAACTTATTTTTAGAAACTCTTGCTAAACCTAATATAGTACCTAAAACAATTCCAATAAAAACAGAAAAGGTTGTTAATTTAATTGTCATTAATGCGCCCTTTAGTAAATAAGGAATTGATTCCTTTAAAATTAATATCTTATCTGCTAGCATCTATTTCTGTCCCCTTTCTATTTAAACCACTTAGCATAAATCTTATCATAGATTCCTTTTTCTTTAATATTACTTAGAGCTTCATTAAGCCTTTTTTCTAACCCATTATCGTCTTTTCTAATAGCCATACCATAATTCTCTTCTGTAAATGGAGCTCCTACAATTTTAACTCCTTCTACCTTCTTTACAAAAGTAGCTGTAACAGGTAGATCATTAACAATAGCATCAATTCTACCATTTTTTAAATCTATAAAAGCTTGTGGTATCTTTTCATATCTTTTAATTTCTAAACCATCAATTTCACTTACTTTTAAATCTCCAGTTGTACCTAACTGTACACCTACAGTCTTCCCAACTAAATCTTCTACATTCTCGATTTGATCTTCACTATCTAAAACAGCAATTACTTGACCTGCATTAAAGTATGGAGTACTAAAGTCTACTGATTTTTTTCTACTCTCAGTAATAGTCATTGCTGCAATTACCAGATCAAATTTTTTAGTCTTTAAACTAGGAATCAAACCATCAAAAGCAATATCTTTTATCTCTAACTCAACACCCAACTCTTTAGAAAGAGCTTTAGCTATATCTATATCAAAACCTACAATCTCATCCTTTGCATTATGATATTCAAAAGGACGATAAGAAGCTTCTGTTCCTACTACTAATTTTCCTTCTTCTTTGATCTTTTCTAAAGTACCTAGCTGGGTACTATTTGAACACCCTACTATTAATAACATCATCAACAAACTTAATAAAGTCAGTACCAAATTATTAGTAATTTTTTTCATTGTCTTCCTCCCTTTTATTTCATCCTTTATAATTATACATTAATGTGTTTTTTTATTCAAGGGATTTATTGAAATTAAATCAGATATGATAATTACTTAATTTAATATAAAAAACTTAGGATAGAATAAATTCTACCCTAAGTTTTTAAAAAGAATTCAATTCTTAAAACCATTTATTATATATTTCATCATAAGTACCATTCTCTTTAATTCTTTTCAAAGCTTTATTAACCTGAGTCAGCAATTCTTCATCACCTTTTTTTAATGCTATTCCATATTTTTCTGAAGTAAAAGGCTCTCCAACAATTTTAACTTCCGGATGCTTACTAACATAAACTGCTGTTACAGGTAAATCATTAACTACTGCTGACACTCTTCCATTTTGTAATTCAATAAATGCTTGAGGTATATCTTTATAACGAGTAATTTCTATACTATCTTCCATTTTACTAATTTCTATATCACCTGTAGTACCTAATTTAGTTCCAACTTTCTTACCTTTTAAATCATCTACAGTTTTAATCTCATTATTATTAGCTATAGTAGCAATTACCTGTCCAGCATTAAAATATGGATCAGAGAAATTAACAGCTTTTGCTCTTTGCTCTGTAATTGTCATAGCTGAAATTGCTAAATTAAACTTACCAGTCTTTAAACCAGGTATTAAGCCATCAAAAGCAATGTCCTTTATCTCAATTTCAAGATTTAACTCATCAGCAATTGCTTTAATTAAATCAATATCAAAACCTACAATCTCATCTTGATTATTATGATACTCAAAAGGTCGATAAGCAGCTTCTGTCCCAATTAGCAACTTTCCTTCTTTTTCTATTTTACTCCAAGTTGTATCTTCTACTCCATTACATCCTGTTACCACTACTAAAGTAATTAATAGTAAGATAAATAATATCTTTTTCATCTAAACTCTCCTCCTATAAGATAATCTATTTAATATGTCACTTATATTTTATGTCTGTGTTGATTATATCCTTTTACTATTTGGCTAGTTGGCTAGGCAACTTAACTTATAATTTTAATCAAATTTAGCCCAAAACAAATATAATCTATAGATTTAGTATTGGATAAAAAAGTAGCAGGATTTCCTGCTACTTTTTTATTACTTAAACCATTTATTATAGATTTCATCATAAGTACCATCAGCTTTTAAATCAGCTAAAGCAGCATTAATCTTTTCTAGTAGCTCAGTATCAGCTTTTCTCATAGCAATACCAAAGTTCTCTGTAGTAAACGGCTTACCTACAATTTTGACTCCAGAATGATCTAAAGTATACTTAGCCACTACTGGTAAATCGGCAGCTACCGCATCTACTCGACCATTATTTAACTCAATAAAAGCTTGTGGTATCTTCTCATAACGCTTAACTTCTACTCCTTCCACCTTGCTAGCCTCTATATCAGCTGTTGTTCCTAATTGGACTCCAACTATTTTACCTTTTAAATCCTCTACATTTTTAATACTATCATTACTTTCTGATACAGCAATTATCTGGCCTGCATTAAAATAAGAATCAGAAAAGTTAACTGCTTTCTTTCTATCTTCTGTAATTGTCATAGCTGACATTATTAAGTCATATTTACTAGATTGTAACCCTGGAATAATCCCATCCCATGCAGTATCCTTTAATTCTAACTCAAGATTTAATTTTTTGGCAATTTCTTTTAAGACATCAACATCAAAACCAACAATATTATCATCTTTATCATGGTACTCAAAAGGCTTATAATCAGCACTCATCCCAACCACTAATTTACCTTCTTTTTCAATCTTTTGCCAAGTTCCTTGCTCTTCACTAGAACATCCTGCCATTACTAATAATCCAACTAATAATGTAAATAAAATTATTTTTTTCATTAGTTCTCTCCCCTTTGTCTTTTTTAATAATTATACATTATAAATTATATTTATGCAAGGATTGGTCCGATTTTATTCATAATAATAAAAACTACAATTAAAAGGAAGATATCTTCCTTTTAATTGTAGTTAAAATCCATCGCATCTAAATCTTCTCTTAATTTTAATAAAGCCTTATCTTTATTTTTACACTCTAGCATAATATCAAAATCTTGATCACTTATATCTCTTAAAGTATCAACAAATAGATAAAAATCTATAGGATCAATATTATCAGCATGGCTTGAATATTCATCTTCACTTCTAGGTGAAGAAAAATGAAACTTCGGCCTTTCATCTTTCCAAGTATCAAAAACTCGCGGTAATATTTTATTCAAATTTTCATCTTCACTATGGTTACAATTGAAATGATGAATATCAAAAACAATAGGTATGCCTAATTCTTCTGCTATTTCTAACACTTCAGTTGCAGTATATGATTTATCATCATTCTCAATAATTAATCTATTCTTTATATCATCAGATAACCTAGAAAAATTTTTCTTAAACCTATCTATTGCCTTATCTTTATTTCCATAAACACCACCGATGTGTAACACAATTTTGACACTTGTATCCAATCCCATTGCTAATAAAAATTTAGAATGATATTCTAGTTCCTCTATAGATCTTTCTACAACATTCTTTCTATTACTATTTAATATAGTATATTGACTAGCATGCATACTAACCCTAAGATTATGCTTCTTTACAAAATCTCCTATCTCTAAAAATTCATCTTTAAACTTTTCTAAATAACCCCAATTGTCTGTAGATTCATGAGTTGCTAAAGGAACAATATTAGAAGAAAAACGATAAAAATCAATATTATAATCTCGATTAAATTTCAAAATCCTTAATGTATTCTTTAAATTATCTTTTAATAATGAATTAAGTTTAATTCTTTGCCCTTCTGGAGAAAGTTTTTTTAAATATCCTACAGTAGTTCTACGATTAGGTGTACAATCTTTTAAACTAAGATTAATACATGCATAACCCAATTTCATTCTAATCAATCCCCTCTAATAATAATAAAAGTCTCCTGATATCAGGAGACTTCTTTATTATTATTCACTACATTCTTTACAATAACCAAAAAACTCTGTACGACGATATTCTACTTCCCCATCAACAAATTTAGCTACCTTATCTTCTAACTCTTCATTCATCTCCAAATCAACATCCATTACTTTACTACAAGATAGACAAGTAAAATGATAGTGATCTTCAGCATTAGCATCATAACGACTATAGCTGCTACCATAATTTAATTCTATAATCTGTCCCATTTCTCTTAAAACATTTAAATTACGATAGACCGTTCCTAAGCTGATATTGGGAATATCTTTTTTTACCTTATCATAAATCCAGTCTGCAGTAGGATGAGATTTGATCGATCTTAAAACCTCTAAAATTTTCTTGCGCTGCTTGGTCATTCTCCTTTTTTTCTTAGGCATAAATTGTCATCCTTTTTATAAGTAATTATTCTTAATTAGATTATAACAATTATCAAATCAAGTGTCAATTAATGGTGAAATAATATATTTTAAAAAAATACATTTTCAAAGCAGGAATAATTATCATTATCGCGAAGAATACATATAAAAGAGAATATAAAAAATAAGAATATCATAGTTTGTTATTCTAATCACAAATTTTAATATATGCTATAATAGATGTTAAGAAGTTCTCTTGTATAAGAATATAAGAATATACTCTTTAGTTAATAATATTTGTATAAGAAAAAGGAGAGGATAATAATGAAATGCCATTCAAAAAATGATCCAAATAAAATCGCTATTATTGGTGCAGGTGGTGTAGGAGCTACTACTGCTTATGCTTTAATGGTTCAGGGAATAGCTTCTGAAATTCCATTAATTGATATTAATAAAGAAAAAGCAGAAGGAGAAGCGATGGATTTAAACCATGGAGCTTCCTTTGTTAAACCAGTCGAAGTTTATGCTGGTGATTACTCTGATTGTGTAGGAGCTAATATCATAATTATTACTGCTGGAGCTAATCAGAAGCCAGGAGAAACTCGTTTAGATTTGGTTAAGAAGAATACAGCTATTTTCAAAGAAATAATTCCACAGATTACAAAATATAATCAGGATGCTATTTTATTAGTTGTAACTAATCCTGTAGATATCCTAACTTATGTGACCCTCAAGCTTTCTGGATTCCCAAAAGAAAGAGTCATAGGATCAGGTACTGTACTAGATAGCTCTAGGTTTAGGTCATTAATCAGCAGAAACTGTGGAGTAGCAGCAAGTAATGTACACGGATATGTTATTGGTGAACATGGAGATAGTGAAGTTCCAGTCTGGAGTTTAGCAAATATTGCTGGAACAAACTTAGATAACTATTGCCCTATCTGTGATAAGACTTGCCAAAGCAATAACAGAGAAGAAATTGCTAATAAAGTTAAGAATGCAGCTTATGAAATCATTCAACGAAAAGGTGCTACTTTCTATGCTGTTGCCTTAGCTGTAGCAAGAATTGTAAGAGCTATTATTAGAGATGAAAATGCAATCCTAACAGTTTCTAGTTTAATGGAAGGACAATATGGTATAAAAGATACTTGTTTAAGCCTACCTACTATTGTTAATAGTACAGGAATTGGAAAAGTATTAGATTTACCTCTAAATTCTAAAGAAGAGAATAAATTTGTTGAATCAGCAAATACTCTAAAAGAAACTGCTAAAAAATTAAATTTGTAAAAGGAATTCAATAATTGTTATAGAATTAGTCTAAGAATAACAAGGAGGTGAAATTTTTCATGACAGAAAAAGTAAAAGAAGTTTTAGATAAAATTAGACCTTCTCTACAAGCTGATGGCGGTGATGTTGAACTTGTAGAAGTTACTAATGACGGAATTGTAAAACTTAAACTTACAGGTGCTTGTGCTGGTTGTCCTATGTCTCAAATGACTTTAAAAATGGGAATTGAAAAAAATCTTAAAAAATTCATCCCTGAAGTTAAAGAGGTACAATCTGTATAGATTATTAATAAAAACTCGGTTAAAACCGAGTTTTTATTCTATTTTAAAAATTCTTAGATCACAAGTAAATAAAATTATACATGATTATCATCATCTAACTAGTAAATAGTATGTTTTTATTGAAAATAGTTGACAAAACAAAATAGTAGTGTTATATTATTATTTGTCGCAAGAAAAATTGTATTTGATATTAGCTTTTATTTTTTCTTGACAGCTTTCGAGAAATTAGTTATAATAACTATTGTTGAATTGAGAATGTTTCTTATTTGAAATATCGGAGCATGGCGCAGTTTGGTAGCGCACCTGGTTTGGGACCAGGGGGTCGCAGGTTCAAATCCTGCTGCTCCGACCAAATTATTAGTTACCAATGTATAATTGATAGTTAATAATTAAAAACCAAAAATAATTTATTGTGCGCCTGTAGCTCAACTGGATAGAGTAGCAGACTTCGAATCTGAAGGTTGGGGGTTCGATTCCTCCCGGGCGCGCCACTAAGATTATAACCGTTTTTATAATATAAGAAATAGGACCATTAGCTCAGTTGGCAGAGCACCTGACTCTTAATCAGGGGGTCGCAGGTTCGAACCCTGCATGACCTACCATTTAGTTTAATAACTAACGTGGGCCATTAGCTCAGTTGGTAGAGCATCTGACTTTTAATCAGGGTGTCGGAGGTTCAAATCCTCCATGGCTCACCATTTTAAATCAATTAACAATGTATAATTAATAATTGATAATTAAAGGTCTTCTAATTATAGATTTTAAATTATTAATTATAAATTAATCCTATGCCCCCATCGTCTAGTGGCCTAGGATAACGGGTTTTCATCCCGTCGACAGGGGTTCGAATCCCCTTGGGGGTACCAAAATACTTTAAGATTTCACGAAGGGTTTTTGTTTTGAAAAACCCGAAGGGGTACTAAAATACTTTATAATTACACGTAGTGTTTTAGATTTGTAAAACACGAAGGGGTACCATTAATTAGCTACTAGCTTCTAGCTATTAGTCACTAGCTTAAAACCTTTTTAAGGTCTAAGCCAGTAGCCAAAAGCTGGCAGCCAACAGCTAAAACAAGGGCGAATAGCTCAGTTGGGAGAGCACCTGCCTTACAAGCAGGGGGTCACAGGTTCAAGTCCTGTTTCGCCCACCAAAAATTTAGCCATTAGCTACTGGCTATTAGCTTTTAGCAAAATCTTAAAAGATTTAGCCAGAGGCCAACAGCTAGAAGCCAAAAGCTAACAATACGGGGATGTGGTGGAGTTGGTTTACCACGCCGGCCTGTCACGCCGGAGGTCGCGAGTTCGAGTCTCGTCATCCTCGCCATTTATGCTAACGTAGCTCAGCTGGCAGAGCAGCTGACTTGTAATCAGCAGGTCGTCGGTTCGATTCCGACCGTTAGCTCCATTAAATCAATCAGCTACTAGCTTCTTGCTATTAGCCATTGATTTAAATTACTTTAAATTTTTAAGCCAGCAGCCAATAACCAAATATACGGAGGGGTTCCCGAGTGGTCAAAGGGAGCAGACTGTAAATCTGCCGGCGACGCCTTCAGAGGTTCAAATCCTCTCCCCTCCACCATTTATTCCAAACTTGGTAATTAACCAAGTCCTTTTGTTTTTTGAATATATTAATTATATCCAAGAATAAATTAAGAGCATAATTTTCTATAGCTATAGAAAATTATGCTCTTAATGATATTTATAGAAAAAAAGATTTAAGCTGATAATATAAATCATTAGGATTCCTTACTCCAAATCCCGTATACACTAATTTACCATCACTAAATAATTTTAAAATCGGAACACTCGATATATTATATCTAGCTATAGTTTTGGGAGCTTTAGAAATCATACACTCATAAATAGCTAGCTCAGGAAAATTGTCAATAACCTCAAGTAAATTATTCTTTGATAGTTGACAATAACCGCAACCCTTTGAAGAAAATATAATTAACAATTTTTTATTATACCTAATTACTTCTTCTATATTATTATCTTCTACTTTAGGAAATTTAGATATCATAATCACCCCTAGGCTAAAATCAACCTCTATGTTAATAGTATTTTAGTAAAGTTGTTTATCAATATATAATTTTAATTCTAACCCTATCCCCTAAGTTATATTCTTATATTAAATTAAAAATTATTTAAATCTTGTTTATATTCTCTATATAAGTTATGCAATTCTTTAGTTATCTTACCTACCTTAGCTTGATTGATTACTTTATCATCTATCTCTACTACAGCTAACACTTCTTTGGTTGTACTAGTAATAAAGACTTCATCTGCATTATAAAGTTCTTCTAAAGTAAATATCTTTTCCTCTACATCAAAGTTTTCCTCAGCCAATTCCAATACTATCTCTCTAGTAATACCACTTAATAACTTCTTATTGATTGGATGAGTAATGACTCTTCCATCTTTTACAATAAAAATATTACTACTTGTTCCTTCAATAACTATATTATCATCAGAAATAAATACCCCTTCAAAAGCCCCTTCTTCCTTTGCCGCTTGATTAGCCAATATATTAGGTAATAAATTAGTAGTTTTAATATTACAATAA
This sequence comes from Orenia marismortui DSM 5156, assembly GCF_000379025.1. Taxonomy (NCBI): domain Bacteria; kingdom Bacillati; phylum Bacillota; class Clostridia; order Halanaerobiales; family Halobacteroidaceae; genus Orenia; species Orenia marismortui. Next base: position 938,356 of record NZ_KB900617.1, read on the forward strand.
CTCCATCTAGTATCAGGAAGAGTTACTGCATTAACACCACTTTCCCATAATTCACTTGGAAAAGGTTGAGGAGGTAAAAGATACATAATTACCGTTGATTTGAGATCAAAATCAAAGCTATGATTTCTAGGAGCAATACCACGTGTTACCTGAATATACAGACTTCCAGATTGATTATCTGTATTTTTATCAACAACTTCTAAAGCAATCTTCTTTAAATCTTCTAGGTTATACTCTAGATTCAATCTAATCATTTCTGCACTATTTAATAATCTACTAAAATGCTCATCTGCCTTAAATAATTTCCCATCATACAATTTTATTACTTCATAAATACTATCGCCAAACTGAAATCCTCTATCTTGTATTGAAACTTTGGCATCATCTAATTCAATAAATTCTCCACTTACGTAAGCTATATTTCCCATTATTATCCCCCTTAGATTTATAAAATAAAGTAATTTATTATAGCAAATCTAAAAAATCAACTTGTCTTAATGCTTCATATAAAACTATACAAACAGAATTAGCTAAATTAAGGGATCTAGTATTCTCTTGCATAGGAATTCTAATACAATTGTCAGAGTAATCTTTCAAAATATGATCTGGTAAACCAGTAGTTTCCCTTCCAAAAACTAAGAAATCATCTGCTTGATAATTTATATCTGTATGATGTTTCTTAGCATATTTAGTTGAAAAGTAAAAATTACTATCACTGTATTTTTCAAAAAGTTCTTCTAAACTATCGTAGTAATGAATATCTAACTTATCCCAATAATCCAAGCCTGCCCGTTTTACAGTTTTTTGATCTGTAGAAAAACCTAAAGGTCTTATCAAATGCAAACTAGACCCTGTACAAGCACAAGTTCGTGCAATATTTCCAGTATTAGGTGGGATTTGTGGTTGATATAAAACTATATTCATTATAATAATTCCTCCTTAATTATGTAATGATTAATTTCTTCTTTATTTATGATATTCTTTAAATATTACCTCGTCTAACTCTTCTTCATTATATACTCTAATCCCTTCTTTTTCTAATAAAGCAGCAGTAACTCCTATACCAGCTTTCTTTTTAGCACTAAAACTACCATCATATATCTGCTTACTACCACATGAAGGACTTCTAGCTTTTAAAATAGCAAAACTACAATTCTTCTTCCTTAGTAAGTTAATAGATTTATTCGCTCCTTTAACAAAGTTAGCAGTTATATCTTCATTATTCTTATTTATAACCTTAGCTTCTCCTAATAATACATCTTTACCATCACCATCTATAATTTCGGCAGCTAATCTAGGAGTAGATAAACCTCCTAGTTCCTCTGGACAGATAGTAATAATCTCTTTACCCTCTAACAACTCTATTAATCTCCTATTATAATTATTTTGTCCATTATATTTACAGTTTTCACCTAATAGGCAAGCACTTACCGCTATCATGACTTTACTCCTTCTTTAACCATTTTTTACCTTCTTCAAAAGTTAAAAATTGTTCTATACTTACATATTGACTATATTTTCTTCTCCATAATCTAAATTTTATTTTATTAATTAATTCAGGTAAAATAATTGATATCTTATCTATATTAAACTTCGATAGAGATTGAATAAAAATATCAAATTTACTATCTTCTAAATTTACTTCTCTAACATCTAGCATTAGTTTATTGCTATCTGCTCTTAATGCTAAAAGATCTTTTAATTTTCTACAAATTGCTCTTGCTTCTATCTCATCTATTATATCACTTCCACTCACAACTATAAACTCCTCTTTCACTTTCATATGATACATTGATACCCCTCCTTTATATCCTTATCTCTTTATCATATTATATTTATATCTATTCTGTGTTTATTGATGATAAAAAGAATTTATATAATCTTCTTATCAGTTAGGAGGATTAAAACAATTATTTTTTTCGTCTTAAATGCAGAGGTAATATTTCATATTTATCTAATACTATCTTATATCCATAAGCAGCTTGGCTAAATTTATCTTCAGCTTGATTAAGAGGTAATCCCATTAGATTAACCTTCTTTAAATCTCCTTCTCCTATCTTCTCTCTAATTAAATTATGTAGATAATGAATAGCTTGTTGGCGAAAACCTAATAGCCTAGCTCCTACTACATCAGTTGCTATAGGATCTGTTCCTACTACTACTAAATCAGCATTAACAGGCTTGCCATGGGAAGGCCCTGTACCTACCATAGCATTATCCGCACTTAAAATACTCAAATCTATAGGAATCAATTTGCCCATAGCAGTTATAAATTCATGTAAGTATTCATGTATTCCCCGATCAGCTTTGGGAAATCCATGTATCTCAGCTGGTGGCCATGCTAAAGCTATATTCTTGATTCCTAAAGATACTGTTGCTTCTTCATGATGCTTTATTTGAGTATAAGAGATTAAAAAATCAGTCTCAGCTAATAATTTATTCAGCTTAATCTTTTTAATAATTGGATGATCTAATTGAAACTCTTCATATGGACCATAATTAAGATCAATAAATTCTACCTCCTCCTCTTCGATAATCTTTTGATATCCAGTCTTTTTCATTACTTCCTTGGTATCAGCTCCACCAGAACCAGTAGCAATAACTACCCTAGATGGTGACTTGCTCTTTACATACTGAATTAATTTTCTCAAAGACTCTGGCCCTACTACAGTACCTGTTTCAGGAGCATTAGTATTAACCCAATTTGGAGTAATAGTAACTGTATGTTGTGAACTAATTTTTTTATCAGTCCCTAACATATTAAGTAAAGCTTGAATAACATCACCTTCTAATCCCTCACCTATGGCTACACAAGAATCCTTAACCCTTCTCTCTCTTAACATCTTTACCTCCTTTAATAGTAGAAACTAATTTTAATTAAACTTTAGTTTATACTAAAGACTTATATCTAATTCAATATCGAAAAAATTATTCAGACATAAGAACAAGATCCTATTATTCAAAAACAATTATTAAAATTCTTAAATACATCTAAGCTTCTTATATCATGAAATTTCAAAATTATAATAATTAATGTTGTACAAATAAAAATAGAAGAGTTAATCAATTTTGATTAACTCTTCTAATATAATAATTATCATTCTAATAATAAGCTATAGCATCTATTAACTATCTAGCTTCTCGTTTATCTCATTTATAGAATCATTGAGCTTAAAAAATAAAATAAGCATTTCACAATATATTCGCACAGATAAAGGACCAACTACTAATATCATTAGTCCCATAAAGACTGTCATTCCTCCACCATAAGGACTAGAAAAGCCTGAAATCATAGTTCCTAAACCAACTAAAATTGAAACAACTACTCCTATCCAAAAAATAGCCTGGATAATAATTGGGGAAATCATTTTCTTAAACTTTAAATACTCATTCACAGTTAAAACCTCCAATATAATATTTTAGTATGTTAATTCTTTAATTAAATTCTATATTTCAACAGAAAAACCTTTAATTTTTAGAATAAAAAGATAATATTGGTTAAAAAATATAGAAATAAGAGATTATAAACTATATAGCTATATTCTTTAGCAAAAACTTAATTCAAAATAATAAATATTATGAGTTAATAAATTTAAATTAAATAGCAATATCCTAAGACCATTTAATTACTCCGCAAGCTAATCTCTTTCCAGCATCACCTGCTGGTTGAGTACGATAATCATCAGGGTTCTGATGAATAATAACAGAACGACCTACTACACCCTTCACTCTAAATCCATTACTGAACAGATTCATTTTAGCATAGCCATCATTAGAAAATAATACGGGAAGATCTCCAGCATGGTTGCCATGAGACTGATTGTCAGGGTTATAATGTCCACCAGCGGCCTGGAAAGGATTATTAGGATCTCCTATCTCACAATTACCAAATTCATGGATATGGAATCCATGAGGACCAATAGGATCTTCACCATCCATAGCAGATTGATAAGGAGGAAGTCCTTTCACTTCTACCGAAACCTTAGTACCTCCTAATACTGGAATAAAATAGACTATTCCTCTTATATTCGGAGCTAAAGGACCACCTTTGATTTTAGCACAGGCTATTCTTCTAAAAGGATTAGATAAACTTACCATAGATATTCACTCCTCTTTCTTATATAATAACAAATGTCACTTGAACACTTTATAGATATTATATTAACCTTAGCTAGAATTGTGCTTAAGCTAAAATTAATATTTGATTTTTTCTTGACAGCTAAAGAGATTTTAGTTATAATACTAATTGTTGTTGCAAAAATAATAATTTTAAAATCATGGACCTGTAGCTCAGTTGGTCAGAGCAATCGGCTCATAACCGATTGGCCGGAGGTTCGAATCCTCCCAGGTCCACCATTAATTTAATTATCCAAAAAACTGCCCTTGATAGGCAGATTTTTTATTTTTTGTAAGAAAAATTATAATTTATATAGTTCTTATAGTAATTTATTAGAATGAGATTGCGACACTTTTCTCCCTCTATATTTCATGATATTTTTAATATATCTATTTCTATCTACTTTTAACTAAGTATTTGTTTTATATGTTCATTTTTTCAATGATGAAAAAACGAACCAAAAAAATCACTTTGAAAAACGCTTTCTTTATATTATTAATTTTGCAAACTGTTTAGATAAATTATATTTAATTGTTAGTAATTCGCTCTAAAGAAAGTCCGCTTACTTTTCAAGATTTATAAAAACAAATTATCAAATAATTGCGTTATTATTTTATCTTTTAGTTCTTTTAGGAAAGAAAGCGGTATAGTTAATAAAACTAAATTTTAATAACTACTCTATAATGGTTAATTAATCTGATATTACTAATTAAGCACAAGCGTTTTCCACATTATTTTAAATGATTTTTTGGTTACTTTTTTATCTATGGAAAAAAGGTAACCCGCCCTTAGGCGGAACCTAAAAGTTTTGTTTGCTTTTAAAAAGTAAAAATGTCTCTTTATATCTATTAAGCAATACTTTCTTTCTACTATTACTACAAAAAATTATTAAACTGAGGAATTAACTCCTCAGTTTAACATATAAACATCTATTTATTAGCACAAAGATTATAATCTGCTTTTATATAATTTTGAGCCAAATAACGAGCCCTATTTATTTGATCATAATTCTCCTCTAATAATCTTAGTAAATCTATGTCTATAGCATTCTTTTTAGCCATGGAATTTAGGATCATTAAGACCTTATTCTTGTCCATACCCTCTCTATAAGGACGATCTTCACTAAGTGCTGTAAAGATATCCGCAACTGCTAAAATTCTACTTCCAACAGATAATCTATCTCCGTGATGTTTAAAAGGATAGCCATTACCATCTAGTCGTTCATGATGAAAAGATGCCCATTCTTTAATCTCCTCTAATCCTTCTATAGAGTCTAAGGCATGGTAAGTATAAAAAGTATGGCTCTTAATAATGTTCATCTCATCATTAGTCAACTTACCTGGTTTTTCTAATATTTCAGTGGGAACAGCTAATTTTCCTAAATCATGTAAGTACCCAGCTATCTCTAATTTTATACTTTTAATTTTAGACCATCCTAATAAATTTGATATCTCTTTCGCCGTTACAGCAACACCTTTAGAATGGGTTGCTGTAAAGTTACTTCTAAAATCTATGATTCTACTATAAAATTTACTCAAATCCAATAGATCACTTAATTTCAAATTTAATTTCCAAACTTTAAATACTCTCCTAAGTTCTTTTTGGATTATACCTGTATTTATAACTGAAAACCAGAAATCTTCTTTTGCTGATAACTCCTCAAAAACATCAATTAAATCTGGATTAAGCATATTACCAGAATATTTTTTTACAATTCTTAATATATCATCTCTCTGCGATAATATATTAATGTTATTATTAATTAAAATTGCCACTCTATCTGCTAAATGAAGCAGATGGCTCAATATAGGCACATTTTTACCCTTAGATTTAACTCCTTGACCATAATTCCATTCCAAATGATGATACTTAATTATAGGCGCCAACTCAGAAAAAGGTTCAAAAGTGTTTACTAAATAAGCCCCTGCCTCAGCATGTTCAAATATATTATTAGATTCAAAATTTAAAGTTTTTAATCTGCTTTTTATGGAAAAAGCACCAATATCATGGATAGATGCTGCTAATACTAATTTCTTCTTTTCCTCTTCTTCTAGCTCTAACTCTTGAGCAATTCGGAAACTTATATAAGCTACTTGTTCATGATGATTATTTAAGTTTGAATTTACCATATCTGTAATATTGGAAATACTAAATAACAAATCATATAAGGAAAGATTAATTTCATCTGACATTTTATTTATTTCTATCACTTTACCCAACTCCAAACTAACCTCTTTTTCATTATTCTGCTACAGTATAGCAGCTTAAAACTAAAGATACTGCACCATATATATATCACTAAAATAACTTATAATAGTTAAAATTTGATATTACTATAAGGTTTAATAATTATATTAGCTTATTAAAATCAGTTATGACAATCCATTAAATTTATCCCTTAATCTTTTACTATTAAGATGAACCATCAATATAGTTCCTATAATTAGTGCTATATTAAAATAATTTTTATAATTTTCACTTATGTATAATGATACAATAAAAATTAAAGCTATTATTGCAACTTTAAAAAATATCTTCTTTATAGATATTTTATTCTCTCCTTTATCAACCAATCTATTTAAATATAAATTAAGTAAAATTGAAGGAATCCAAACTAAAAATAACAGAATTACTAACAAAATATTAATAGAAATCTTGACCACCTCCAAATAATATATATTTAGTAGTACAATTATACTCTTTCTTAATTTCACAAACAATTCTTAGCCAACCTTTTGTATCTTCTATAAAGTAAATTCTTAGTTTCAAAGGAAGTTTTATGCCAAGTCGATTCGGTAGTACCAGGATCAACATTCCATATAAAATAGGAGATAGTAGTTATCTCCCTCTGAAACTTAGTCCCAAGGGATAACCTAAAGAACAGACCCTAGAACGAACCCAGAATCATAGTGTTCGATAAGATCTATTATTACTTACATAATATCAGAATTTAATACTTTTTTCATCTTAATTATCTAAAGATCAAATATATATAAATTGCAATATAAAATGCACGGTTTTTTATTTACTCAATACCTCATAAATTTTAAGCTGCCTTTAACTGTTCTTCAAATATATAATTTGCATTCTTAAACCCAAACATTTTTCGTGGATAATTATTTATCCATCGCTCAATTCTTTTAACTTCATTTCTGCTAATATTCTTAAAGCTACTTCCTTTTGGTAAAAACCTTCTAATCATTTTATTTAAATTCTCATTACTACCTCTTTGCCAAGAACAATAAGCATCAGCATAATATTGACTAGTTCTTGAGATATCACTTCCTGTAAAGGAAGTTTCTATCCCTTCATAATCATAGAATTCTTTACCATTATCTGTAGTTATAGTTTTAAATAAGTCTCTAAATTTTCTAACTCCTATTCTTCTTTCTACGCGATCTAATCCTTTTATTACAGATTCTTGAGTCTTATTAGGTATTAGTTCTATTATTTCTTTGCGACTATATCTCTCTGTTAAAACTAATAAAAAGGGCTCATCTTTACCTTTCCTACCCTCTACTAAGTCCATTTCCCAATGACCTATTTCTGACCTTTTATCAGCTTCCTTAGGCCTATCTGATATCTTTCTTCCCTCTTTTCTCCTTTTTGTTGATTCTTTTTCTTTCTGTTTAGATTTATTAGTCTTTTTATATCTACCATAAACCAAATCTTCTCTATCTATAAACAGAATGCCTTTATCTATATAATTATATATCGTCTTCCAATGTATTTTAATTTCAAACCCATCATCCTCTTTAATCATCTCTGCAATTACCTCTGGAGAATAATTTCCTTTTATTTTTTCTTCTATGAATTCAGCTAATTGATGATCTTTTCCTATTTTAATCTTAGCTCCTTTAGCAGTCGCATTGTTATCATATAAGTTTTGAGCTATATCAGCATCGTATTCTATTCTTTTAGTGTAATCTGAATTTAATAATACAAGCTTTCCCCTTTCAATTTCTCGACTTATTGTCGTCCTATGCCTCCCTAACTCTCTTGCTATTGCTGTCTTCGATTTGTTTTGTATATTATATAAATGTTCTATTATCTTTCTCTCTTCCCACTTTAAATGTTTTCCTTTTCTACTTTTTGTGTTATAATTATTTTGGCACATATTTAATACCTCCAATGTTTGCTTTGGTCAGTTAACATTATATATGAGGTATTAATGTGTGTCATTTTTTATTTTTTGAACTATCCGTGCATTTAATTATACAATGCACCAAAGATCAAATATAATCTACATAACCTTAACTAAAACTTCTTATTTTAACAACCACAACTTCTATTAAAATTCCATAATAATATCTAATTGCTTGGGATTTCTTATTTGAAGCTACTTTTATCTCTTCTCACCTTTTCTTCTATTTCACATATAATATTCTAATGATAATAAGAAAGGTGGTGAAATTTATGTATCATGAACCATATTATCTAAACACCGATAATGATGCTAAAGCCTATATTCGTATTCTCCATGCTGCACCACAAGCACCTGCTGTAGATGTATATGCTAACAATAATTTAATTGCTCAAAATTTAAGTTATAGAAACTTTACCGATTACATTTCAGTTATGCCTGGCAGATACAATATTAAGGTTTATCCGGCAGGTAAAAAGAGAAATCCAGTTATAGATACTTCAGTAAATATAATAGAAAATACAATTTCTACTGTAGCTGCTATTGGTCAATCTCCTAATCTCAGTTTACTTCCTATTGAAGAACCTCGTATTCCAATAAGACCTAATAGAGCCTATGTTAGAGCAGCTCATTTATCTCCCAATGCACCTAGTGTGAATGTAACTCAAGAAAATAATGTGATCCTCTTTAGAGATATTGGCTATAAAGAAGTGACCGATTATATATCTCTAAGACCTGGTACTTATACCTTTGAAGTAAAACCTACTGGTAGTGATCAAACTGTATTATATGTCCCTAATGCAAGGTTAACAGGTAATAGATTCTATACTCTTTATATTATTGGTCTGGTTGGTGAAACTCCACCATTACAAATGTTAATTCCTCTTGACGGGAACTCCTATTTAAGATTTTGATTTATACTTAATTTAATAAGACTTAAAATGAGAGTTAATGGGTATAAAGAGACACTTTTAGGTGCTAGGTTATAGGTTATAGGTTATAGGGGTTAGTAAGGTCTTCCTACTTCCCACTTCCTAACGCCTAACTCCGAAACTGTCGCTTTATCTTTCTATAGTATTACTTTGATTTTAATGACAAATTCAAAAAATACATAAAGGCTCGAAACTAAGCTTAGTTTCGAGCCTTTATATAGAGTCTACTCCTCTAGATAAGCACCTACAATTTCACCAAAATAAAGTGTATGATAATCTTTTTGAGGATACCATTTTTGATCATATTGATCATTCAAGTTATCAGGATCCATTATCTGCTTAAACTTAATCTTACATTCATAGTGTAGATCACACCCTTTTATGATTGGAGTATCTACTTCTTGACCTGGCTGAATTGATAGCTTACATTCGCTAAACTTATCATAATCTCTACCTGACTTAGTTCCACAAAACTTTAATTCCTCCTTAAATTTACCTTTAAAAGGAATACTTACTGTAAATTCATCACTGTTCTCTATTAATTTATATGTATAACGTGAATCTCTAACCATCACCATAAAAACTGATGTACCCCAGATATAAGCAATACTTCCCCAGCCAATGGTCATAGTGTTTACTTCATCTCCAGATTTAACCGTTAAGAAAGCACCTTTACTTAAAGCTTGAGTAGCCTCTTTAATATATTCATCATAAGCAATCTCCTTCAATCCTATACCTCCCTAAATAATATTATATCTTTTACCTATTTATATTATTTATAACAAAGAGATTATGATTTAATCTCAGATAACATTTTACCTCCAACACCAACATTCTCAGCTGAGTTCTCTTTAATTAAGATAGAAAAAGAACTCTCTGGAATAGCTGTAATCTCACTAGCTGTTTTAGTGAATTCAGATATTAACTTAGCTTTTTGTTCCTTAGTTAATTTTGGGCCTTCCATAGTGATAATTGGCATATTAAATCATCCTTTCTTGTTGATTATATGATTACTTTTATTATATCAATTCATTTCTAATTATTAAAATTTAATATTAAAAAACTTTATTTTAATTAAATTCAACAACAAAGCTCAACTCAGTAAAAACACTCGTCTATATTATATCTAAATACAATATCAAAAATAACAAGAATAATCCTATCAATAATACCACTGTAGAAATTTAGACTTAGTATTTATTATAAAATATAATTCTGCTTATCCAAAGTTAATGATTAAATATATTATAATTGATTATAAATATTATAAAGAATATTTCATATAACGGTTGAAGTAAACTTTAGAACATTAATCTTAAACCACACAAGCTTAATTGATTAATAAAACATTTATAAAATACAAGTTATATAAAAGTTAACTTTTAAAGTATAATCTAATTTAATTATGGGCTTATTTAAAATTAGAATTAAATCTCAAAAAAACACCACTGTTACTTTATTAGTAACAGTGGCATTTTTTAAATTATTATTTATTTTCTATATAAGTATGGGCAATATCAGCAGATTGATCACTAATATGTTCTAACTTCTCTAGAGTTTCTAAGTAAATAATAGCTGCTCCTGGTACACAACTACCTTTACTAAGTCTTTTCATATGTTCTTCTCTATATTGTAATTGTAAATCATCAACATATTGTTCAGACTTAATTAACTCTGTTGCAAATGAAAGATTTTCTACATCTACCAATCTATATGTCTTTTCTAATATCTCTAATATAATATCAAAGATATTTTCTACACTATCTTGGGCATCTTTAGAAAATTCATTTTTACTATCTGAAAGTTCAATTAGCAATTTAGCTAATGAGTCAGCATCATCAGCAACACTTTCTATAGCATCAATTATAATAAAATACATATCGATCATTTTAATATCTTCTTCTGATAATCCCGCTTGAGGTATCTTAGTCAAGAAGACTAATAATTCTTCCTCTAACTCATTAATAATTTCTTCTTTCTTCTGAATAGATTTAATCAAGTCTTTATTTTCAGTTCTAAATGCCTCTTTTGCATCACTAACCATATCAGAAGAAATTTCTAGCATTCTTGCAACTTCATGCTTGAGTTGTTGTGCAGCAACACTAGGAGTTTCTAGCATTCTCTCATCAAGATAACTCAAACCACGTTTAATATCCTCATCTTCACCTGGTACAATATAATTTACTAACTTAACTATAAATGGTACAAAAGGTAACCAAATAAGAGCATTAATAATATTAAATGCAGAATGAGTATTAGCTATCATTCGAACCGAGTTAACTTCATGTCCTGCACTTAAAGCTCTATTAGTAAAGAAATCCTGTAGAACACCTGTAAAGTTTGGAATAATATATAAAACTGTTAAGAAAACTAAAGAACCAATTACATTAAATACGGTATGGGCTGCAGCAGCACGCTTAGCATTTCGATTAGTTCCAATACTTGATAATATAGCAGTAATAGTTGTACCTATATTATCTCCTAAAAGAATTGGTACAGCAGCATGATAGTCAATTACACCGACAGATAATAAACTAATTAAGATACCAATACTAGCGCTACTACTTTGTACCATTACTGTCATAATAGTACCCACTAATACTCCTAAAATAGGAGATTTACCAAAAGTTCTCATAGCATGCACAAAAGCTTCAGAATCCCTTAATGGCTTCATTGTATCCTTCATAATTGTCATCCCTAAGAACAAAATACCAAAACCTAATAGAACTTGTCCTAAATGTTTAGTTCTATCCTTTTTACTAAATAAATATAAAACAGAACCAATAGCAATTGCATGTAATGAATAATGACTTAATTTAAAAGAAATTAATTGAGCAGTAATCGTTGTTCCTATATTAGCACCTATTATTACTCCTATAGATTGTTTTAAAGTCATTAACCCTGCATTAACAAAACCTACTACCATTACTGTAGTTGCACTACTACTTTGAATTATAGCAGTTACACCAGTTCCTACTAATACCCCAGCCACACGATTAGTAGTTAACATCTCTATTAATCTCTTTAACTTACTACCAGCAGACTTTTGTAAGCCATCTCCCATCTGCTTCATTCCATAAATAAAAAGCCCCAAACCACCTAACAAAGAAAATATCATTTCTAAAGACAAGCAAAATCTCCCCTTCCCAAGTATAAAATCAAAAATAAAAAAGTCCCAAACATACTTATTTTTCGACAAAAAATGACGAATTCCTCTTAAATTAATAAAATTTATAATTGAAATATATGTAAATCTCATTAAATCTAATTAACTATAAATTTTAAAAATCATAGAAAAATTTAAAATAAATAATACATTCTTATAAAGCCATACAATTAATATTATATCATTTTTTTAATTTTGGTCAAGCTAATAACAGTTTATTAATCTTATCAAAAATAATAAAAACCTATATTATCATTTTCAAATGACAATATAGGCAAATTAAAAGCTATTCTGTTATATCTATAATTGAATCGTAAAGTATATCTAACATCTCTACTAACTCATCTTTTCTACTACATAAGGGAGGCATAAAAACAACAACATTGCCTAAAGGTCGAATAATCATTCCCTTTTCTCTTGCTGCCATACAGACTTTAACTCCTATTCTTTCCTCCCATGAATACTCTTCTTTGCTCACTTTATTCTTAACTAGCTCTATTCCTATCATCAACCCTTGTTGGCGAATATCACCGACATGACTTAGTTTCTTAAAAGATTCTAATTTCTCTTTAACCAACTCAACCTTATCTTGCATCTCTTCAATGATCTCTTCTTCTTCAAATAACTTTATATTGGCTAAAGAAACTGCTGCAGCTAATGGATTTCCTGTAAAAGAATGTCCATGAAAGAAGGTCTTCTGACTTACATAGTCATCATAAAAAGCATTATAAATCTCATCAGTAGTTAAAGTAGCTGAAATAGGTAAGTACCCACCACTAATACCTTTAGCTACTGTCATAATATCTGGACTAACCTCTTCATGTTCACAAGCAAACATCTTCCCAGTTCTACCAAATCCTACAGCCACTTCATCAGCAATCATTAGTACATTATATTTATCACATAATTCCCTAACTTTAGCAAGATAACCTTCTGGAGCTGTAATCATTCCTCCAGCACCTTGAACCAATGGCTCTATCACTAAAGCTGCTATCTCTTTATGTTGCTTTTTTATCATCTTTTCTAATTCTTTAATACAGCTGAAGTTACATTTGTCTTTCTCCTCTTCAAAAGAACACCGATAACAATAAGGCGAAGGAGCTTTAAGACTATCAAATAACAATGGTCTGTAAATTTGATGGAAAAGATCAACTCCTCCAACACTAACAGAACCAACTGTATCACCATGATAAGCATTCTTTAAGGTAATAAACTTATTCTTAGCTCCATAATTTCCATCTATTTGTTGCCAATATTGAAAAGCCATCTTCAAAGCAATCTCTACTGCCGTTGACCCACTATCTGAATAAAAGACCTTATTCAATCCGCTAGGAGTAATTTCTACTAATTTCTCTGCTAATTCTGTTGCTGGCACACTAGCTAAACCTAGCATAGTAGTATGAGCAACTCTATCTAACTGCTCTTTAATAGCTTCATTTAGCTCTTTCTTCTGATGTCCGTGAACATTTAGCCAAATAGATGAAACCCCATCATAATATTCATTTCCTTCAGTGTCATAGAGTTTAACTCCTTCTCCATACTCTATAATTAATTGATCATTCTCTACCCACTCTTTCATCTGAGTAAAAGGTTGCCAAACATACTTTTTATTCTTCTCTAGTAACGATAATTCTTCTGTCATCTTTTTCCTCCCTATTATATATATACAAATAATATTTCTATATTGCCATCATAAATATCTTTAAAGATTTATAATAAAACAATTTTTGGCCACTAATCACACAACTCTTCATGAATTAGTTCAAAAGAGCTTTAAAATTTATGGTTATATTTAATACTTGATGAATTTGTATTAATATAGACAAACAACTCTAAAAAGAGGTTTAAAACCTTATTTTGACCACTATTATACACGAATGGACACTAATAAAAGATTAAAAACTTTTGAACATTTATTTTTCTTATTCGTGGGTATTCACCCCAAGAGTACTTCCTCAGAAAATAAAAATCAATTCTTCGGGTTTGAAAACACAACCCTTCGCGGGATTTTAATTTCTAAGGTCCTTCTTCAGGGCGCGTGACCATTCGTGGTTTCAAAATTTTGAGTTTACTTTTATTTCACTTTGGGATTAAACATCTATATCTAAATAAATTTTTGAACTTTTATTTTTAAGATCTTTTTTATCTATGTTAATCCGTTGTTATCAATTTTTAGCATTATATATTTTTTCAATTATCAATTGTAAATTGTACATTGTCAATTATCTTTTCCATATTAACATGATCCTCAAAAATCTTAGCCAAATCTAACTTTTTAGAACTGCTATTCAAATCTTCTATGTAAGGAATTATCCCTAAAATCTCTACATCTGCTAATTCAGCAATCACCTGTGGATTTGTCTCTTCTGCAATTCCGGCTTCCTCTTCCTTGAATCCATTAATGATCACACCCAATACTTCAATTCCTAATTGTCTAGCTAATTTTACCGTTAAGACTGTGTGATTAATTGTCCCCAAATTGGGTCTAGCTACAATAATTAATGGTAGATCCAACTTCTTGATTAAATCAGGTATCAAAAAATCTTTAGTTAAAGGAACCATCAAACCACCTGCTCCTTCAACAATTAATCCTCGATGTATAGTTAATAATTCTTCATAAGCTCTATCTACCTTAGTCAAATCAATTTCTATTCCTTCAACCTCAGCAGCTACACTTGGAGCCAAAGGCTCTCTTAAGCGAATTGGATTCATCAAATCATAATCTGTATCTAAATCTACAAAAGGTAATACATATTCAAGGTCTGGCGATAATATTTCACCATCCTTCTCAATAAAATCAGTTTGAAATGGCTTCATTAAGCCAATATCATGACCTCTTTCCCTCAAAGCAGCCAATAATCCAGCTGTAACAACTGTCTTACCTACATCAGTATCTGTTCCTGTAATAAAAAGTCCTCTACTCATTGTTAACCTCCTTATAAAAGATAAATTTAAAATTTGCTCACATATTACTTATATAGACACAGCATGTTTACTTAGGAAAGTAAGTGATATATTGAGCAACAACAAATTAAAATAAATACTTACTACTTACTCCCCTAATCCTAAATCTTTAATCATCTGTAAATCTTCTGCTGTTTCTCTTCCTTCAGTAGTTAAATAGTTCCCAATTAATAAACCATTAACACCAGATAAAAGACTTAGTGATTGTAAATCCCGTAAGTTATTCTCTCTTCCTCCACATAACTTGATTACCTTGGTAGGTAAGATAAATCTAAAGATAGCTGCAGTCTTTAAAGTCTCCATCGGTGCTACTGGATTATTCCCATATAAAGGTGTTCCTTCAACAGGATTTAGAATATTGATTGGTACTGAATCAACATCTAACTCCTTAACAGTAAAAGCTAAATCTACTCTATCTTCAAAACTCTCTCCTAAACCGATAATTCCACCACTACATACTTCCATACCTCTTTCTTTTAAGAACTTAACAGTATTTAGTCTATCCTGATATGTATGAGTAGTACAGATCTCTGAATAATAACTTTCGGAAGTCTCTAAATTATGGTTATATCTCTTAAGCCCTACATTAGCCAACTTCTCTGCCCGCTTCTCATCTAAAGTACCTAAAGAAGCACAAACCTCTAAATCAGTCTCTTCTCTGATCAATCTAAAAGCCTCTATCAACTGCTCAAAATCTTTATCACTAACAACTCCCCGTCCACTAGTAACAATCCCAAAATGCTCTGCTCCACTACCTTTCATCTCTTTTGCTCTAGCCAGAATATCCTCTTTAGCCATTAATGGATAAGTAACAGTCCCGGTATTATAATGAGCCGATTGGGAACAGAAAGTACAGTCCTCTGAACAACTACCAGATTTGGCATTAACAATCGAGCACAAATCTACTTTTTTACCAATAAATTTATTCTTAATCTCATTAGCTGCTGCTAATAATTCCATTGTTCTACTTTCATCTAAATTCACTAAATACATTGCCTCTTCTTTAGTAATACTCTCTCCAGTCAAAACCTTCTTCTTCAATTCCTGTATCATAATATCCTCTCCTTTGTTAGTTAACTCATTTAAATAAAGGTTAACAATATATTTAAAATTTTTTTACATAGTTATTTATACTATATATAAAATAACACCTATTGTCAACTTTTAGTTTTGATAGTTAACAATAGGTGTTTCAATATTAGAAGCTGATAAATAAAAATCTAAGTAGTTAATAAATTAAAATTTTCTAGTAACAGATAACCCAAATTCCATATCAAATCTCTCTGTTTGACCATTTGAATCTTCATCATCATATTCTCTCTGTCCAATATTCATTTCAGGGGTATATGAAAGATCTATTGTTGTTAATTCATCATATTTATAACCCAAACCTATATTTACTGTTTTAATTGAAGGAAGAGAAAATTCTTTGCTATCATAATCTCTGGAATGATGTTTCGACTTTATATTTCTAAACATTTCACAACTATCCCCAATTCTAACTGTTAATTTATCAGTAACTTCCTTTTCTACTCCCCACTTTAAATTGATGCTAGTGGTTTCTTCAAATTCTTCCAAATATCCTAATTCTTCATCTTTACTATGCTCTAATTCAAAGGCATATGCTAATAATGTATCTTTATAATTTATATTTTGACCAATTGTTAATTTCTGACTTAAATTCTTATCTCCAAAATAACCAGATTCCACCTTTGACTGTTTAATTTCACCCAACAAGACTAAGTTAATTTTTGAGCTTAACTCTTTAACCTTCCTGATAAACAATGAGAAATTATCTTGAAACTTAACTTTATCATTTGAATCATCCTTTTCAATCTTCCAAGTACTGATACTTCCATCTAAAGTACTATCATCACTTAAACGATAAATAAAACCACTAGATAGATCAAAATGTTTTTGAGTAGCTTTATCTTTATCTATATCAATATCATTATATATTTGATCACTATCATAATCCTCATCATAATCTTCATCAATCTCTTTATTGTACACCATTCCTAAGCTTACACCTAAAACTAATTTTTTATTTATCCTTATTGCATCTGCTAGTCCAAGAGAATAAATATCTCTTTCCAATTCATCTTCACTTTTGTCTTTAGACAATATATCCCCAGATTCTAAATCCCTAGTCTTCCAAATTCTTGACCTATCTCTATTATAACTATCCAAGCCTAATTCTAAGCTTAATACATTATCTTTACTAAGCCTATAAATAAATGTGGGAGAAGCCAAAATACCTATTCTATCTGATTTATATTTACTCCTCCTCTCTTCTCCCTCGCTCTCATCATTATAATAATCTTCATCCTCATCCTTTGATAAAAATAAGTTAAAATCTAAAAACATCTTATTCTCTTCAATATTATATAATTGAGCTGGATTTAATTTGATATCAGTAGCTTCATCAGCTATTATTCCTTCTAGCCCTCCTAAAACTTTTATTCGATTCGAGGTAGCTCCAACAAGTGAATTATTCATTGTTAATAATGTCAAAACTAGAATAACTATTATACTACTTTTTTTCATTTTTACCCTCCTGTAAATTACATGTTTTTGATATAATGTAATAATTAAACAACAGAAGGTGAAAATCCTCTCTTTTTATGGGAATATATTAATATATTTGGATAAAATTAAATTTTTAACTTTCCTATAGCCTTCTTCAACTCTTTAATTACATTATCTTCTTTCTCCTTGGCTAAAGTTTTTTCTAATTTATCTAAAGCCGCCTTATCACCAATCTCCCCTAAAGCCCAAGCTACATTAGCTCTAACTATCGGCTTAGGATCAACTAGAGCTTCTAAGAGATATGGTACTGCTCTATTATCCTTTAAGTTTCCTAAGATAATAGCTGCATTACGCTGAATTGGTCGTTTACCCCTCCAATTCATTGGAGTAATCATAAACTTCTCTTTATACTCTTTATTAGTCAAGGTTAATAGAGGGGCTAATTCAGGATAAGCATCTAAATTTTGAGGTCTAAATTCCTGGTGGTCACCCACTTTTGCTCTTTGATTATGGGGACAGACACTTTGGCAACTATCACAGCCCCATAATCTATTCCCCATCTTCTTCCGTTGCTTTTCATCTAGATATCCCTTACTTAAGGTAATGTAACCTAAGCATTTACGACTATCCAAAGTATAAGCATCTACCAAAGCTCCTGTAGGGCAAGCATCTATACACCTTCTACAATTACCACACTTATTCTCTATAGCAGAATCATACTCTAAATCTAAATCAGTGATTATCCCTCCTAAGAATATCCATGAACCATATTCAGGATTGATAATACTACAGTTCTTACCTTGCCAACCAATTCCCGCTCTTCTAGCCAAAGCTCTATCAACAGTAGGACCTGTATCCACAAACTTGAATACCTCTGCCTCCTGTTGCTTACTTTTAATAAATTCCACCAATTCATCTAGTTTATTACCTAGCACATGATGATAATCCTGTCCCCAAGCAAATCGAGAAAGACTTCCCCTAAGTTCTTCTTTGGCCTTATTTCTACTTTCACTTATATATCTATCATCTACACTATAAGAGATAGCACACACAATTACTGAGCTAGCCTCTGCTAGTACTTTTTTAGGATCACTTATCTTTTCTAAATCATCATTAACAAAAGTAGATAAGTACTCTTTCTCTTTAAGCTCTATTAAAAATTCCTTTAATTCTGGAAAAGATTCGGCATCAGTTATCTTCATATCATCTATGCCCATAGATTTAGCATAAGATTTTATTTTTTCTGTTATATTCATAGTGTAGTCCTCCTTTCTATTTATTTTAGCACAGTATTCTAACTTTCTAAAGCAGGCTAATTTATAATATAAAAAGAGACAGCATAAGCTGCCTCTCTAATTATCTTCTTTTTTAGCTTTAATAAAAAAGTCATCATCTGCATGTCCGCCTTTAGTCTGACAATTATAATTATTCTCTCGTAAAATATTTAGGATTTCATCAGCTTGATGAGCATCTTGTCTTTCTAAAGTAATAGATAAGTGTTGTCCTGCTTCCATATCAGAAGCTACCTTTCTTAACTTTGCCAACTCCGCTTTAGTGATTTCTGGTCTAAAATCAAGCGATATATATCCCATATCACACCACCTTAATTTAAGAGACATATTTCATCCTTATTCTAAAATTATACTTCTTCAATAGCATCTGTAGGGCAAGAATCGATAGCATCCTCAACTTCTGCTTCTAACTTTTCTGGTACATGATCAGTCATAGCAAGAGCTTTTTCATTGTCATCCCATTCAAAAACAGCTGGTACAGAGTTTACACATAATCCACAACTGATACAATCATCTGCTATTACTTGTACTTTCATTCTATCCCATCCTTTCTTATTATAAATTCCTCCTTAGTATTGCAACTTTTCAAAAGAATTATTCACTCTCACCTCACAGTCCATTAGTCTAATTCATAAAATAATCTAAAACTAAAGATTGGAGGATATAGATGATAGATAAAACTTTTTTACATAAAGTTAGAAATCAAATTATCGGTATTAATACTAAGGTGCCCCTAATAAATGGAAAGAGAATAAAGTATATCAACTTCGATAATGCAGCTAGTACTCCCAGTTTTAAAAGAGTTGCTTATAAAGTAAAAGAATTCCTGTACTGGTACTCTAATGTACATCGTGGAACAGGATTCAAATCTCAAATTTCCACCAAAATATATGATGAAGTACATGATCTAGTTGCAAATTTTTTTGGAGTAGATACTAAAAATAATACTATAATCTTTGTTAAGAATACAACAGAAGCAATTAATAAACTATCAAATAGCTTGAACTTATCATCTAAAGATATTATTATAACAACTCCCATGGAACATCATTCTAATTTACTTCCCTGGCGAGATAAATCAAAGGTAATATATATAAATTTAGATCAAGATGGAAGATTAGATTTAGAGGATTTAGAGGAAAAATTAAAAGAATATAAAGATCAAATAAAACTTGTTGCAATTAGTGGTGCTTCCAATGTTACTGGATATATCAACCCAATTCACAAAATTGCCAAATTAGTCCATAACTATGATAGTAAAATCTTAGTTGACGCAGCTCAATTAGCACCCCATCGCCCAATTGATGTAAAGGACGATACTAGCTCAGAGCATATAGATTACCTCGTTTTCTCTGCACATAAGCTTTATGCTCCTTTTGGTACAGGAGTTTTAATCGCTCCCAAAAGTACCTTCGCAGGAAATAAACCAGACTATACAGGGGGAGGAACAGTAAAAGCAGTTACTTTAGATGATGTTATCTGGGCAGACTTACCTGATAAAGAAGAGGCTGGTACTCCTAATATAGTAGGAGCATTGGCATTAGGGGAGAGTATTCAACTGCTTAATGAATTAGAATGGGAAAAGATAATTCAAAATGAGGATTACTTAAACAACTATACTTTAAAACAATTGCGAAAGATTGATGAAGTAATACTTTATGGCACAATGAAATCAGATACTACAACTAATCAGGTTGGAGTAATACCTTTTAATATTAAAGGAATAGAAAATACTTTAGTTGCCTCAATTTTGGCCAATGAATTTGGAATAGGTGTTAGAAATGGCTGTTTTTGTGCACACCCTTATATCCATCATCTGTTTGGTCTGAGTAATGACGAGATAGCTCGAGTGAAAGATGATATTGCTAAGGGAATTTATACCCATAAATATGGTTTAATTAGAATCAGCTTTGGCTGCTATAATACCTTAGCAGAAGTTGATCGTTTAATCTATGCTGTAAAAGATATTATAGCAAGAAAGAAAGCAGGAATTGATTTAACTACTAATTATGAATTTGATAGTAAAAAAGCAGAGTATAAACCTAAAAACAATATAAATTATAGCAAATATTTCAAATTATAACTCTATTTGAATATATATTAGATTTGATTTATAAATAAAAAGGAAATTTAGTATTAATGTAGAATAAAAAGTAAAAAGAATATTATTTAGGAGGTTTTTATAATGGCTGAAATTAGATATTGTGAACTATGCGAAAGGAATGTAGAACCTACAAAAAAATTCAACTGGCTTGTATTTATATTTTTATGTGGACTATTTTATATTCCTTTTTACCTTTTGAAAGATAAAAAATGTCCACTTTGTGGTTCAACTCATTTCTCTGCTCCTAAGAAAAAAGGCTAAGAACTGTAGATGGTACTTTGATAGAAAAAAAGATTACTTTTTGGTATTTATTTTTTTCTCACCATCCTTACTCAGAATTAGATAGGACTTTAAAACTTAACCTATTTAATAAAAAAGTTTATCTCTGTGCTAGATGTACTGGCCAATACCTTGCATTATTCTTATTTATGTTATTTCAAGCTAAAATTGATTACAGCAGTATTCCTTTTGAAATAATTTCAATTCTACCTTTATTTGCAACATTAGACTGGTTAACTCAAACTTTAGAAATTAGAAAGTCTAATAACTATTTACGAGTAATTACAGGAGGCGTATTTGGAGTATGGCTTGGTATAATATTATGTTCTATAATAAATTTAAATTTTAACTTATTAATTAAGTTATCTATACAGAGTTTGATATATTTTATTATAGTATTAAGTATATTGTTTTTTAGACGAGATAAGCTAAATAAGTACTTAAAACCTTATGAAAAATTTATTCAAAAATATGAGCAGCAGAGATGTTATGAAGATTTATCAACTTAAAATATAATAAAAAACCTTAAAAATAATATTATTTTTAAGGTTTTTTTACTATAACAAATAACTTTAATTTAACTTTTGTCTAATACTTCTTATCTTAGCTTTAATATCCTCTGCTCCAACTATCTCTGTTACCATACAAATACATCTTCCACCTAATTTCCACACTTGATCAACATTATGTTCTTTAATCCCACCTATTGCTACAAAAGGAATATCTAAATTTTCTACAACATACTCTAAATACTCTAATCCAACTGGATCACAGACATCATCTTTAGTATTAGTTTTAAAGATAGGACCTACCCCAATATAGTCTGCCCCTCTTTTGACAGCATCTTCAGCCTCTTGAGGTGAATGGGTTGATAAGCCTATTATTTTATCTTTACCAAGAAGTCTTCGTACCTCCTCTAAAGGTAAATCCTCTTGGCCAATATGTACACCATCAGCACCTATTGCCATAGCCAAATGGATATCATCATTGATGATAAAGCTTACTCCTGCCTCCTTAGTCATCTCCCTTAACCTCTTACACTCCTGATACTTATAGAGCATCTTCTTCTTCTTTTCACGATACTGAATAATCTTGATTCCAGCATCAATCATCTCCTTTACAACCTCAATATTACTTCTTCCCAAAGAAAATTTTTCAGCAGTAATGCAATATAAATCTGTACTTAATCTTTCTTTTTTATTCATATTCTCCCCTCCAATACTGCTTCCAAAATCAAATCTGCCTGTTTAGCTGCTACTATATTAACCCGTGGAGATAGAGGTGGATTATCAGCACTTACCTCTGTAGTAAAATCTCCTACTATATAAAATTTATCGTTGAATTTTTTAGTATGAATCTTATCCGTATCACCCCAACCAGCCAAACCTGAAGCAGAGACTAAAAATTTATTAGAATTGATATATTTATCTACTATCATCTTCTTACTCTTTATTTCATCAAAGGCTTCTACTATAATATCACAATCATCAAAGAATCGAATAATATTATCACCATTTACTCTTTCTATTATGGTTTCAATCTCTAAGTCAGGATTAATCTTTAAGAGATTCTCCTTTAAAGCCAATACCTTCTCCTGACCTACTTGTTCACTAAAATAGAATTGGCGATTCAAATTAGAGTACTCCACCTTATCAAAATCTACAATAACAAAGTGTTTAAAACCACTTCTTACTAAATTAAAGGCTGAGTTAGAACCAAGTCCACCTGCACCACCAATTCCAACCTTAAGCGATTGTAATCTCTCTAAACCTTCTTCTCGAATATATCTTAACAATGATTTTTCAAAATCATTCATTTAACAAAAAACCTCCACTTATTATACTGAGAATGGATAATTAAGTTCTTAAGCACTTCAATTCTAAATTATACATTTTTAATTCTCAATTATTATTATATCTGTTCCCAATCTTTAAAGACAGGTTGATATCCTCTAGCTAGCAATAAACCCTTTACTTCTGTTACTGTTCTAGCATCAGAAATATCAAATTGCTTTACCCCTTGATCCTTAGCATATCCACCAACAGCTGTTGAAGATTCTGCCGACATCTTAGTAATACCTAAAGGCAAAAGATTGTCTCTTAATTCATCACTCTCTCTAGTAGACAAACTGATACCCACTCGTGGTAAGAACAACCTATAAGCTAATATAATCTGTACTAAAGCAGGATCATCTACAATCGAATTTGGTTGAAAAGAACCTATATGAGGTCTTAATCTTGGTAATGATAGACTAATCTCAGTATCCAAATATTTATTTTGCAGATAATTAGCATGTAAACCAGCAAAAAAAGCCTCTTTTCTCCAATCATCAAGCCCTAATAACGGGCCAATATTAACTCTTCTCATCCCTGCTTTACAACCACGTTCTGGAGCATCTAATCTAAATCGATAATTTTTTTTGGGTCCTGTAATATGTACCTTATCATAAACATCTTCATTATAAGTCTCTTGATAAATAGTCAGTCCATCCACTCCAACCTCTACTAATTGACCATATTCAAACTCTTCCATAGCATAGACCTCAATCGCTATCGAAGGAAAATATTCTTTTAAAATATTTATAGAATCTTTAATATAAGAGACTGGACTATGTTTTCTTGATTCTCCTGTTAAGACCACTAAATCCTTAATCCCTTTATCCACTATAGCTTTAGCTTCTTCTTCAACTTGATCTAAAGTTAATTTATCTCTTTTGAATCCATTTTTTACATTAAAACCACAATAAGCACATTGGTTTACACAATAATTGGCTAAATAAAGTGGGGCATATAAAAAGATAACTTTACCAAAGTTTTGCACTGTTAATCTATGAGCTTTTTCTGCCATCTCCTCCAAATAATTACAAGCTACTGGTGATAATAATGCTAGAAAATCCTCTTGGTTTAACCTCTCTTTAGCTAATACTCTCTCTATATCATATTTAGTCACTTGATTAAAGAAGCTATCAAACTTAAAATTTTTAACCTGTTTATATTCTTCATAAAAACTCATAACTACTCTCCTTTTAAAAAACCTGTTAATGGTGAAGAAGCGGAAGCATAATCTTTGACTGCACCTGGTCCAGCTAAATAAGCTATTCTTCCTGCTTGGACTGCATAATCAAAGGCTTGTGCCATCTTAACTGGATCATTTGCTGTTGCAATAGCTGTATTTACAAGTACTGCATCTGCACCCATTTCCATTGCTTCTGCCGCATGAGAAGGCTTACCTATTCCAGCATCCACAATAATTGGCAAATTAATCTCACTGATTAAGATTCTGATCAACTCTTTAGTCTTTAAACCACGATTAGATCCTATTGGAGCTCCTAAAGGCATTACTGCTGCTGCTCCTGCTTCTTCTAATCTTTTAGCAACCATTAAATCTGGACTGACATAAGGTAGTACAACAAATCCTTCTTTAGCTAAAACTTCTGTTGCCTTAATAGTCTCTTGATTATCTGGCATTAGATATTTATTATCAGAAATAACCTCAATTTTAATCCAGTTTCCACAACCTGCTGCTTTAGCAATTCTAGCTATTCTCACTGCTTCCTCTGCTGTTCTAGCTCCTGAAGTATTAGGCAATAAAGTAAAGCTGTCTGGAATATAATTGATTACATTATCTTCTGGATTATCAAAATCAACTCTACGTAAAGCCATAGTCACGACTTGAGAATTAGACGCTTCTAAAGTTTCTCTAATAGCCTCCTTGCTTGGAAATTTACCTGTTCCTGTGAACAATCTACTTTTTAACTCTATTCCTCCAATTACTAATCTATCTTCCATCTTTTTATCCACCTCCTACAAATCTAAGCACTTCTAAACTATCTTGATCCTTTAAAATAATATCTTCCCACTCTTCTTTACTAACAACTCTTTTATTGTACTCAATTACTAAGCGATCCAACTCTAAACCTTTTGATTCCAAAAAATCTGTTAGCTTTACTTCTTCTTCTAAAACTTGCTGTTGACCATTAACTTTTAGTCTCATAATCCACCTCCTTATTAAAGTTTTATAGGAATTAAGTATTAGATAAATTAAAAATGCTCCCTATATAGGGAGCATTTTTTAGTAAAAAGCCTAATTGATCATTAAGCTTATATATCTAAATCCACTTCCCTACGCTGGCACTAACCAGATCAGGTTAAAGAGTTAGAGATAAATTAAATTCTTAGTTTCAAAGGGAGTTTTTATCTCCCAATGAAACTTAATAGAACTAATCCAAAACCATAGTACTTCTTTATCTCCCACTTATTAGATGTGAGAGTTTTAGAAGCACTTAGATGTCGGATAAATCTCCTCTCAGCCTATAAACTTAGGCACCCCTAGCTTTTCATATTCTATTTTAACTATATTATATTCCATTTCTTTGATTATTTCAATTAACTTTTCTTAGACCTTATTTCGCCAACTTATCATTTGCTTCTACCACTTGCTTTATTAATTCTAACTGTTCTTGAGATTGATCAGACTGATCTTTAACCTTCTCATTTAATTCATCATTAACCTCTATTACTTCTTTCATAATCTGAGTCAAGTTATTTGTATCTAATAAATTGTCTTCAGTTTGAGCCGATATCTCTTCAGTAGCTGCAGAAATCTCTTCAGTCAAAGCACTCATCTCTTCAGTGGCTGCTGCTTGATCTTCTGCTGCTGCAATAACTGCTTCCATCTTATTAGTTACACCTTCCGTTAGAGTACTAATTTCTTTGAAGATACTAACAATACTATCTTCTTGCTTACTATCATCAGATATCATAACTTCAACTGCTTTTTTAGCAACACCTTGAACATTAGAGACAATATCTTTAACCTCTTTAGTAGCAAGCATACTTTCATCAGCTAAACTCTTAATCTCTTCAGCTACTACTGCAAATCCTCGACCAGCTTCTCCAGCTCTTGCTGCTTCAATAGCAGCATTTAAAGCTAACAGATTGGTCTGATCACCAATCTTCATAATCTTATCTGATATTTGGTTGATTTTACCCACACTTTGCTGCAACTCTTTCATAATATCAACAGTATTATTCACAAGTTTATTTCCTGAATTAATTCTTTTGTAAGTATTCTTTATAGCTTGATAAGTATCACTACCTGAAGTTGATATATCCTCTGCTTGTATAGCTAAGCCTTCTACTCCAGTTGTTATTTCTTTAATAGAAACTGAGACTTCCTCAATAGAGGTAAATACCTCTCTATTGATATTTAATAAGTCTTCTAAGATATCATATGAATGATTGATCTTCTCATTTACTAAATCAGCCGATTTTGTCATTGACTCTGCAGAAGATAAGACCACTTCTGACTTATTAGCAGCTTGATATGTTCTCTTTTTGGTTTCTGCAGTTATTTGCCGTATTCCCATTCTAACAAAAATTATTAATCCACTACCAATAATAAGAGTTACTATAGTCATTATAATAATCGCATCTCTATTACTTTGTGATTCCTCTGCAATAGTAGTTATCTTCTGATTTAAATTATCCATATTAGTATTTAAATGATTCCAAACATCTTTATTTAAAGCAGCCAAAGACATATTTAAATTAAAGGTAATAGAATCATTAATTTCATTTAAGATCATCTTTTCGTCAAAAGAACTCTTTTCTATAGTCTTCAATTCAATAACCTTATTTTGAAATTTATTATTCCATTTAGATAACTTATCCAAAGTTTTAAGTAGTTCTGGATCATCAATTAATTCTTTGATCTCCTCTATACTTTGAGAGGTTAAATTACTTTCAGCAGCCCCTAAATTTGCAAAACCTGCTTTCCATCTAAATAAACTACTTTGCTTTTGATTAACTTCTCTTATAATATCACTACTAGTTCTAACTACTGGTATATATTCATTCTCTAACTTATTCATTTCAACTGTAATTGATTCTATTTCTTCTACTACCTTATTACTATTATTATAGACACGTACTCCCACAAATAATAACATTATTAACAATAATACAAAAGCAATCTGTACCTGTCTAATAATAGTTAAAGAGAAATCAAATTTCCCATTACTTCCCTTATCTTTATTTTGCTCTTTTAATTCCTTAAGATCATCTTTCTTTAATCTCATATAAACTTTGATTATAAATTCCTTAATAACTAATATCTTATCTACTAAAAATTCTTTGACCTTTCTTCTTCTAGCCTCTGATAAAAACTTCTTTAGATTTTTAATTAAATTATTAGAGAATGATTTTAAACTACTCAATAATTTTTTTAAAACATCCATTTTATGAACCTCCTTTTAAGATCAATTCTATAAATTAATTATTAGGAAGTCTTATATTATTATTTTTTTCTTATCTTCTTTGATTATAATTTAATCTTAGCAAAATTAGCTTTATCAAATAATCCTTCTTTATCATAATAATCAAATAAAATATTAGTTAATTTCTTTTTATGGTCTTTATCCATATCTTTAATAACTTCTACAATATCATAAGCAAAGCCTTCTACTTGAACCTTTCTTTGAATTCTACGTGAACTATATTCACTTAAGTTGGGTAAATATTTTTTTATATTATTATCATCATTGATAAAAGATTTGAATTTAGATTTATAATCCTCAATTTCATATTTGCTTAGAAACTTTGGCAAGTCTATCTTTCTTTTATTTAATAAGAAGTCAAATTTTAATATCTCTCCAAAAATATCCAAACTATCTTTACAATACTCACGATAGAATTCTTGTAGATATTTATATAGATTTTGAAACTTATGAGCATAACGGTAATATCCTTTTTCTTCCCAAAAACTAGCTAAATCCTCATAAAAATCAAAAGGAGTATCATAAAAATTTGATATAACAAACTCTAAACTATTTTGAAATTTATGTGAATTCCCATAGGTTTCCAGTACTTCTTCTATCATTTTTAATTTTAATATCTCTTTATAACTTAACTCTTTACTTGCTAAAACCTCATATGGTGGATTATCCATCCATACAAATTCATATTCTACAGCCTTATTTCTTAAGCCTGAACCCTTTAATAATTTTAAGAATCCTAATTGTAATCTGCCAGGATTCAAATTATAGACATCATTAAAAGATTGTTTAAAACTTTGATAGTCCTCTTTAGGTAAACCAGCAATCAGATCTAAATGTAAATGAATATTTTCTGGCTGGGATAAGCTTTTAACCACCTTACTCAACCTTTTAAAGTTCACCCTACGATCAATTACTTCTAATGTATCTTTATTGGTCGATTGTACACCAATTTCAAATTGAAAATATCCTTTAGGTACATCAGCTAAAAATTCAATTACTTCATCAGTTAATAAATCGGCTGTGATCTCAAAATGAAAGTTCATTTCATGATCTTCTGCTTTATTCTCTAGTAAAAACTTAAAAATCTCCAAAGCTCGATTTTGATTACAATTAAAAGTTCTATCTACAAACTTTACTTGCCTTACCTTAGCTTTGATTAACTTCAATAAATCTTCTTTTACTCTATCTAAAGAAAAATATCGTACTGATGAAAGAGTAGAAGATAAGCAATATTGACAATTGTAAGGGCATCCACGATTAGATTCAAAATAAATAATTTTATTATCTAAACCTTCCAAATCACTATAAGGTGAGGGAATTATATCTAAATCCTCAATAACTGCTCTAGATTTATTTTTTATAATAGAGCCTTCTTTACGGTAAACTAATCCCTTTATCTCTTTAAACTCCTCTTTATTTTCCAATTGAACAAGTAATTCTTTAAAGGTAATCTCACCTTCACCATATACAATATAATCTATCTCTGGGTTTTCTTTCATTACTTGCACTGGATCATAAGAGACCTCAGGCCCTCCTAAAATAACCTTTACTTCTGGTTGAACTTTTTTTAGAAGTTTAATTACTTCTAAGGTCTTTTCTATATTCCATATATAACATGAAAAACCTATAATATCAGCCTGCTGTCGATAAATCTCTGCTACAATATCATCACTATGCTGATTAATTGTATATTCAAGTAAATTTATGTTAAACTGATCTTTACAGTAACCTCTTATATACCTTAAAGCCAATGATGAATGAATATATTTTGAATTTAAAGTAGTTAATAATATATCCATAACTTGCTCCTTTCTTTGTTATTTAGCTTATTTCTATATCTCATTAATAAAAACCTTCTTTATTAGTAAAGTAATTAATTAATTTCCATTAAATTAATACTAACTTTATTTAAATTAATTTTTAAACTATAATTATTAATTTTTATATTTTATTAAGAATAAAAGTCCCTACTCTTATGAGCAGGGACTAAAAGCAAATAAATTATTTTTGAGGATTACTTGGAAGTGAAATAGTTGATAAAGCACTACCTGCTTCCATATCACTCTTATTTTGCACTGCCAAATCTCCTAAAGCAACAATACCAACTAAATTCCCATTCTCAACTATTGGTAACCTTCTAATCTGATTCTCTGCCATTAAATTGGCAGCTTCCTCAGCACTCATTTCTGGATTACCATAAACCAATCCACTAGACATGATTTGCTCTACTGGAGCATTAAAATCTCCACCTTCTGCTGCATTACGAATAGCAATATCACGATCAGTAATAATACCTACAGGCTGAGTCCCATTTGTAATCGGAACAGCTCCTACATTTAAATCTTTCATGATTTTAGCAGCTTCATTCACACTAGAAGTGGGAGAAACTGTTGACACATTACTAGTCATAATGTCTCTAACATTCATATTAATATCCTCCTCCTTTTCAAGATTAGGATATGTAATTACAAAAATTTTAATCATAAACTTATTTTAATTAACTCTAGTAACTTTCTTATCAGTATGGACTGTTTTTAAATAAAATACTAATCCTGCTAAGAGAAGCAAGTAAAAGATCATGATAGAATAGCCTATTTTTACACCTAATAAATCATTAATAAATCCAATTAAAAGATTTGCTAAAAAGATATTTCCCAACTCTCCAGCTGCTAAAGTAAGACCGATAATTACAGAAATATTATCCTCAAAAGTTTCAAACATTGCTGCTTGAATTGTAGGGAAATTAGCTGCTGCAAAGAAACCTGTTAATGATAGAAAGAATACAAAATAATTAGGACCAACTACTCCAAGAAAAATAGAAATGGCAGACCCTAAAACACAAATTAATACCATCTTTAGATATCCAAGCTTTTCTACTATGAAACTAGCTAAAAACCTTCCTAAAGTAAATAATCCAAAATATAAAGAGATATAGAATCCAATTTCTACTTTACTTCTTTCCTGAACAGTATCTAAATAAACTCCCAACCAACTTACAGAACCAATCTCTACCCCAACATTTATCAAAAACATTAATACAAAGATAATTACCCGAGTATCCTTTAAAATATTCCAAACATTAACTTCTCTCTGCTTATCTTCTTGTTCTAATCCCCTTTCTTCTTTTGGAAATTTACAAAAAGTAGCAAATAAAATTATGTAAAAAATAAATATAATACTAAAAGAATAAGTAGCTTCCCATTCAAACCCCAGACTAAAAACCCGATTAGCATATAAAGGTGCTAAATAACCTCCTACACCAAAAAATAAATGGAATAAATTCATCATTCTTCCCCTGTTCTTCACAAACACCCTAGAAGCTAACGAATTAGCTACTACATTAATAGCACTAATACCAATCCCCATAAACCCCATTATGATCATTAATAAATAATAATTATTAATATAGCTAAGTGTAATTAAACTAATTATTGCAATCAATGCTCCACCTAAAAAGAATTTTTTTAGGTTAAATTTCTTAATTAATTCTCCACTAAACAAACTTACCATAATCCCGCCTATAGAAAACAAGGTCAGAACAAGACCTAATTTTGTATTATTAATCCCGTAATCTTCCTGTATCAAAGGATTTATTTGCCCTTTTAGATTAACAATAATTCCAAAAACCAACATTATACTGAAAGTTAATACAACTAAGATCTTATGGTTTTTAATTTTCTTCATTTATATACCTCCTAAAATACAACTTCAATTATTATAGCATATCATAAAATATATCTTCTTAAAAGAAATTGACAAAGAATAACTTCAGTTCTAGAACTGAAGTTATTTAGATTAAAGATATTTATTAGTTTTTGGAAATTACTAAGTAACTACTAAGTAGAATTAATATTCCTCCTATAAAGGTTGACAAGCTAGGAATCTCACTTAAAAATAACATAGCAAATAAAATTGCACTTAGAGGATCTAAATAGCTTAATATACCTACATCTTGTACTTTGCTTAATCTTAAACCTTTAATATAAAGAACTAAAGCTAATGCTGTATGTAATACTCCCATAATAACTAATAAAACTATAGAATGAAGATCAGGTAATTCATATCCTAAAACTATAGGAAATAGAATTATTGTAGCAATACCTGTTTGAATTAAGGTTAACTTTTGAGCAGATAGAT
The DNA here is from genome assembly GCF_000379025.1 of Orenia marismortui DSM 5156. Classification (NCBI taxonomy): domain Bacteria; kingdom Bacillati; phylum Bacillota; class Clostridia; order Halanaerobiales; family Halobacteroidaceae; genus Orenia; species Orenia marismortui. The sequence goes on from NZ_KB900617.1 coordinate 970,297, forward strand.
CAGTTATCATCTTACTACTTAAAGTAAATAATGAATAACAGAAAGCAGCTAACAGTCCATAAACTATTCCAACTCTTCCATCTAAAAGTAGATTTTTAGGACTAAAAATCATAATACTAATACCTAATATACCCAATAACAAAGAGATTATCTCTCTAACTCTCAATCTTTCTTTTAAAAACAATACCGAAAGCAAAACTACCATAACTGGTGAAGTATAATAACTTAAGGTTGCATTAGCAATAGTGGTCTTCTTTACTGCTTGGAAGAAAAAGAGCCAATTTAATGATAATGTAACTCCAGATCCTAATAGTAATAACTTATTATCAATCAATAAATTAAGCTTTAAATCTTTTTTTAATACTGATAAAAGTAATAAAAATAAAAAAGCAAATAAAACTCTATAAAAGACAATAAGTTCTGATGAATAAGGAACCCAACGAACAAATACACCTATACTCCCCCAAATTAACATGGCAATAATAATAAATAGATAACCTATTTTATCTTTATCAAACAATCTATATTCCTCCTATACTTATTTCACCTATATTAAATAAACAATTAGTGGAATTGTCAATATAGATATTAATGTAGTCAAAAATACACCCTCTGAAGCTAAGGCTGCATCTCCATTAAATTCTGAAGCAAAGATAGCTGTATTAGCAGCAGCAGGCATTGCAGTTAAGATAACTGATATTCCTAATACTAAGATATCAAAGTCCCATGGCAAAATCTTCAGCATAACTAAAACTATTACTGGCAAAATTACTAATCTAACTATTGTAATAATCCACAGTCTCCAGTTATAAAATATCTCAGTTAATTTAACTTGAGCCAAAATAGAACCTACTACTAGCATAGATAAAGGAGTAGTAGAATGTCCTAATATTTCTAAAGTATCGGAAATTGCTGTAGGTAACTTAATAGAGAAAATAAATATGAACAAGCCAATAACAATAGATATAATTCCTGGATTAAGTAATTGACTAAAATTAATCCCTTCTTCTTTGGAATGGCTTCTACTCATAATCATAACCCCTAAAGTCCAAAGCATAATATTAAAGACTAAATTATAAATAGCTGCTAGAAATACCCCTTCAGAGCCATATATAACATTTACTATAGGATAGCCCATAAAACCTGCATTAGAAAAGATTAAAATAAATTGATAGATATCCTTTTCTGATTGCTCTTTTGATAAAAATGGAACTAATAAATAGGATACTAATATCATTAATAAGTAAATACCTAAAGTAATTATAAATACATTAGCTAATTTACTTAATCGTTCAAAGCTAAAATTATAATTCATTGAATTAATAATTAGAGCTGGTAATGTTAGGTATATAATAATATTAGTTAAGTTCTTATTAAGATGATCATCTACAATCTTCAATCTTTTAATAATAAAACCTGCTAATAATAATAAAAATAATATCAAAGTCTGATTAAACACTGTCCAAAAATTAATCTTCATCACCCTTTTCTTATTTTAATTTAAATTATCAACTTCCTAATTTAACTTTGATTAAAATCTCTTTCTATACTAATCAAAAATAATCTTCAATAACCTAAAGCAATCAAGCTACTAACAAGCAAAAGTATCGCAGAATTTATATTAAATAATAAATATTTAGTTAATACCAAGAGAATATTATATTATATAACTTTATTAGAAACTTGTTCCCATAACTTAATTTTAGAACTAAGCCAATAGCAACAGCTACATATCTCTAGAAGTATTATCAATTTCTATCAATAACAATTTCAGATACATTCATATTCTTAGGTTTATCAAGTAATTCTAAAATAGCTTCTGCTACATTATCAGCTGACATAAATGCTGAAATATCATCTCTAACCCCTTCCCAAAATGGTGTTTCCATCCCACCTACATAAACTCCTGTAATTTTAATTTTACTTTCTTTTAACTCTTGTTGTAAACTTTTAGTCAAACCACTTACCCCAAATTTACTAGCAGAATAAACACTCTCTTCTGCCTTTCCTCTTTTACCTGCTGTAGAGATAATATTTACTATTTGTCCTTGATCTTCTAACTTCATTAAAGATAATGCTTTTTGTGTACAGAATATAGTTCCTTTTAAATTTGTATCTACCATCTTATCAATCTCCTCTAATGATAAGTCTTCCAATTTACCAAAACTTCCTACTCCAGCATTATTAATTAGAATATCAACCCTATAATATTCTGCTTTGACAAACTTAAATAATCTCTTTACCTCTTCATAAACTGTAATATCTGCTGTAAATATATCTGCATAACCTTCTATATCTCTAACCAGCTTAGCAGTCCTCTCTAGCTTATCTAAACCTCTCCCAACTAATATAAGCTTAGCTCCTTTTTGGGCAAATAATACTGACATTACTTTACCTAAACCACTTCCTGCACCAGTAATTACTATAACTTTATCTTTTAGCATCTCTACAACTCCTTTTGTATTATTTTAAACTATGATTTAAAATATATCTATTAATCTTAGCTTTACCCTATAACTATATTATTATAAAGTAGAGAGGGATAGTTAGATTTCGACTAATGATACTTAATAGATATAAAGCTCACACCTCACCCCTTAGTCCCCTCTCCTGTACGACGGGTTGATAAATCCAGAGGAGTTAGAGTGAGGTGTGAGGTTTTAAATTTTAAAACTGTCGTAATACCTATCTTTAGCCTCTAGCTATTATTATTATTTTTTTGAATTTTTATAAGCTCTAAGCCAGCGCCTAGTAGCCAATAGCCAGCAGCTAAAAATATCTTAATGTCTATCTTATCTAACACCTTGACTTTCAAATATATATTTAAAGACCCTCCTGTTTAAACAAGAGGGTCTTTCTATTATACTCAAATTAAATCTAAGTTTTATTTAAACATATCAAAATATTCTTCTACTGTTGGAAACTTACCTAACACAGCTGCCATAGCTGCTACATGAGCACTACCTAAGTAGGTTTGAGAATCAGCAGGTCCAATTCTAGATTGGTAATTTCTAGTTGTAGTTGTTAATGCAGTTGACCCTGCTCCAATCCTACGCTTATTACCCATACATAATCCACAACCTGGCATAGTAATTGTAGCTCCTGCTGCTGTTAATTTAGCTAAACTTCCGTCTTTAGCTAACTCATTATAAATATCTCTAGAAGCAGGACATACCACAAAGTTAACCCCATGAGGTACCTTCTGACCTTCTATAATTCTAGCCGCAGCCCTAATACTCTCTAAATCTCCTCCAACACAGCTACCAATAAATACTTCATCTAACTTAGTTCCAGCTACTTCTGATAGTGGTGCTACATTATCAGGGTGATGTGGTTTAGCTACTAATGGTTCATCTACCTCATCTAAAGGAATCTCAATAGTAGCTGCATAGTCTGCATCTTCATCACCTTTTAATAATACTGGATCAGCTAAATAATCCTCTATAGCTTTGATTGTATCCTTTACAGATGGACAACTATCTGCATCAGGTCTAGATTTTAAATATTCTAGATTCTTCTCAACCGCTGCAATAGTCACTTCATCGGCTGGAACTGTACCAGCAGAAGCACTTCTCTCAGCTACTGCATTTGTTAAAATATAGCGTTCATCGGCATCTAAGAACTCTACACCTTCCATCTCAATAATTCTACCCGTATAAATATCTTTACCAACAGTCTTATCAGCATAAACTACTAAAGTAGAGACTAAATCTCTAGCTGTAATACCTTCTTTAGGATTGCCTTTAAAGATAACTCTAACAGATTCATCCATAGTTAAGTCTTGTTTACCATACTTCATAGCACCAGCAATAATATCAGAAGCCGCTGGGAAGGAAACCCCTTGTGGAGTTCTAGTATGAGAATCTCCACCTACAATTACATCAGTAGGTAATACAAAACGGTTACCGATAGTATGGATAATTCCTTCTCCTGTCTCTAAGCATACTCCACCACGTTTAGTCACAAATTCATCAATAAACTTATGTCTATCTCTATCTTCACTAGATGGGCATTCTCCAGTATGGCATAGGCTTTGAACTACAAATGATCCAAAATCTCCCCCAGCCATAGCTTGATACTCTTCTAAAGTCATTGGACCTGTAGTATCCTGAGAAAATGCACCTCTAATTTTAACCTCAGCCGTCTCTCCTGCTAAGATAGTATCCTTACCATCTAATCTATTCATTCCTACAATCTTTTGCGCTAGAGTCTGTGGTACTCTATCTTCTGCTTGTTCAACTTTAGCAGGTATTTTAGTCTGATCAAAATCAATGTTATTATCTAAACAGTATTCAACTGCCCATTTCTGTAGCTCATTTCCTGCATCAAAGGTAGTCATTCCTCCAGCAGCTATCTTATCTAATTGGAATGGAATAGGAAGTTTTACCTCTATCACTTGCTCTCCATTAACTATTAATTTTCTATTCTCTAAATCTAACTCTAAAGCATCTCCTTCTTTGATATTATCTGTATCACAAATAATAGGTAAAATACCAGATGCCACTAAAGAAACCTTAAATATAGGAGCCATACTTTTAGCAATAACTACTCCTCCAGCCTTCTTTTCTGGTTCTCCATCTACTGGCTTACCTAAGACTTGTAACATAGTATAAGTAGCTGACTTTCTAGAAGAACCTTCTCCTAATGCTGACCCTGCTACAAAAAAGATATCTTCATTTTTCTCTTTTAAATTCTGCAATCTATCTAAGAAATCTGCTTCATCTTCTCTACCATCCATAATAAATTGTGCATGTAAGGGATGGTCAGTTCTACTGTCAGCATTTTTAGATGGGCTTAAGTGCCCTGTAGTAATATTATCTCCAACTTTAATAGATAATCCCTGATATTTATCTTTTAAGTTCCACTCTTGTGCAAATTCCCTTTCAGCCCAACTTTTAATTAAATCTACAACCGTATTATTCTCCTTAGCTAAATCAATTAATCTATCAAATTCAGATCGATTGACCAAGACTGTATCCTTTAATAATTTTAATATCTCTTCAAAATAATGATCTTCTTCTAATAAATTAAGCAACTCAATAGTAGCTGCTCCACCTTGCATCTTATCTAACAATTTTAAGGCTTCATCTGAAGATAAATAATCACTTTTTAAATCTCCACTAATGATTTTAGCTAGTCCTTGAGCCTTAGCATAAGAAGATGGGAAAGTCCCTCTTCTTACCTCTTGTGATAATAACCTTAACACTAACTTATCTAAGCTCTCTTCTTCAAAGATAGTAAATTTCTTTTCTGATAACCCATCTAAGGTTAAAGCATTAACTAGCTCTTTAACCTGATCCTCATTCAAAGGCCTTGGATCTAAATTATAGTTCTTTCTTCTCTCTATTGCTTTCTGCTTATAATCTTTTAAAACCTTTAATAGCTTCTCCATACTCTCCTCCTATAAAATATTTTATTCTATTATCACTTATCCAAAAGTAATTTGGAAATGATATAATTTAAATGACTAGTTTTATTTTATAATTATATAATAAAACTTATAAATTTACAAATACATGACATTACTCCAAAGGAAACTTTAGCTAGATTAATTAAAATCATAAAACTATTTTCACATTAAAACTCCCTAAGTTAACTTAGGGAGTTTTTGGTCAGTTATATTTAATTATATTAAGACTTATTGATGACTTTCTGCTATTTCTTCTAAAGTAACCTTTTCTTCGGTAGATAATAACTTATCAAGATTTAATAATATAATTAACCTGTCTTCTAATTTACCAATTCCATCAATGTATTCATTTTTGATTCCTGCTATACCTCCACTAGACTTACTTATCTTTTCACTATCAATTCTAATCACTTCAGATGCATCATCAACAATAAATCCAACATCTACACCATTAATCTTCACCACTAAAATCCTATCCTCTGAATCAGTATTAAGTTCAAAGTCTAGCCTCTTTCTTAAATCAATAATAGTAATTATATCTCCTCTTAAATTAATGATTCCTTCAATAAAATTAGCTGTCTGAGGTAACTTAGTAACAGCTTGCGGCTTAATGATCTCTTGTACTTTAGTAATTTCAACCCCAAATTCTTCTGTAGCTAACTTAAAAATAATAAATTGGTTAATATCTGACATCATTAACTCCTCCTTTAGTTTGTTAGTTTATAGATAAATTAAATAATTAATTTATTTAATTATTAGAACCTTAATTAAAGAGAATCTAGCTTTACTTATTTATAAAGAACCATAGCACTAATACCAGGAACCAAAACTTCAGAACTATTAATAGTCTCCAAAACTTCTACTCCAGCCTTTTGGTCTTTAACTACTACCTTCCATTCTTCTTTATCTGGTAAATCTACAGTCTTAAATTCATGATTAGGATTTAAAATTACTAAAATTTCCTCCCAATCATCACCATTTGCATGATCTATTAACCGATACATAATTATCCCATCCCTAGTATCAATAAATTCTAAATGTTCTTTGATATCCTTAGAATTATTCATTCTAAAGGCAGGATGTTCTTTTCTAAGCTTTATTAAACCTTTATAATATAAAAAGCTATCTAAATTTTCAGCTTTCTTTTCCCATTCAATTTGGTTAATTCTATCAGGAGCATTATAACTATTTTCAACACCATATTTAGTACGTAATATCTCAACTCCCCCATGTAAGAAGGGAATCCCCTGAGATGTCAATACAATAGCATTACAAAAGTTATTCATTTTAATCTTACTTTCATTACTATCTACAGGATTGCTCTTCTCAATTTTATCCCATAGGGCCAAATCATCATGAGCAGAAACATAATTAATAACTTCTTCTGGGTTAGCAGCAAAAGAATTAATAGCAGCAACAATACCTTCTTTCACATAATTAATATTACTGATTTTACCAGTAGCATAACCTCTATCTTCTCCTCGAGTACTACCTTTAATAGCATCTCTTAAATTATCATTAAATACCCCAATTCTTAAGTTCTTCTGCTCTCCTTTTCGCATTTGTTCTTCTTCAGCTAATGGAGAATAATCTGCCATCCAGGGTTCACCATAAATTAAAATATTAGGATCAATTTTGTGAAGAGTTTGCTCAATTAACTTCATAGTATCTTTATCATGTAAGGCCATTAAGTCAAATCTAAAGCCATCAATGTGATATTCTTCAGCCCAATATTTAACAGAATCAACAATAAATTTACGAACCATCGGATTCTCTGAAGCCACTTCATTACCACATCCTGAGCCATTAGAAAATTCTCCACCTTCTTTCAGACGATAATAAGATTTAGGAGCTAACTTCCCAAAGCTTGAAGCCAAAGTTCTATAAGTATGGTTATAAACAACATCCATAACTACTCTAATACCATTCCTATGTAATGCTAAAACCATCTCTTTAAACTCTCTAACTCTTGATAAAGGGTCTGTAGAATCGGTAGAATAAGAACCTTCTGGAGCATTGTAGTTCATTGGATCATAGCCCCAATTATATTCTTCATCTTTACTTTCATCGACACTACCATAATCAAATACAGGTAATAAATGAAGATGAGTAATTCCTAACTCCTTCAAATGATCAATTCCCGTTCTAATCTTACTCCCTGCTAAAGTTGTTCCTTCCTCTGTAAAAGCTAAATATTTACCTTTATATTTCATTCCTGAATTCGGAGAAATAGAAAAATCTCTAACATGCATCTCATAAATGATAGAATTCTCAGGTGTTTTTAAACTTGGTCGCTTATCACTCTTCCAACCCTTGGGGTTTGTTTCTTCTAAATCAATTATTGCTCCTTTTAGACCATTTTGTGACACAGATCTAGCATAAGGATCTACTGCATAATATACTTCTTCTCCACGTTCTACTCGATAATGATAGAACTTATTCTTATGATCACCAGATAAGACTAAAGTCCAAATCCCATTATCCCCTTTATTCATCTCATATATATTATCAGCTTCTTGGAGATCAAAAGCTTCTTTATACAGAACTAGATCTACTCGCTTAGAATTAGGTGACCAAACCGAAAACTTCGTTTCTTTAGGACTATAACAAGCTCCTAATCTGTTTTGAGTACCTTGTAATCCTTTAACTTTAATATCTGAAAGATACTTAAACTGAGCCATATCATCCCCCCTCTTTTCTAGATAGGATAATTACCATTTATCAATAAGAAAAATATAAAGTCTGATTTACAATATCTAATTCAAAAATTACTCCTTATAGTTAAAATTAGACATTATAAAGATAAATCCTTTAATAAGCAATTTAAAACTTAGATAATACTTCAAAATTATTGGTCAACATAATATATCTATAATATAATTTTTTATAAAATATTCCTTTATCATAAATATAATACCCTTAGAAGAAACATTTTAGTTACATTCTAACTAATAATTTATTATCTTACTTAAAAAAAAAGGTTAACCATAAATGGCTAACCTTTTTGAAGATCAAATTAAAATATAAAAGAAAAACCTAAGATAGAATACATTCTATCCATTAGACTTCTACCTAAATCCTTCTTCTCTTTCAAATCACCACTACAATGCATACAATGATCTGTAACAGTATAATTCACACTACCACAATCTGGACACTTAACTTTACTTCTCATACTTTACTCCTCCTTATTAACTTATTTTCTTATAGAGTTATATTTTTATACCCGTATTATAACACAACATACTAATATTCACAAGTAGCTTTTTGAGTTCTTTTTTTTGCCAAAAAATATAAATATCTTACATGATATCTCTATTATATAAGGTTATTTAAAATAAAAAAAAGTTCAAGCAGCTTCCAAACTGCTTGAACTTTTTATCTTAAATTAGTTATTTTTTGGATCATAAACCAATTCATAGTAATCATTTAACATTCTGTGAGCAGAGAATTTCTCATAAGTATCTTTATGACTTTCTTTCATCATATTTACCCACTTCTCTCTATTGTCATAGTAAGTAGGTAATACTTGATTTAATAATACATCATAAAGGTTAGTTACATCATATTCATCTAATTGAGCAAGCTTTTCATCATAGCTTCCTTCAAAGTCTTCAGCAGTCTTAGCTTCTATACCATCTGGAGAAATTGCCCAACCATTTACACCATGATTACAAGCTTCTGGCCACCATCCATCAAGTGTACTTAGGTTTAATACTCCATTCATAGCAGCCTTCATACCAGAAGTACCACTAGCTTCTTTAGGACGACGTGGGTTATTTAACCATACATCTACACCTCTAGTTAATGCAGCACCAATAGTCATATCATAATCTTCTAAGAATACTACACTATTAGGATACTTATCAGTCATAGCGATAAGGTTAGTAACAATCTTTCTACCCATATCATCTAATGGATGTGCTTTACCAGCAAATACAATTTGTACTTTACCAGACTTTAAGTATTCTTCAATGATTTCTGGCTTACTGAAGATTAAATCACTTCTCTTGTAAGGAGCGGCACGACGAGCAAATCCAATTAATAGCTTGTCTGTATCTAACTTCACTCCATTTCTTTCTTCTACAAGATCAATTAACTCTTGCTTAGCTGCTTGGTGAGCATCCCAAATCTTATCATTGTCATCATCAGCAAATGCACTAACAACTCCTGCGTCAGTCCAAGTTCCTCTATGAACTCCATTAGTAATACCTACAATTGGAGCTGCACCATCTACATGGCTCCACATTTCATTAGCAGTTTGCTCATGTAAACTAGCAACAGAGTTAGCATTTCTAGATAATCTTAATCCTGCAGCTGTCATACTAAATGGTGCTCCACCGATAGCTACCATTTGTTCTACAGTTAAGTGTTGGTAAGCTCCCATATATTTTAATAAGTTATGTGGATGAACTTCATTTCCTGCTAATACAGGCGTATGTGTAGTAAATACTACATTCTTTCTAACTTCTCTTAATGCATCATCAAACCACATACTCTCATCTTCCATCTTTTCTCTTAATAACTCAACACCTGCAAATACAGGATGACTATCATTAAAGTGGTATACATCTGGCTCAATACCTAAAGCTCTAAGAGCTCTAACTCCACCAATACTTAATACCATTTCCTGAGCAATTCTGTGCTCATTGAATCCACCATAAAGTCTATCTGTAATCCACTCATCACCAGCATAATTTTCTGGTACATCAGTATCTAACAAGTATAAGTCAGCATTGTCAAAACAGTCTACTTTCCATACTTTAGCATGTACATCTCTTTCTCTAATATTTACTTTTACTTTAACACCAGTATCTTCTAAGAAATCATATCTTTCTGTTTCAAATGGGTAAGCTTTGTAAGGCTTTCCATCCTTAATAATTTGTTCATTATAACCTTGCTTCCAAAGCATCCCAATACCAATTAGATCACGATCTTGATCATAAGCAGCTTTCATGTGATCGCCAGCTAGGATACCTAAACCTCCAGAATAAATTTTAAAATCACTTGTGATTCCATATTCCATACAGAAATATGCAACTTTTGGTTCATTAGACATATTAATCCCCCTCTAGGTTATTTTTATTATATAGCTAGTTAGATTTATTTAAATGCTTCAACAAAAGAAGCTTAAACCAAATAACTTTTTGTTATTTAGTTATAAATAATCTTCTATTATTATAAAGCAATTCAGAAAAATCTATTATAATTAGACAAAAACAGATATCAAGTATAGAATTTTCTAACAATTTAAAGTTTAGAATTACTTTATAATTACAAATTACAAAAAACAAATCCCCGGATTAACTTCGAAGTTAATCCGGGGAGCTCACAAAATGTAACCTTGCCCTCAAATTTTAAATAAATCAAAGACTTTATATGTAATGTAGTACTTTTTCCTCTTACATAACATATTATACCACAATATTATAAAAAATCAAACACAAAAGTATAGTATTTTTATAAAAAGCAATAAATCCTTTTAATAATGAAAAAAAGATAATTATAACTATAAAATCAAAGATAATCAACTTAAATAATAATTCAAAGCTAATATTCAACAAATTATACTAAATAAATTATAATAATTTTAATTGTTCGACATTATTTTTTACTAAATTGCTTAATGTAATTCCAATTAATCTAAGCTTTTTACTTAAATCTAATTTATTAAGAAGTTGATATCCCAAGTCATAGATATCTTCTTCCTCATAAATATAATGATTAATACTTTTACTTCTTGATAACTCCTCAAAGTCTTCATATTTTAACTTTAATACTACAGTCTTTCCTTTTACATTATTCTTAATTGCTCGATCACTTACTTTTTTACTTAAATCTCTTAAATAACCTCTTAGAACTATTTTATCTTTTGTATCACGCTTAAAAGTTATCTCTTTACCAATAGATTTTGGCAAACTAGGTGGACTTACTTTTCTATTATCTACAGCATGAGCTAAATTATACACTTGATATCCTTTTTTACCTAATAATCTGATTAAGAAATTTCTATCTCCTTTAGCAATATCTTTAATCTTATAAAAACCCATCTCTTTTAACTTATCCTCAGTCTTAGGTCCTACCCCCCATAAATAACTGACATCTAAGGGGAAGATTATATCTTTTGCCTTAAAAGGAGATATAATTTTAAATCCATTAGGTTTATTAAAATCTGAAGCTAATTTAGCCAAGAATTTATTATAACTAACACCTACTGAAGCTGTTAACTTTAGTTTACTTTTGATCTTTCTTTTAATTTCTTTAGCAATTTTAATACTATTCTTATCATTAGCACTCACATCTAAATAAGCTTCATCTAAAGCAAGTGGCTCTACTAAATCTGTATACTGATAAAAAATTTCTCTTATCTGTTGTGAAACCTCTTTATATTTCTGATGATTCGGTCTAAGATAAACCCCATGTGGACATAATTGCCTCGCCTTAATAATAGGCATAGCAGAGTGTACGCCATATTTTCTTGCCTCATAAGAAGCTGTACTTACTACCCCTCTCTTACTCTTACCTCCAATAATTACAGCTCTACCTTTTAGCTTGAAATTATCCCGCTGTTCAATAGAAGCATAAAAAGCATCCATATCCACATGTATAATATTAAGTTCCATAATTAACACTCCAGATGTTCAATTTACAATGTACAGTTAAGTTCTTTAATTATAAATTGTTAATTATTAATTATAAATTACTTTTTATCTTTTCCCGTACAATCAAGGTTAAATCATTTCTCTGTTCTTTACTTAAGCTCTCAACATAAATTGGATCTGATAAAATCAGCTCTACTTTATCACCTTTAATCAAACCATTATTTGCTTCCCTTAACTTATAAGAACCTTTAATTGTCACTGGTACTATTGCTACTTCTTCTCTCAAAGCTATCTTTAAACTACCTCTTTTAAAATCTCCTAATTTATTAGAGCAGCTTCTTGTCCCTTCTGGAAAGATAACTAAAGATTGACCAGCATCAAATACTTTTCCTGCATCTTTAAATGCTCTCAAAGTCTGACGAAAGTCATTTCTTTTTATGAAAATACACTTCATATTTTTCATCCAACTACTAACAAAGGGCATATACCTTAATTCCCATTTTGCTATAAAAGCCTTTGGTTTATTAATATAACCTAATAATAAGGGAATATCAAAAGATCCTTGATGATTAGCTACAAATAATACTGGCTCTTCTGGTATCTTATCTTCTCCTTTAACTATAATCTCACTACCTGTAAAATCGACCAGACTTTTAGCCCAGTTTTTGGCTAATTGATTGGTATAATTTTTAACCCTATCATCTTCTCCTTTTAGCTCTAAAAATTTCATCTTAATTAGTGAGCCTAATAATGCAATTTGATATAACCAAAAATAAGTAAACCAACTAATTGTTTTAATCATATGTTTCCCCTTCTTCCCAAATATATAATCTTAATTCTATAGATAATTATAAATTATTTGAGCTTTTAAAGCAAAAATAAGTTGCCTACTTAAAGGCAACTTACAAATCTTTAACTATATTTTCCTTCTAAATATTCTATAATTTTTCTAGAATCATTAACTACAGTTCCATCACTATCTTCTATTACCGGAACTTTAATTTGGCCTGATAATTCTTTAATCTTAGTTCTCTTTGCTTTATCCTTAGGGACTTCAACAGTCTCATAGTCCAATTCCATCTCATCTAATTTATTACGTACCTTAATACAGAAAGGACAAGTTTGAAATTGATATAACTTAATCATTAACATTCCCTCCTTTAAGAATTTTATCTAGCTTATAACTATTACTATTGTTCTGGATAATAGGAATAATTCCTGCTTGGATTTAAAATTAATATCTACTTTATTATATATTATTCCAAATAAAAGTATTCTTAAAACTAAGAGGATAAAATATTATGTGAAGAAATCAAATATATTACCTAACATACTGACATCTGCTTTAAATAGTTCTGTATACTTACACTTAGTACAGGTAACAGTAGTAAATTTCTTATTCTGTATATCAAACATCTTAGATAATCCACTACCAGTAGCTGCAAACTTATCAGTCTCATAATTTCTATTACCACATTTAGGACATTGATAATTATCTATTTCAGACATTATAATACCTCCTTTGCTATTATTATACTAATTATTTCTATTATTTAATAGAGTAAATAGTAATATTTTATAAGTGTAAAGAGAGATTTTTGGGTGATAGGAGTTAGGTGATAGGAGTTAGTAAGGTCTTCCTACCTCCTATTTCCTAAAGACTAACTCCGAAAGTGTCGCTTTATCTTTCTATAATCTAATCAAAATTTATATTCTGATATAGAAAAGGTGCCAAAAGGCACCTTTTTATTAAATGAATAAACTCATATTTGATTCTTCAGCATCACTTAAGAAGCTTGCTACTCCTCCAACTTCTACACCCTCAATTAATTCTTCTTTCTTAATTCCCATTACATCCATAGACATTTGGCAAGCTACTAATCTAACTCCATTTAATTTAGCTTGACCGATTAATGCCTCTAAAGAGTCAACTCCTTTATCATTCATTACCTTTCTAATCATCTTAGGACCCATTCCAAACATATTCATATTAGATAATGGTAACTTTTCACTTCCTTGCGGCATCATCTTGCCAAACATCTTGTCCATCATAGTTTTTTCAACCTTAACATTTTCCTTCTTACGTAAAATATTTAATCCCCAGAAGGTAAAGAATAGTGTAACTTCACTTCCCATTGCTGCTGCTCCATTAGCAATGATAAAGGAAGCAATTGCCCTATCTAACTCTCCACTAAATACTACCATCGTCTTTTTATTCTTATCATTTGTATTAGCAACTGCTGTTCTTCCTTGACCTTTTTGGATACTAGCTGTAAAATTATGACCTTCTTGACCACTATCTAGCAACTTATTTCCTGTACTTTTGCACCATGCTCCAATATCTGCTACAAATCCTGGGTCTGTTGCTACAACCTCTAATACATCACCTTGATCTAACTCTTTCATCTTATTAGCTACCTGCATAATTGGTCCAGGGCATTGTAATCCACAAGCATCAAGGCTCACCCTTTTACCACTTTGATTACTTTCTAATTGCTTTCCCACTATCTGCCCCTCCTCAGGATTAGAAGCCGTTGTCATTTTCTGATAATCAGGAGTATTGCAATCATCTATTACAGCTTCTTTATCATTCTTAATCTCTTTATATAATTTATATCCTCCAGATAGATTCTTAACCTTATTAAATCCATGTTGCATTAAGATTCTAGCTCCAATATAACCTCTCAATCCAACTGCACAATAAATTACAATCTCTTTATTCTTATCTAACTCATCTAATCTATCTCTTAAGCTATTAACTGGAATATTGATAGAACCTTCAATCTTCCCTAACTGAACCTCTACCTCTTCTCTTACATCTAAAATAATAGCATCTTCACTTAAATCTTCAATTTCATGCCAATGAATTACATCAACTTTCCCCTTTAAAATATTACCGGCAGCAAAACCAGCCATATTTACTGGATCTTTAGCAGAACCAAAAGGTGGAGCATAAGCTAATTCTATCTCTTGCAAATCAAAAACTGTCTTCTCAAATCTAATTGTAGTAGCAAGAACATCTATTCGCTTATCTACTCCATCATATCCAACTGCTTGAGCACCTAATATTTTACCTTCATCAGGCGTGAAGATAATCTTAATAGTCATTGGAATTGCACCTGGATAATATCCTGCATGATTCTTGGAATTAGTATAAGATACTTCATAATCAATTCCTGCTTTTTTAAGTTGCTTTTCATTATTTCCAGTAGCAGCTACAGTTAAATCAAAGACCTTAGCAATTGCTGTACCTTGAGTTCCAATAAACTTCTCTTTATTCCCTACTAGATTATTAGCTACAATTCTTCCTTGCTTATTAGCAGGTCCAGCTAAAGGAATATGAGCAGGTTGTTTAGTTACAAAGTCAGTTACCTCAATAGCATCTCCAATAGCATAAATATTTTCATCAGAAGTCTGTAGATAATCATTAACTTTAATAGCTCCTGTCTTACCTAATTCTAATCCTGCTTCTTTAGCTAGCTTAGTACTTGGCTTAACCCCAATAGACATAACCACTAAATCAGTTTCAATCTCTTCTCCACTCTGTAACTCTACAATTGTCTTATTCCCTTCTTCTCTAAAAGCTTTAACTCCGTCAGATAAGTGTAGATTAATTCCCTTACTACGCATATGATTGTGAACCATTGCTGCCATATCAGCATCAATTGGACCTAATACTTGTGGTGCTAATTCTACTACTGATACATCTACACCACGATGGTGTAAATTCTCAGCCATCTCTACTCCAATATATCCAGCTCCAACAACAACAGCACGTTCAGGATTATTATTATCAACAAATCCTTTAATCTTATCAGTATCAGGAATATTTCTTAGTGTAAAGATATTCTTGCCATCAATTCCTGGTAAGGGAGGCTTAATTGGATCTGCACCTGGAGATAATACTAAAGCATCATAACTTTCAGTATATACTTCATTTTTGGTCCAATCCTTTACCTTAACTTCTTTCTTCTCTTTATCAATGTCTAATACTTCATTCATTACTCGTACATCAATATCAAATCTAGCTTCCATTGCTTCTGGAGTCTGTACTAATAATTTATCACGTTCTTTAATCACTTCACCAATATGATAGGGCAGACCACAGTTAGCAAAAGAAATATGCTCTCCTTTTTCAAAGATAATAATCTCTGCCTCTTCATCAACTCTTCTCAATCTAGCTGCTGTACTTGCTCCACCAGCTACACCACCAACAATTAATACTTTTTTACCCATTAATAAAACCCCCTTTAAATTTAAATATCTTTATATTAGAATTTTAGAATATTTATTATTAAATAAAAGCTTAAGTTATCCTTAACTAAAATTTACTTAAGCCTAATTTTCAGATTAAAATAAAGCCTTTATAAGCTTTTTAGCATCTTCATTAATTACATAATAATTAATCTCTACTCCATTTCGCTTTCCTTCTAAAATACCTAAATTTCTTAACTTAGCCAGGTGTTGAGAAAGAGTAGATTGTGGAATTTCCAAGCAATTTTGCATCTTAGAAACATTACAACCTTCATCTTCCATTAAACCCTTTACAATACATAATCTAATTGGATGTGATAAGGCTTTTAATACTTTAGCTTTATTCTTTAATACTTCCATTTCATTTGTGATATTTTCCACTTGAATGCCTCCTTAAACCCAAACTACTATATTTATATATTACGATATAACAAAGTAATTGTCAAGTTTAAAAAGATAAAAATTAATTTTTATCTTTTTGATTATTAATCTAAAATAAAATCTTATTTAATATTCTATCCCCAATAACAAATAATGATTCTTAGCTTCTCTACTAATATAGCTATCTAAATCTAAAATGAAATTTAATTTGGATAAAGAGACAGTAACAAGTGACTAGTGGCAGGAGACAAGTTAAGTTATTTACTGGTTACTAGTTACTGAAGTTTTGCTTTATCACTCTAAAGATAGATTTAAATTTCCTTCTAAAGCTAAATATCTATAACTAAGAAGCAAAACAAATTATAATTAACCCCCTCCCTATAAATAAAAAAAGTTGGAGGAGGTCCTCCAACTTTTTTTATAATTCATACTTTTCATATACAATTTGAGCAAACTCATCAACAGCTTTACTTAATACATCATCTATTAGTTCTTCATCAGAAGGAATAATTACAGAATTACCTTCATAATAAGAATCTTCATATCTAGATTTCTTAGTAACCTTCTTACTTAAAATTATTGAAGCATCAGAGACATCCAAAACTTTGAAGATGATTTGAGTATATGCTTGTTTTTCAACATTATACCTTTTCTTCTCTTGACCTTCCCAATCCTCTACATATTCATAGTCTTTATCACTAGTAACACTTCCACTTAATACCTTACCTAAAACTAAATAGTCTACTCCTAAGATATTACCTAATTCTTTTGCTGTAGATGAATCAATCAACCCACTTGCTCCTAGTTTTTGTTCATCTAGCACTGTATTTAGCTTATCTCTTTCAATTAATTCAATAAACTTAGGCTCTCTTTCTAATAAATAAGCAGAAAATAAACTTGTGGCTCTACTTCCTAAATTATATCTATAGGTTGTATCTTCAAAATCAATTACGGCTATTCGTTTAGTCTTTATTTTCTTTAACTCTTGATATGCTTGATTATATTTCTGCCTAACATCAAGGTAGTTTTTATCATATTCCATTACTTTTTCAAATTCCTTATAAGCCAATTCCCAATTACCTTCCTCTAAGTATCCTGCACCTAAATTATAATGAGCTTTTTTATAATTAGCTTCTGCTTCATATAATAATTTATTAACCTCTGCATTATCCTTAATCTCTTTTGCTTCCTTCAGATTATTAATTGCTAAACCATATTCTTCTTCTTTTAAATACATTTTAGCTTTATTTAGATATGAACTATACTTCTTTTCCCTATGTCCTTTTACTAATTTGTAAACTCCCCAAATACCCAAAACAACTAATGCTCCAATAACACCTTTTTCCGAACTACTAGATCCACCATCAGAATTTGCTGATAAAGCTTTCACACTTTGAGCTTGAGCATAGTCAATTCCTACAAAAGAAACAAATATAAACACAATTAACATAATAGAAATATTTCTTATATACTTCTTAGACATTAAATATCACCTCTAATTAATTATTACTTCCATTCTGGACTATCATAGTCCCTATCTTCTTCAAACAATACACTCTCTATTTTATTTTGAGAGCTAAGAATCTTAATACTTTTAGCCCCATCTTCTTCTACTACAAACAAAATTAATTCTCCCTTGTGATCATAACTTGCATAATCATAAATTTTAGATTTATTATCTAATACCTTCTTTAACCCACTACCATTAGGGTTGATTCTATAAATTGTAGAAATAGAATCGCCTTGATTAGTAAATAAAATTGTTCTTCCATCTGCTGACCAACTAGGATGAGTATCCTTTCCAAAACCTGTATGTAAAACCATCTTTCCTTGACCATCTTGATTCATAATATGAATCTTCTTCTGCCCAGTTGTTTCAGACACATAAAGTAATTTATTATTAGCTGAAGAATAAGAGACTTGACCATCATAATGATTATTATCGGTAATTTTTTTCAGATAAGAGCTTGATAAATTTGTTTGATAAAGCTCATAATCACCATCTCGATCTGATACAAAGATTATTTCATCTTTATTTAGCCAGATGGGATCTTCCTTATTTGATGTAGTATAAGTAATTTGCTGTAAATTTGAACCATCAGCTTTCATAGTATATATGTTACTATGGCCATTTCGGTCTGATAAAAATATTATTTCTTTTCTATCTTCTGACCAATTAGGAGCCCAATCATTACCTTTATCTTGAGTTAATTGAGTTATCTTATCACCATAAATATCACTAAGATAGATATTTTTATGACCATCTTTATCACTGACAAAGATGAATTCTTTTCTTTCTTTAGTATCTAATTTAATATCTACCCTCTTATCTCCTTCTTCTAAACTTAACTCTTGAACATAAGTTCTATAACCTGGTGCAGTAACCTTAATAAGTCTATCCTCCACCTTCAGGTCATCAATCACTGGAATATTCTCTAGGATAAAATATCCATTAGCATTACTTTCTACTAAAAAGTTACCTATTTCAACCTGTACACCAGATAAAGCCTCACCAGTAAACCTATCTTGAACACTTCCTCTAAGATTCATAAATTTATCTTCATTACATCCTACCATCCCCAAAGAAAGTGTTAATAACAACAACAATAGCATAAACCTCCGCAAATTAATCCCCCCCTTTTTATATAGAACATGAAAAAGAATTTAAATTTACTTAGAAACAAATTGACGCTGATTAAAATCTGATTAAGTTCTGACCTTATTTATTAGTTAATAGCTAAAACACCTGCGTAAATCACTCCAAGAGTACTTAATCGAGGAGAAAATAATTCCTCTCACAGTGCTGCTGTCTAATAAATTATTTTGATTTTTAATTCTTAAAATATTATAAAAGTTTAAATTTAAGATATATGATATGAAATCTCTATCGGCTTCTATATACCTCTTAAATAACATAATCATATGACTATTCAAACTTAATTATATCACCCTTTGTTACCTGACTATCAGCTTCTATAATTTCTGCAATTACTGCCCCTTTACTAAGACTAATCACTCTTACTTCCCCCATAGGCATAGTAACTGCTTCTTCTAATTCTTCTACTTCAATCAAACGAAGTAGCTGACCTCTTTGTCCTAAGGCAAAATCTTCACTACTCTCAACCTTAATAATCACCTTATTAGATAATACTTTTACTACTTTTCCCTCTATACTCTTAGATTTTAGTCCCTCAGTTATGTTATTAATAAAGTCATCAGTTGCCTGCTCAATACTCTTTCCTAAAGCAGATTTTTTGAAGGCTTCTGTTCCAAAACTTACTCCCTTCAAGTTAGAAATTTGAATAGATCTATCAGATCCTTCTCCTATACCTTGAAAAGATGATTTAATTTCACCACTACTAGCATCCACTAACCGGCCACTAAGCAGAACTTTTGCTGCTACTCCAGAGCTTTTAAAGGGACCAAAAGATATACTTGCTTTCTCTTTGATTTCCATTTGAGTTAAAGTACCTAAAATTAAAGCATCTACTCCTAATATCCTTCCTAACTCAGCAGCAGTCACTGAATCTATCAATCCACTCTGCCCTAATTTCTGCTCCTTTATTAATTTATTAAGACGAGTTCTTTCTACAACTTTAATACCATCTACTTCAACTAATTTATCTGTGATCATCTGAGTAATCCCTTTTAAAATATGTTCTTTATCTAATCCATTCCAACCAAGATCTCCATTATTAAAAGGCATTACAGCTACTAAATTCTGCTTAGCACTAATAGGGGAAGAATAGACTATGACTAATAAGATTAAAGCTAATAATATGTAACTTTTCTTCATTACCTTCCCTCCTAAAAAGTTCATGTAATAGTCTGTATTAATTTAAGACGATAACAACTTTAGATTGACTAAAAATCCCACTTCGACCCACTTTTTCTAGCAACAATGAATCTTCATTGGATAATATTAAATCAGTCTTATACTCTCCTCTAACACCTTGAGCATTAATAATTAATGGATTATCTCCTATTAAAGAATTGTTCTTTGCATCAATTAAGCTTCTACTATAAGAAACTATACCATTAGTTATGACTTCATCAGTTTTAACCTGATCAATACTATAAACTACCCTTCCATCTTCATTATAGATCTTAGGTGATAAAGCAGGACTTAGATCTGAAGAAGTAGTAATTATCACTCCTGTATAGTCCTCCTCTAACTCAATATCATTATAATTCTCATCAACATCATCTTGAGGCTCTGAAATAATTTGATCTGAGTTATTAGCTGATGATAAATTATTCTTTAAAGTTGGGAAGATAGCCTTTATAATGCCATCCCTTCCATAAAATTGTAATTCTACTACTATCATATAACTTCTATTATCCATCTTCTTTTCTTCGACTATCTGTGCTCCTTTTACTAACCCAGAAACCTTCTTTTTGATAAGATCAGATTTAATTTGAGCATTCTCTACTGTCTGCTCTGAATCAATTCTAACCCCTTTAATAATTTCTAAAAGTCTCCGTTGTGCCATTGTAATAGCTGCTTCTCTTGCCATGATTATTGCTTGTGATTTATTTTTAACATAAGATGGAGCAATTCCAAATCCTGTTGCTCTAACTACTGATTTCTCCCAATCTAAGTATCCATCCTCTTCTTTTTCAAAAATTCCACCACTACTAACATCAGCGTGTACAACAACACTAAATAGAAAAATCAGACATAATAAATAAATAGTAATATTTCGCAACATCATATCACCTCTTTTTAATTTTTAAGCTCTAAACTAAGCTGTCCTTCATTCAAAGTATTAACTTTCAAATTAAAATCTACAGCTTGTTGTAATTCTAAAGCAAAATCTAATACCTCTACTGTATTCAATAACTCTAGATCAAAAAGTACTATTCCTTGGTTATACTCTCTGAAATAGACATTCTCTACTCCTGATAAAAGTGGTAAGTTATTTTTAAGCTGATTTAAATCTTTTAGATCTTGAATCTCTGAAATTTTTAAAGTAATTCTTTTAGGTTCTTGAATTAATTTTTGACTTAACTGCTCTATTATTTTAGAACTTATATTTCTACTTGCTTCTCTTAAAGATTTATTAGCAGCATCTTCTTTATTACTACCTATCCCTTTACCATCACCATTTACTGCTGCCATTACCTCTGCTGTTGATACATTAATAACTTTAGCCTCTATTTGACTATGGTAGGACACTAAACCAGCTAAAGAATTATCCTGCAAATGTCTACTTAAATTAATATAACTGGCCAAAGCGTTAGCAACTACTACTAAATCAGCTTTTAATCGATTCCCAATCTTTGCAGCTAGGAATAAATCACCTGCTAAGATTGCATTCCTTTTATCATAATTAATAACCTCATTAATCTTTCTAGCATCTATTACTTGGTAGCCTGAATTTAAAAGTTGACTTATTAGTTCATTTTCTGCAATTGAATTTGGTAAATTAAGATACTCTTCTTTCTGTGATAATAAAACCATAATTCTAGGATTACCTACCCTCTTAATATTCAGCTTTAAAGCTCTTAAATCCTCAGATAGATTATCAGTCCCAACCTCAACTTCAGCTTCAACATAATAATTATTATCTTTGATGTATTCATCTAAAACTTGGTATTTCTTAATATAACCCTTACTACTTTTTAAAATATTATCATTTATCAATTGATAATTTTTAACTTTAGTTTGAGAATCTATATAAGTTCCTACAACCTTTTCAACTCCCCGCCGCAAAGCATCATCAATAGCAACTTTACGCGCCTTAGCTATATTATCATCCTGTATATAAGATACACCTTTAGCCTTTACTTTCTGCTTGCCTTGGGTCTCGGCTTTTACAAGACTAACATTTAATAGTGTAAACATTAGTAACAATAACACTATGGTTAACTTCTTATTTCTCATGACTTATGACCTCCTAATACCTAGGATTAAAATTATAGTTAGAATTATAGTATAGTTTTCAATAAAATATTCAAAAACCCTCTTTTTTTAATATTTATTACTTTTTTACATCTTATAGTAATTAAAGCATCTATTCATTCAATAAAGTATGATCTTGTCTAATAATATAAATATCAAAGCTTAGAATGAACTTTAAATATTTCGTTATAGAAAGATAAAGAGACAGTTTCGGAGTTAGGCGTTAGGAGTTAGGCGTTAGGAGCTAGGACATAGAAAGATCTTACTAACCCCTATAACCTATAACCTATCACCTATCACCTATCACCTAAAAGTGTCGCATTATACCCATTAAGTTTCATTTTATAATTGTCGGGCTGGATATAAGCTTAATATACTGTAAGTCATAGTTTGAGAACAATTGATCAATTTATCTAACAAAAAAGAGAAAAAGAAGATGAGAAATCCTCATCTCCTTCGAATATTTAATTTAAAATTCTAGTTTTGTAGTTAAAGCAAATTCAACCCCTTGAGACTTGTTAAATAGACCCATTAAATCTGATACCCCTACATCCGTTTTCCAACCCCACAGATATAGACCTAATCCTGCTGACCAGTTAAAGTCTTCTCGTAGTGTTGAGTAATTAATTCCTGTTCTTAGCGGTACTGATTTTAACCAAGTTAATTCAGTTGCTGCAGAGAATTTATGATCTTTATCACCATCATGATATTTAGTATAGGAATAATCGCTAAAGAATGTTATATCTTCACTATAATTCATCTTAGCCCCTAACCTAATTATAGAAGGTAATGTCCATTCTAGATCTTCATCTATTATAGTATCACTATCACCTATCTCTTCAAACTCTTCAGTTACTTCATTGTACTTATACTCAACTTTATGAATTTTTTCAGAGGTTAATGACCCAAGATTCATAACACTAAAACCAATACTATATTTATCATTTAACTCTGCATAAGCTCCAAAATCTAACGCAGAACCTGATGCTAGTTCATCTTCATCACTATACTTAAGCAAAAAATCTCCATCACTAGTAAGAGCAGGCTCTGTATCTTCAGAATCATAGTCTACATTCACCTTACCCTTTCCTTCTAAATCAAAGATCATTCCCTCTAATCTATGATAGGTAAATCCAAAATATAGATCTTTCAAATTCAAGGATTCTTTTAAATCTTCTATACTTTCAACAGAAAAGTTAAGTCCTAAATCCCCATATACTCCACCTGAACCAACTGTATTATCAAAGTTATAATCTCTTCCAATTTCATTTCCTT
The DNA here is from genome assembly GCF_000379025.1 of Orenia marismortui DSM 5156. Taxonomy (NCBI): domain Bacteria; kingdom Bacillati; phylum Bacillota; class Clostridia; order Halanaerobiales; family Halobacteroidaceae; genus Orenia; species Orenia marismortui. Next base: position 994,124 of record NZ_KB900617.1, read on the forward strand.
TAAGTATTAATTCTGCCAAATCAGAAGAGGATCTAATTAATGCATCTGCTCTAGCTTCAGAGATCATAGCCATTGGTCCAATAATTAATTTTAAACCAGCTTGTCCATCTCCTCCTACTAAAAATCCATCCTTTGTCTTATCTAATAGCTCATCTTTTTCACTCTCATCTATATAATCATTAATCAGCATGTTATTCCAAACATCTAATGACAAGCCCATTTCTAGAGTGAAGGATTTATTATTGGCGTTTACTGCCGCTGGGTTAGCGTATAGAGCATCAGCACCAGTTACTGTAACAAAATTATCACCTAAGCCTATCATTTTGGCAGAAGAAACAGCAAAAATAGCGGTATTAAAAGTACAAACTACTATAAAACTCAACAGCAAAACTAAAAAACTCTTCTTTATCATTATCTCCACCTCCTGGTCTAATCATTAGATTGATTTACTTTAGTAACTAACTTAACATAAGCTTCTTTAATACTTACCATATCTGAAGAATTTAATACTATATCTCCAGCTGGAATAGTATATTTAACACCTACATAAAGATCCTCAGGAATAAATAAATCAGTTTTACTAACATCTAATACAATCTCTCTTTTCTCCTGTTCATGACTATCAATACTTAAGCTCTTTAATAGATTATCTGATTGATATAGGCGCTGTAATTGATTATCTCTTTCTTCTTCAGTTAAACTATCTAAATAGTCGCTTAATTCTTGATCAGTACTATAGCTACTCCAAGCAGGAACACTACCTACATATATCTCTAAATCTATAGCTACTGGAGTTTGATTATTAAGTTCTTCAATAATTAATCTAACTTCCTTAGCATTCTCTTGAAAGTCATCTACTACATCTTGCTCTACATTATCAATTGAAGCTGGATTAACTTCTTCTATATAATCCTCCTCAACTCTAAAATCAAAGGGAATATCCACATCTACTTTGGCAGTAATTGAAGTTTGAGGATCAATAGTAACTATACTATTAGAATCTACTTTTATAAGTCCTTGAACATCAATAGATTCTAAGTTAGAACTTTCTAAATCCTTTAACCAATCTACTAAATCAGAATCTGTATGCAGTAAGTTTAAAGAACTATTCTGACTATCAATTTGGCTGATATTATTTTGAGTTATTTCAGCTAATCCCTTTCTAACTTGACTGCCATCACTATATTTAGCTACTAAATCAACTCCACTAAAATCAATTTCTAAGCCTGTTAAGCTACCATAATCTATAATTAATTCAGCAATCGCATCATCACTTAAAGAAAGTTTATTAAGGTCCTCAGGCAATTCATTAATTAGTTCTGTACTTGTTAAATTATACTCGGTCTTAGCAATATCTACTCGAGATAAATCTACTCTTACTTGAGCAATTTGTGAACTATTAAAACCTCCATCAATTAGTATTGATTCAGAGGTATCATATGTTATATTGCTACCAGAAACCTCAATTTTAGCAGATAATTCTAATTGATCATTATTAAAAGATACTCCTTGATCAGCCAATGGAACAACTAAGCCATTATCAAGTGAACTATCCTTTAAACCTCCAGCATTTAACTCTGTAATTGCAAAATTGAGATTGCTACTAGCTGGTGGAAGGATATTTAAAGCTAAACTACCACTGTCAAACGTAAGTGATTCTATCCCACTTTCTGCTGCTGAAATAGTTGTAGAAATCTCAGCAGTAGCACTACTTAAATCATAACCAGCAACTTTACTTATCTCCCCTTCAGGTATAGAGAAAGTAAAGTCTAAATTACCACTTCCACTACCAGATACATCAGCAGTTAAGTTGATTGTAATATTCTGGGGTAAGTTAACACCACTCAAATCCCAACTCCCCTGCTTACTAGCATTTGCAGGAATAGCAAAGGTGGTACTTACCCTTTTGCCATTGTTATCTATAAAACTTAAATTTAGAGAATCAATAGTAGCAGCTGTATTATTAGCTACTTCAATGTTCATCTTATTAACCGAATTATTACTAAAGACAATACTACTAAATTCATCAAAATTCAAAGAAAAGCCAGGAATGCTCAAGCCAGTAGTTGAGACTAAAGTAGCATTAGTAGATTGATTAATATCCTGAATAACATTATTACTACTATCAGTAGTATCTCCTATGGTGATTAAAGGCAAATTTATATTTTTATTAATCTGAGGTAAATCGACTGTTGTTAACTCTTCTCCAATATTAACTGTATCAACTTCTTTAGATTTAACAAATTTAACTCTTGAATCTAATGAACCTTCAGGTGCTAACTGTATTTCTTCACCAATACTAGTTTCATCTAATAACTCTTCTAAAGTCTTACTCTCATCTTTAGCTAAAGGAACCTTATAAGCTACATCCCAAGCAGGCCCAAAAGAGTCATAAGAGTTTTTACTACATCCTAACAATAAGAAACTTGTTAATATAAGCATTGAAAATAGAACTATAATTTTTTTCATCTTTAATTTCACCCCTTTAATGATAAATTTTATTAATGATATATATACCGATAAAGATTTCATATTATAAATTATTAAGTTGATTTAAAAGGTTCTTCCACAAGTTTTGTGAAAGTGATTTTTAAAAGCTTATTTTTACCACGCCCCGAAGATGTTTTTCTGAGGAAGTACTCTTGGGGTGCGAATGAACACTAATTAGCACTAATAAAAGATTTAAATCATTAAAAAATTTTCAATATTAGCTATTATCTTTAATGCTCTTATTCGTGTATATTCGTGACCATTCGTGGTTAAAGGAATTTAAATTCCTTTTCATGTTCTATATATAGAATAATAAAACATCTTATAAATCAATCACAAAATACAATTTTATAATTTAGTGTAAAGTTCCTTCTCTATGTACTACATCATAAGCAAAAAGAGCATATCCTATCTCTGATACCTTCATTCCTTCTTCTTGAGCTAAGCTTCTTACAATTTTAATAATTGATATGTAATCCTCAGCTTTAAAACTTTCCTTCTCCTTTTTAAAATAGCCCATATGATGTAATGTAGCCCAAACTCTAGTATCAATCACACAATGTCTTACATCATCTAAGCTAGTTATAATAGCCGATGCAGTAGGTGTCCCTACTCCCTTCAAACTACTTAATAAAGCAATTTTAGAAAAGTCATCATCAATGTTATAAGCTATCTCTGTTACCTTTTCAACTCTATTTTTAGGATTTTTCTTAACATGATAAGAGCTTCGAGTAGAATTAAGATGAGCCAATTCATATAATTCGTCCTTAGTTAAATAACCTTTTTGATGATATTTATCACCAATAACTTTTAACTTCTCTGGATATAAACCAGAAGTATCGGGATAGATTTCTAAATATTTTGAAAAATCTATTTTTAGCGACACTATCTTATCTCCTTTCATTATTGTCTATTAGTTAATTACTGTTTTAGTCTAATAAATATAATCTTTGTTTTATAACTATACAGTTCTACAAATCAAACAATAAACCTTCTAATAATAAAAAAATAACAGAGAAATCGACAAAATACGACTTCTCTGTTTGAATAATATCTCTTTTCTATTTTAATATCTATCCTCAATTTTAATATCTGTATAGAAATGATTCAATATATCTTTATATTTAGAACCCATATCAGCCATAGCTGCTACAGCTACTTGATCCATACCAACACTATGTCCCCAACCACTACCATAGAATAAGAAGCTGCTTAATCTACCATTCTCATATTGTGGTTGTATCCAAAATCGATTACTTCTTAAACCTCCAAATTTAGAACGCAAATTATAAGTGAATTCTTTTTCCTCATTTTCACCTATAACTAATAATGATCTAACACTACCTGACTCTCCTCTTTGTGTAGGCAGAACTTCTTTAATATTTTTTATTCCTAAGCTACTTTCTAAATATTCTATTGATAAGCTACGCTGCCAACGATAATGACTCGCTTTAGTAAATTCTAAATTATTAGAATAAGAAGTTGGAGTATCTCTTAGCCATTCTTTTAAATCAGCTGGACTTAAAGGAAACTTAGAATCTTTAATTTCTGTAGACACTCCCCTTAAATAACCAACTTTAAACTTCCATACATCCTCACTATTCTCTGTATGTCCTCCTGAATTGGCGCTATAAACAGCATTGATCGGCTTCCCATTATAACTCATTACTTCTCCAGCAGTATCTAATACAGCTTGATTAGAACGAGGATATTCACGACCAATACCTCTATAGGCTGCACAATGAACATCAGAACATAGATCATAACCATCATCACTGTGCTTATTTAAGTTAGCTAAAGTATAACTTCTAGCTGCTACCGCTTGAACTTTTAAGGATTCTATTGGCCAAGATGGAGACATCTCTGAAGGAATAACTCCCATAAGATACTCTTCCATATGAACTAAATTGACCACAGTAATACCCTGCTTTCTTGGAATTAATTCAAGACTCCCTCGATATTGTCTATCTTCAATTCCCCCCCAATAATACCCACGACCATAAATTATATTATGGACTAATACTGGAGCATAGTTATTTGGAATTACCTGAACTGCATTACTAAATTCTATCTTCTTTTCGCCAATTTCTAGATAGTACCTTCCCTCTTCAAAAACCGCTTTGAGCAAATCAGATTTCTTAGCTTCTAAAATCACCTTATCTTCTTCTTTAACCTTAAAATCACTTCCAACTCTAAAATAAACCTCTGCTTCATTATCTAAAATTCCTATTCTTAATTCTCTACCTGGATCCTTAATAGCTTCAACCTCTTCAAAAGTAACACTATCTGGAATCTCCCTTTTCCTCTCTTCTGGCAAGGTCAACTCTTTATCTTCAAAGTAATCTGGATGAGATAGCTTTAACTCCGCTAACTTATTAGCTATTACTCTATCCTCTTTGTTCTCTTTATTTGCTCTCTTTAAATAGACTATTGCAGACTTGCTTTGGTCTAATTCTAAATAAGCTAGGGCAATCTTTCTATTTACCCCCTTCAAGCTACCATCAATCTTTAAAGCCTTTAAATAATAATCAATTGCCTCTTTATAAACTCCTTGATTATATTTAACTTCCCCTAATTGATAATAGCCTAGAGCAAAGTTATTATCTGCTAGAGCTAATCTAATATATTCTTCAGCTTGTTCATAGTTAGACCTTTTGTTAGCTATTAAGCTCAAATAATAATTTACATCCCTTAGAATATAGTCCTCTTCTAATTCTGAATCTTTTAATATCTTTAATTCTCTTTCTGAATTATCAAGCTGATCTAAATTATAATAGGCCATAGCTAAATCAAGTCTTAATTGTGATGAATTCTCATCTTTTAATAATTGCTCATATTCTTTAGCTGCATCTTTATATTTTCCTAAACTTTCATAAACTGCTGCCAAATTCTTTCTCGCCACTTTACTATTCTCATAAGACAATAATTTTCGATACTTATTTATACTAGCTTCATACTTTCCTTCATAATACAATACATTCGCTTCTGATAAGAGCTGATCTCTATTATAATCTACACTTTGATTATTATGATTATAATATGCAAAAATCCCTGAACTAATAAATGATAATAATATGATTACAACTGCCAATATAGCTACTTTTTGCTCTTTAATTATTCTTTTTAACATCTCTTCACACCTTCCATTTTAATTCTATTCTATAGGTGTTAATTCTATTATAACGTGCCTAAAATGGCTTAACAACAATTAATTATTGGTAGCTTAGCAAGTTTTTTTAATAGTTGAAAATCAAAAAGCTTCCAGTTTTAACTGGAAGCTTTTAATATATAGTTATAAACTTTGATTTTTTATAAGTTTTTGTAGATAAGTTTTAAAATCACCTTTAATATCTTCTCTATCTAAAGCAAATTCTATAGTAGCCTCTAAAAATCCTAATTTATTACCGATATCATATCTCTTACCAGTAAATATTTGTGCATAAACCTCTTCTGTGCCCATAAGTCTCTGTAAAGCATCAGTCAGTTGAATTTCGTTACCCTTGCCGCGTGGAGTATTTTCTAATATTTCAAAGATTTCAGGAGTAATAATATAACGACCTAAAATTGCTATATTAGAAGGAGCATCTGCTAAGTTAGGCTTTTCAATTAACTCTTTAACCCTATATAAATCACCATATTGAATAGAATAATCTACAATCCCATACTTATGTACCAGATTGTCTGGAACCTCTTGAACACCAATTACCGTAGCTTCTTTCTCCTCAAAAACTTCTATTAATTGTTTAGTTACAGGCTTTTTAGCCTTAACTATATCATCACCTAATAAAACTGCAAAAGGCTCATCACCAATAAAGGTTTTAGCACATAAAATCGCATGTCCCAACCCCTTAGCCTCTTTCTGCCTTACATAATGAACATTAATCAAATCAGAAATATCCCTCACAGTCTCTAATAACTCTTTTTTCCCTTTTTTCTCTAAGGCTATTTCTAATTCTAAATGCTTGTCAAAATGATCTTCAATGGCTCTTTTATGACGACCTGTGACAATAATTAAATCCTCAATGCCTGATTCTACAGCTTCTTCAACAATGTATTGTATTGTCGGCTTATCAACTATTGGTAACATCTCTTTTGGTTGTGCTTTAGTTGCTGGTAAAAATCTAGTTCCTAATCCTGCTGCAGGTATTACTGCCTTTTTCACCTTCATAAAATCACTCCTTATTTATATACTTATAGACTATCTATAATTTTCTATAGTATCAAGCAAAATACCTTCTATTTTCTAAAAATGAGTAATACTAATGAAAGTTTGTATAGTTTAATTAATAGCTAGCATTCATAAAATAATTTCACTTTCTACTAACAGCTATCTCTACTTTAGCCTGATATAGACTTTGGTAATAGGCAAAGATTTCTTCTAGCCCTTCTGATAAGCCATAATTAGGAGTCCAACCTAATACCTCTTTAGCCTTTTTATTTGATAAATAATTATATTTGATATCCCCTAATTTAGCACTCTTATAAATAGGGTTTAAATCAACAGCTAGGATAGATTTCATCATCATTATCAATTGATTAAGTGATGTTTGATGGTTACAACTAATATTAATAGCCTCATTATCTCCTTTTTCTAAAGCTATTATATTAGCTCTTACAATATCATCAACATAAATAAAATCTCTAGTCTGTTTTCCATCACCATAAATAATTGGCCTTTCTCCTGATAAAAACTTATCTATAAAAATAGAAATAACTCCACCTTCACTTGCAAAACCTTGGCGAATTCCATAAACATTAGAGTACCTCAAAATAGTATAATTTAAGCCATATAGTTGACTGAATACTTTAATATAATGTTCAGGGGTATGTTTAGAAATCCCATAATAAGAAATTGGGTTAATTGGATGTTCTTCATCTACCCCTAAGTATTGGGGTTGTCCATAAACAGCTGCTGTAGATGCATAAATAATTTTCTTTACATTATATTTACAACAATATTCTAATAAATTGGTTGTACCTATAATATTGACATTTCCATCAAAACTTGGATCTTTAATAGATTGCTGTACATCTATCTGAGCTGCTTGATGTATGACATAATCAATATTATATTTTTTAAATATCTCACTTAAATCCTCTCTAATATCTAACTTATAGAACTTTGCTAATGGATTTAAGTATTCTAATCTTCCTGTTGATAAATTATCTACTACAATAACTTTATCCCCTCTTGCAATTAACTTATCAACAATATGGGAACCGATAAATCCAGCTCCTCCCGTTACTAATACTGTTCTTTTAGCCATAGACTACCTCTCCTTTTATCATAACATAAAAGTAAGATTAATTTAAAACTTAATATTATATATATAAACTAATATAAACTAATTATATTATTTAAATACTTTTATAGAAAACCCTTTTAATTATATGAAAATTCTTCTTTTTTTACATTTTTTAGTCTGTAGCAGTGCAGTATATAGTCACATATTCTAAGGCTTGCTTTTCCATCACCATAAGGATTGTTCTTATTAATCATCCTATTATATTCAGCGCTATCAATAATTAATTTACTCACCGCACTAATGATCTTCTCTTTATCTGTCCCCACTAACTTAATAGTTCCAGCTACTAATGCTTCTAAACGCTCAGTAACCTCTCTTAACACTAAAACAGGTTTTCCTAACGTAGGTGCTTCTTCTTGTATTCCTCCTGAATCTGTCATAATCAGATATACCCTAGCCATTAAATTAACAAAATCTCCGTAGTTAAGAGGATCTATCAAATAAACTCCCTTTAAATCACCTAATATCTTTTGGGCAAGCTTTCTGACCTTTGGATTTAGATGAACTGGAAATACTACTTCTATACTTGAATTTTCAAATACTAATTCCTTAATCGCACTAAATATTTCTGCCATCTTTTCTCCTAAGTTTTCTCTCCTATGAGCTGTCAAAAGAATAATCTTTTTATTCTTAAAATCAATTCTATTTAAAATGTCCTCCTCAAAAGAATAATCTTCTTCTATAACTTCTAATAAAGCATCAATTACTGTATTACCTGTTACAAAAATATCCCCTTCCGAAATGTTTTCTGTTAGTAGATTTTCTTTATTATTAATAGTAGGTGTAAAATGTATATCAGCTAAAACACCTGTTAAACTTCGATTAATCTCTTCAGGATAAGGTGAATATTTATTATAGCTTCTTAGGCCTGCTTCAATATGAGCGATTTTAATTTTATGATAAAAGGCTGCTAATGCTGCTATAAAACTTGTAGTAGTATCTCCATGGACTAAAATCAAATCTGGTTTTTCTGTAATTAAAACTTGCTCTAAATCAATCAGTATTTTTGCACTAATATCTGATAAACTTTGGCCTGGAGTCATAATATCTAAGTCATAATCGACCTTAATAGCAAATAAATCTACTATTTGATCTAACATCTCCCGATGCTGAGCAGTTACTACTACAATCGATTCCACCTTCTTCTCTTCTCCTAATTTATTGATTAAAGGTGCCATTTTAATTGCTTCAGGGCGGGTTCCAAAGATAGACATTACCTTAATCTTTTTCATAATCTCCTCCATACTACTCTTTGTTTTAAAAATAGTATATGGAGAAGAATATTAAAGTATTAGAGAATTATTTTGGATATGAATTAATATTTGAAATTTACTAATTCAGCCTTTAGATTATAATATATTATCATCAATTTATTATTTACTCTATAAAGATAAAAATTATAAGTAACTACTTATAATTTATCTAACTACGCAATATTCTACTTTTATTTAACTAGGTAATCTTTCTAAGATTAACTGTGAAATTTTTTTAATCTGTTGCTGATTATAATAATACTCATTTCCTTCAAACTGATACTCATATTTGATATAATCTAGAAAATTATTTATCAAGCTTCTATTTAACTTCTTATTTAACATATAACTTATATCATTAGCTAGATCTATTCTGTTTGATTGCAAAGCTATTTCTTCAATAGCATAAAAGCATCGCCCTAAACAAATTACTTTCTTCCCCATCTCCAAAGCTTCAATTCCAACTGTAGAATTTATAGTAATTATTAGTTTGCTATCTTTAATTAGTTCTTTGGTCTGAGCCTCTTTTACAAAGATTATATCTTTATTATTAGAGTATTTTTGATGAAATTTATCATAGTTTACTTTTCCTACATCCATGGGATGCTCTTTAAAAACTATTGACATTCTATTGTCTGGATTATTCTTGTTATATTTCTCCACAGCTTCAATAACGACTGTAGCAAACTCCATCATATTATTAAACTCTGAATGGACTAAAGTTTGAGAATCATTAGCTACTTGAAAAGGAACAAATATATAATTTTCAGGAAGCTCTTTAACTCTAGGTTTTTGAGATGTCTTACTAATATAAGTTTTAAGAAATCTTTTAAAATAATCTAGTAACTTAATTTTTTTATTTTCAATACTATTTTGAGCAAATAAATCTCCTAGTCTATAATATAGCATATATTTAGCTACTATTAAATTTCTTTTGAACTCACTAATATCTGTATCTAGTTCTTTATAATTAAATCTATTATCTATATCTACATTTTGATAAAACTCTTTCTTTCTAGGTACAGAATTATTATAATTTACCCCTTTAGAATCAATAGTTATTGTATTTGGCCTAAATAACCCTAATTCAAATACCAAATAATCTATATCCAGCTTATTCGCAAGATAAATTGCTAAAGAATGTTGCCATCTAGTATCATTTTGCATTACTAGAAGCTTTATATTCTTCTCTTTTATAATCTCTTCTAGTACCTTAGTATAAAGATAAAAATAGTTTTTTTCTTTATCAGTTAATTTCTCATTTAGTATCTTTTCTTTCTTTTTAGTATAATAATTTTCTATAGCTAAAATCTCCTCTAGCTCTAGTTTATCAATATTAACAACTCTTTTAGTTCTAATTAATTTATTTATATCTATTTGATCTATACCCTTATATAAATACTTATCCCCTAAATTAAAGGTCAAAGCATAACAATCTATATTATTCTTTTCTAATTCAACTGCTAAATCTCTAAATAAAAATGAATAGGGACTTTGAAGAAATAAAATAGACATATTAAAACACCTGTCTTTCAAATTATAATAATAATAAATTATTGCTTTTTATTTATAGTTCTATATAGTTCTAAAATATTAGCTGTATTATCAAAATCTATGTTATCTAACTTTCCTATATCTTCATTTTTTATTACTTTTATTAATTTTTCTGATAAATCTTTATAACTTTTATTTTTAAAAGTTATAACTTTATTAGGTCTCCAGGTACAATCACTTGCTATAACTTGATTTCCAAAATAAGCTGCCTCTCTTAAAGCTGATGAATCTCCATCCCAAAATGTTGGTCTTATAAAAATATCAGCTTTATTCAATAAATAATAAAAGTTATTTTGTTCTAGTTTATTAAGTAGTTTAGTATTACCTCTTAATTCATTTAATAACTTATCAATCTTTTGATTAAATTTATTATCTTGCTGCCTACCATATAAAACTATAATTAATCCCAGATTATATTCCTTTACGATTAGATGTTTAATTGTATTTAATAGTACTTCCAAACCATAATACTTTAACATCATACCAGTAAAAATAATAACCTTGTCAAATTTATTATTAAATTCTAATATATCTTCTTTTAAGTCTAAATCTACTATCTCTTCATTATATTGTGGTGTATCAAATACAGGAATAACTTTAGAATTTATGTCCAGTTTTTGCTTTAAAAATTTTCTTTGTTCTACATTAACTGTAATAACTTTGTCAAATTTTTTTATTAACTTATAAATTAAATATTTCTTCAGATTATTTGAGTTCTTATAATTTAAGCAAAAATCACCACCATGAATAGTTATAATAGTAACTTTATCTTTGCATACATAGTGTAAAAAATGCCCTACTAAAAAAAACATTCCAAATCCAGCAACATGGAAATGGACTATATTATTTTTTTTCTTAAAAATTGTCCATAAAGTCTTTAAAAACAAGCATATTTTATTACCAGTGATAGTATATATTGAATTACCTTTATTTATATATTTATTATCATAGCTAATGTCAACAACATTTACATCTAAAAATTCTTCACTTTTTTTTATTCGTTTATAAATTTTTTTAACTGGTATACTTATCCCACCATTAGGAGGTGGAAACTGTCCAACTAATGTAATACTTTGTTTTTTCAAATTTTGCTCCTTTCAATTTAAATAATTTATTGTATTAGTAATTATTATACAAACCATAGTATATAAATATTTTAATGTCTAAGTTTATAATATTTCAATAATAATTCTTTATTAATTATCTTTTTAATTCCATACTTTAACATATGTTTGAGTAAAAATTTCACAGAATAATATGAATTTATAATATTATTTAATTTTCCTTTTCTTAACTTATAATTTTCTAAAACATGAAGCCATAAATTATCAAATTGACCTGACACTCCACCTAATCTCATATATGAAACTAAATCATCTATAAAAATAAACTTAGTAGTGTCACTATAATAAGCTCTATATATGAAATCATAATCTCCACAAATCTTGAAATTTTCATCAAATACTCCAACCGAATCATATACTCTTTGTGTCACAAAAGTAGCTGGATGATTAATAGGCATTGTGATATCAATTAATTCATCTAAGTTATTTTTATCTTTAGGCAATTTGAATAACTTTCTTCCTTCTTGATCTACACGGCACATACTACCAGTTATAATCAAATTATCTTCTTTGTACTGATTGTATATATCAACAACTTTTTGGACAATATCTCCCTCATACCAATCATCACTATTTATTATCCCAATAATCTCTCCACTAGCCATTTTAATCCCTTTATTCATTGCATCATAAATTCCATTATCTTCTTCTGATATCCATTTCATCTTGCCATCAAATTTAGGCTCATATTCTTTAACTATATCTAAAGTACCATCTATAGATTTACCATCAACTATAATATATTCAATATTATAATAATCTTGAGCTAATACAGATTCTATTGTATCTTTTATATATTTTTCACTATTATAGCAAACAGTAATTATTGAAACTAAAGGTTCTTCCCTCATTTCATCTTCCTCCAATTTAATTACCTCCATTCTAACTTCTGTACATAGATAATATCTCTTTTATTATACTTTTCTTTTTAAATTTATCGCTTTTTAGATTAACATTCTTCAAATTGTCTAAGCACCACTTTATGCCTCTTGCTAAATCTTCAATATTCTTATATTCAGCTAAATATCCATTCCTTTTATCCTCTATCATATCTACCATACCACCTATGTCAAATGCAATAACAGAGGTTCCACAGCTTAAACTTTCATTAACTGTATTAGGTAAGTTATCTTCTAAAGATGGAGCAACAAATAGATCAGAAGCATTGTATATTAGAGCAAGAGTATATTCATCATAAATCCTTCCCATAAAACTAGTCTTAAAAGGAAGTTCTTCTATCTCATCAGAATGACTAGCACCAAAGACTAATAACTCAACATCATCTTTCATAACTGGATTTTCTTCATTTAATAATTCAATTGTTCTTTTTAAATAAACCCACCCTTTTCTAGGATCACTAGTTGAATTCATAGCCCCAAAGCAGATATATTTTTTATTTTGCTTTAAATTTAAAATCTCCTTTGCCATATCTTGATCTATTGATTTAAATATATTATCATCTAATACATTAGAAATCACTACGATTTCTCTATCTTCAAATAAAGAACTATTTCTTGCACACTCTCCAATCCAATTACTACAAGCTATAATTTTCATATCTAATCCTTTAAATACCTTAGATTTTTTTCTCCAGACCTTTCTTGTTATATCATTTTCCTTATTAGTCTCTAATATAGGACAATCCCCACACTCTTTTTGATATTTTTTGCAGTGGCTACTATAATGACACCCTCCAGTAAAAGACCACATATCATGCATAGTCCATACTATCTTTTTATTCAATCGCCCTAATTTTTCTAATGATTTTAATGATAGATATCCCCCATTTATCCAATGTAAATGAATTACATCAGCTTCTTTGATATATGGGTGTTCTGATATATCTATTCCATACCTTCCTGTAGAAAATAAACTGGGATTTTCTCTATCCTTATATTTATTTAAAGTTATTTTTTCTTTTAATCTTCTTAGCTTAGACAAAATTAATTTCTCTAATTTTCCTTTTTTAGCTGTATCAACATTTACTTCATCACTCAACTTTTTCATTACTAGCATTTTAGAATCAATGCCCTCTTCTCTTAATGCCAAATTAAGCCTATGGGCTGCTATAGCTGCCCCACCATTAATATCTGAGGTACTTAAATGAACTACATTCATTGTTTTTCATCTCCCTAAGACCTGTTTTACCGATTCATATAAGCCAATCTTCTTTAATAATTTTCCTATTTTGCCCTTGAAGGTTCTCGGATCATAATGCTTCTTAAATCTCCTTAGAATAATTTTATTTTCTTCTAAATCATCTGAAAAATTTGTCCTGCTAGAACCATCATCTAACTCTACATAACTTATATCGGTATTTCCACAATGAACTCCACTACCATCATTTCCAATATTCTGCACCTTAGATTTCACAGGATATATTGTATAGGAATTATCCCTAAACTGACTGTAGCACCATCTGATAGCCCAAGAATCGATTTTTCCATCTATTTGGCTTTTAAGCATCTCAGTCATATCATCTCCACCACGATTAAAGAGTTTCTGTTCTTCTTTATTCTTTAAGAAGTGAATATAATCAGAAACTGACCAATCATTCTTCTTCCATCTGTCTTTCCAAGTTGCCCATCCCCAAGAAGAAGCTCGATAAGATAAATAAACATCCTTATTATAGCCCTTTGGAATTTCTATGGGTAAGTTATACGCACTTATTGACCAGATTTTTTGATTCTCTTCATAAAAATCAAGCGCTCGATTCATATATTCTAGAAAATTAGGAGATGTAATCAAATCATCTTCTAAAACAATAACTTTACCATATTTCCTGATTACTTCTGTTATTCCAGATATAATTGAATTAGCTAAACCTTTATTTTCTTTAGCTTCTTTGATCGTTATATTCTTAAAAGCAGTTATTGTTCTAATATACTCTCTCACTTCTTGAACATCTTCATTTACATCTTCACTCTTTGGGGCATCAGAAAATATAAAAAGTTCACTTTGACTTGCTAATTTATTTCTTTTTAACGCTTCTATAGTTTGTCTTGTGTGTTTAGGTCTGTTATATACAAATAACACTATAGGTGCTAACATTTTTTTCTCCTTAATATATTAAATATTTTATTAAAAATAGAGAATTCGTAATTCAATACTATTAATATCAAAATAAAATAAATGCATTTATATAATAAGTGTAATAATGAAATTTCTAATTTAAATAGCAATATAATTAGTGGATTTAAAGTAAAAAAATAAAGCATTGCTAATTTTAAGTAACTAAATTTAATTTTATATTTAAATCTAATAATTAAAAAATAAATTAATACATTTACAAAAAAGGATAAGATAGTGCTCCAAACAACAACCATAGAACCATACTTAGGAACAAACGTAATATTTATCCCCAAATTTAACACTCCTATTAAAATTGTTGAGAAAGTGGTATATTTACTATCTTTATAATAATGAAGAAATAATACTAGGAAATGATAAAAACCTTGCAAAAGCATAGCAGAAATAATATATGGTAAATATTTAACAGTATCCAGATAAGAATTTGGTAAAATAAAATAAATTAATTCTTTTCCAAATAATTGCCCAATAAGTGATATAACTACTAATAATCCAATGAATAATTCTAAATTAGAAGATAATTTTTTGTTGTTCTTATCCTTCTGTATTATCTCATAAAAATTTGGGGTCCAACTATTTATATAAGAATTTATAAAAACAACAAGTACCATACCACCTGTGTAGGCTAGAGAATAAACTCCAACTATTTCTAAACTCAGATACTTTCCTAATACAATCCTGTCACTATAATTTATGATATTACCCATAATTCCAGTTAATATCATCGGAAAACCAATTAGTAAAGACTCTTTTAAATATTTATAATTAAACTTTAATTTGAATTTTCTTGAATAATTAAAATATTGAAAACAAAAAACAAATAATACCCCAGACATAAATCCTATTATCCTACCCTGCACACCAAGATTATAATATTTTATCAAATATAAAGATATTAATATATTTATAATAAAACTAATTATACTTGAAATTGAAACTTTTCTGTATGCTTTTTCTATTTGAAAGAATTTATTAGCCATTAAATTCAAACTACTAACTATAGCAATTATAATTGCTAATTTGAAGTTGATTTTTCCTACTTTATTGATATCTAATAGAAACTCCCATGCTCTAAAACCTAAATTTGATGTGGAAATAATATAAAAAAGTACACCAATTATAATTAAAAATATATTTACTGAAAATAGATAAGAACCTAACTTATCTTTATTATTTTTCAAAAAACTATATTCTCTACTCTGAGGTATATATAAGCCAAAAACAAATATTATTGTTATCATTCGAATTATTGGATTTAAAAGACCTACTATTCCATATTCAGTAGGACTCAGTAATCTGGTTAATATCGGCAAAAATAAAATTGCTCCAGCTTTCAATAATATATTTGAAAAAGTATATATAGCAGTTCCTTTCCATAGTTCTTTATCACTCATTATTTTTCATTCTCCACATACCATTCATATACTCTTCTAATCCCTTCTTCTAACTCAACTTTATGCTTCCAGCTAAGATCATGTAATCTAGAAACATCTAATAACTTTCTAGATGTCCCATCTGGCTTACTTAAATCATTGACTATTTCACCTTCATAGCCTACTACTTCTTTAATTATTTGAGCAAGTTCTCTAATTTCAATATCTTCTCCTGTTCCTATATTTACATGAATTTCATCACTATAATTATTCATTAGATGAATACAAGCATCTGCTAAATCATCTACATAAAGAAATTCTCTTTTCACTTTTCCTGTTCCCCACATCACTACCTCATCTTCACCATTAACTTTAGCTTCATGAAATTTTCTAATTAAAGCAGGCATTACATGAGAAGTTTCTAAATCAAAATTATCATTTATACCATATAGATTAGTTGGCATAGCACTAATAAAATCACAACCATATTGTTTTCTATAGAATTTACATAATTCTATGCCAGTTATTTTTGCTATAGCATATGCTTCATTAGTGGGCTCTAAATCACCTGTTAATAAATACTCTTCTTTCATTGGCTGTTTCGCATATTTAGGATAAATACATGAACTTCCTAAAAATAGTAACTTCTTAACTTTATTTTTATAAGCAGAATGTATTATATTTGCTTCTATCATCAAATTATCATAAATAAATTCTGCTGGATAACTACTATTAGCATGAATTCCTCCCACTTTAGCAGCTGCTAAAACGACATACTCAGGCTTTTCTAGCTCAAAAAACTTCTCTACCTCTGCTTGCCTCCTTAGATCTAATTCAGAAGAAGGTCTAACCCTTAAATTATTATACCCTACTACATTAAGCTTTCTTACTAATGCAGAACCAACCATTCCCCGATGACCAGCTATATAAATTTTTGCATCCTTTTCCATTATTAAAACCTCCAGTTAATGTTAACTTGGATATTAATGTCATCTAAATTAGTAACCTAAGCTAACTTCCATACTAAATATCTCCTGTTCTTTCAATAGCTTTCAAATCAGCCTCCACCATAATCCTTACTAATTCACCAAACTTAACTTTAGGCTCCCATCCTAACTCTTCTTTAGCCTTAGTAGGATCTCCGATTAATAAGTCTACTTCAGCAGGTCTAAAGTATTTAGGATCTATCTCTACTAGAACTTTGCCAGTTTTCTTATCAATACCCCTTTCATTAACTCCTTCACCTTCCCATTCAATATCTATTCCTGTATGTTTGAAAGACAATTCAGTAAATTCTCTTACTGTATGATTTTCTCCAGTTGCTATTACAAAATCTTTAGGAGTATCTTGTTGTAACATCATCCACATCATTCTCACATAGTCTTTAGCATAACCCCAATCACGTTTAGCATTTAAGTTACCCAGATAAAGCTTATCCTGTTTACCCTTAGCAATTCTAGCAGCAGCCCTAGTAATCTTACGAGTTACAAACCTCTTTCCTCTTCTTGGTGATTCATGATTGAATAGAATCCCATTTACTGCATAAATATTGTAAGCTTTACGGTAGTTTATAACTATCCAATAAGCATAAAGCTTAGCTATTGCGTAAGGGCTCTGCGGATGAAAAGTGGTTTCTTCATTTTGAGGAATTTCTTTTACCTTACCATAGAGTTCACTTGTAGAAGCTTGATAAAATCTAGTATCTATTTTCGACTCTTTTATAGCATCTAATAATCTTAATGTTCCAAGAGCATCAACATCTGCTGTATACTCTGGCATTTCAAAAGATACAGCAACATGGCTCTGTGCTGCCAAATTGTATATTTCATCTGGGTTAATCTTCTCAATTAACCTACTTAAATTACTAGCATCAGTCATATCACCATAATGTAAGTATAATCTAATATCATCTTCATGGGGATCTTGATAGATATGATCAATTCGTTGTGTATTAAAAGTAGAAGCTCTCCTAATAATACCATGAACTTCATATCCTTTTTCTAATAGAAACTCTGCTAAATATGATCCATCTTGTCCTGTAATACCTGTTATTAAAGCCTTTTTCATTAATTTCTACCTCCAAAATTCAACTAACTCTTAATATCTAAAAAATAGATATTTAGTATAACTTAACTTTAACTAACTATTATACCTTATGAACATCAACTACTACAAACATTCATCTAATCCTCTATCAGCTAATAAATTTCTAATTTCCTTAACTTCCTGTGCTTTTTTCTTGTCACAAATTAAAATAGCATCATCAGTATCAACAATAACTATATCCTCTAATCCCATAGTAGTAATTATCTTTCCATTACCATGAACAATAGTATTCTTCGTATCAATCCCAATATGATGGCCAGAAATTACATTACCCTGCTTGTCTCTTTTTTGTACTCGCTCTAAAGCTGGCCAACTTCCAATATCATCCCAACCAAAACTTCCTGGAATTACATAAATATCTTTCGCTTTTTCCATAATACCATAATCAATTGAGATATCATCTAATTTTTCAAACTCAGCTCTAATTATCTCTGCTTCTTCTGCAGTACCAATAGCTTCCTTCATTTTTTCTAAACTCTTATCTAACTTAGGCATATAAAGTTTAAACATCTTACGAATAGTAGATACTTTCCAAACAAAAATTCCACTATTCCAAAGATAAGTTCCAGCTTCTAGGAAACGTTCTGCTTTTTCTCGATTAGGCTTCTCTGTAAAGGCTTTAACCTCAAAAACCTCATGACCATTAACCTGTATATATTTCTTGTCATAATTAATATATCCATAGCCTGTTTCCGGATGAGTAGCTTCAATCCCAATAGTAACTAGATTATCGCCATTATCAGCCACTTCAACAGCAGCCTCTACTGTATCTAAAAAACTAGCCTCATCTATAATTAAATGATCTGAAGGTAATACAACCATTATTCCCTCTGGAGACTTTTGTTCTATATAAATAGAAGCTAATCCTATACTAGCTGCAGTATTCTTACGCATAGGTTCTACTGTCAAATTATCCACTGGAATCTCTGGCAAATGCTCTTGCATCTTCTCTACATAATCTTGGCTAGTAGCAATAAAGATATTATCATGGGCAGTTAATTTACTGATTCTATCTACAGTAGCCTGGATCATACTCCGATTTTTATCTACTAAATTAAGAAATTGCTTAGGTCTATCCTTTCTACTTAATGGCCAAAACCTACTTCCTACTCCTCCAGCCATAATTATCGGTGTGATCATTTTGCTTTCCTCCATTCCTTATTGTAAGAAGCTACAATCACCTAAATCTTATGCTATTTATTAATTTTATCCTAATGTATAATTATTTTACAGTATAGTAATTCCTCTTTAACTATCTGAATTCCTTCATCAGTCACTGTGTTTAGTAAATTTTATAATTAATTCTATTAAGCTTATGATTGATATTATTTTGTTAAAATTCAAATGATACACTGAAAATATAAAAAGAGCTACAAGTAAAAACCTGTAACTCTCATCCTAAATTGCTATCCTTTTTTCTTTAACTGTCAACTATAAACTGTATACTGATTTCTAGTCTCTCATGTATAAATCTCTAGTATATACTTTATCCTCTACATCTTCTAACTCTTTATTCATCCTATTTGCTACTATAATACTTGATAAACTTTTAAATTCTGCTAAATCTCTTATCACCCTTGAACGGAAGAATTCATCTTCTTCTAAAGTAGGCTCATAAATAACTACCTCTATGCCTTTAGCTTTAATTCTTTCCATTACCCCTTGTATAGATGATGCCCTAAAATTATCAGAGCCCTTTTTCATTGTAAGCCTATATACTCCCACTACTTCAGGGTTTTTCTTGATGATTACGTTAGCAATATGATCTTTTCTAGTACTATTAGCATCTACTATAGCAGCAATTATATTATTTGGTACATCAGCATAATTGGCTCTAAGTTGTTTAGTATCTTTCGGTAAGCAATAGCCCCCATAACCAAAGGATGGATTATTATAATGATCACCTATTCTAGGATCAAGACAGACACCTTCTATTATCTGTTTTGGATCAAGATCTTTCACTTCTGCATAGGTATCTAATTCATTAAAAAAGGATACTCTCAATGCTAAATATGTATTAGCAAATAATTTGATAGCCTCTGCTTCTGTGGAATCAGTAAATAAGATATCAATATCCTCTTTAATAGCACCTTCAGCTAATAGATCTGCGAATTTTTCGGCTCGCTCAGACTGTTCTCCCATTACTATTCGCGACGGATATAAGTTATCATATAAAGCCTTTCCTTCTCTTAAAAACTCTGGTGAAAAGATGATATTATCTGCCTTATATTTTTCTTTAATAGCTTTGGTATATCCTACTGGTATTGTTGATTTGATTACCATAACTGCTTGAGTATTTATCTCTAATATATCTTCTATTACAGCTTCTACTGTGCTTGTATTGAAATAATTTTTCTCTGTATCATAATCTGTTGGGGTAGCAATTACTATAAATTCTGCATCTGCATATGCCTCTTCTTTATCTAAGGTAGCTGTTAAATCTAAATCTCTTGTAGCTAGATATTCCTCTATCTCTTGATCAACAATAGGTGACCTTCTATTATTAATCATATCTACCTTCTCTTCTACTACATCTAAAGCCATTACTTCATTATTTTGAGCTAATAAAACTGCATTTGATAAGCCTACATAGCCTGTTCCTGCAACTGCAATTTTCATATTTTGTTTCCTCCCTTTTCACATCTTTCACAGCAAAACATTAGAATTTTTTCACCACGGATACACACTAATAAAAAACTAAATTCTTAAACCATTAATTATTATTTTTAAAATACTTTAATCTATATAAAGTAAATTTAGTTCTAGTTTTAATAAAAATACAGAGTTTTAAATACTTTTAATTATTTTTATTTAATGTTCTTATTCGTATACATCTGTGGTTACAAATATCTTTTGCCTTTGATTAGTAATTTTAAGAGCTTAAAAGCTTATTTACCACGGATACACACGAATTAACACTAATAAAACCTTTAGAACCCTATTAGATATAATTTTATCTTTTTAATGATCTTATTTGTGTACATCCGTGTTCATCCAGCCCAAGACTACTTCCTCAAGAAGCAAACACAGCTTCTTTCAGGGCGTGTGGTTACAAATATC
This sequence comes from Orenia marismortui DSM 5156, assembly GCF_000379025.1. NCBI lineage: Bacteria > Bacillati > Bacillota > Clostridia > Halanaerobiales > Halobacteroidaceae > Orenia > Orenia marismortui. Next base: position 1,015,480 of record NZ_KB900617.1, read on the forward strand.
TTTTGATCTTGATTAGTTATTAAAGACTTAAAAGCTTATTTACCACGGATACACACGAATTAACACTAATTAAACCTTTAGAACCCTATTAGCTATAGATATTTCTAGACTTTATTCTTTTTAATGACCTTATTTGTGTACATTCGTGTTCATCTGTGGTTACAATATCTTTTGACCTTTCTTTTCAAAAAGTATCTTTAACGTATATAATAGCTAGACTATCCAACTTATATTCTAACTAAAAATTCACTTTTATTCAATTAAATATCTCTTTAAGCTATATAGAATATAAGAAAGAATTTAAATCTTTTTATGCTTTTATCTTTAAGTTCTTAAAAACCTTTTTTGACGCTGATTTTCACTGATTAAGTTCTGATGAGTCTACTAATTCTTTTGATTTTTAGTTCTTAAAGGATTATAAAAATTTAAATTCTAGACATAAAATATAAAATCTTTATCGCTTTCTATATATATGAAAAAGTACAGGATTCATCCTGTACTTTTTAGATGTACTTAGTTATTAGTTGACATACCTTTTATCAATACATCAGCTACTTCTGGTCTAGTCATCTCTTTTGGTGGTCTATTTCCTTCTCTTAATAATCCACGAACTTTAGTACCACTTAAGAAGATATGGTCTTCTCTACTGTGTGGACAAGTCTTAGCAGTAGCCATTGTTTCACACTCTTTACAATAGAAGGCATGCTCAAAACGTAATGGTTCGATTCCGATCTCTTCATCTGTGAAGTTATCAAACATCTCTTGAGCTTCATAAGTACCATAATAATCTCCAACTCCAGCATGATCTCGACCAACAATAAAGTGAGTACAACCATAATTCTTACGGCATAAAGCATGGAATACTGCTTCTCTTGGTCCGGCATATCTCATGGCAGCTGGGAAAACAGCTAACGCAATTCTATCTCTAGGATAGATCTTGTCCATAACAACCTCATAGCTTTCAATTCTATATTCTACTGGTACATCACTACTTTTGGTCTTTCCAACTAATGGAGTCAATAATAATCCATCACAGATCTCTAGACCACATTTTTGAATATATTCATGGGCTCTATGTATAGGATTTCTAGTTTGGAATCCAACTACTCTATTCCATCCTTTCTCTTCAATCATAGCTCTTACATCTTTAGGATCTAATCTATATTGGTTAAACATATCATGTTCAATTCTTTTTACTAATGATATCTTACCACCTAATAATACTTCTCCCCTTTGGTAAACTTGAGCTACACCTGGATGCTCATCTTCTGTAGTCTTATATACTAATTTAGCTTCTTTTTCTTGATCATAAGTATACTTATCTTCTAAATGTAACACTGCATATACAGTTCCTGCTGTATCAGTTAAAGCCACATCTGAACCAATCTCTAGTTCATCAGCTTGGTTTTGGCTGACACCTAATACTACTGGAATAGTCCATGGTAATCCATTTGTTAAGTACATATCTTCTACAACACCAGTATAATCATCTTCAGTCATAAATCCTTCTAGAGGGCTATAAAGTCCAATTGCTATGTTTTCTGCCTCAGTTAAATCACGTAAGCTCAATTTTAACTGTGGCATTTGATCTGCTTTATTTAGTAGTTCTTCTTTTTCTGCACCTTCTAATACTCTATTAACTAGTTCTCCTCCATGAGGTTTAATTAACATTTTAACAACTCCTTATTTTCTATTAAAATTTAAAATGAATACCTCTATTAACCATTAAAATCCTAAAACCTTTATTTAACCACAGATTAACACTAATTAAAACTTTAAAGACTTAACAGCTTCTTTTACCACGAATGAACACGAATTTACACTAATAAAAGATTAAGTTCTTAAACCATTAATTATTATCTTTTAATACTTTAATGTATATAGCGTAAATTTAGTTCTAATTTTAATAAAAATACAGAGTTTTAAATACTTCTAATTATTTTTATTTAATGATCTTATTCGTGTACATCCGTGTTCATCTGTGGTTCCAAATATCTTTTGATCTTGATTAGTATCTTAAAGACTTAAAAACTTCTTTTACCACGGATACACACAAATTAACACTAATTAACACTTTAAAATCTTATTAGCTATAAATATTTCTAAACTTTATTCTTTTTTTATGATCTTATCCGTGTACATTCGTGTTCATCTCTGGTTCCAAAATATTTTGACTTTATTTTTTCAACTCTTCTAACAAGCTATAAGGTACATCTACAGTTCCTAATAAATACTTATCTTCATTAGCAGGCCCATGGCAATCAGAGCCTCCAGTAATAATTAAGTCATTTTCTTGGGCTAGGGAGAGATAATATTCAGTTTCTTCCTTGCTATGTTTAGAATAATAGACTTCAATACCAGTCAAACCTTCATAGTTAATTAGCTCTTTAACAATCTCATTATTATCAATTATTCCTGGATGAGCTAATACAACTATTCCCCCAGCACCTTGAATCAATTCAATTGCATCTTCTGGTTTTAATTGATATTTAGGAACATAAGCAGGGCCACCATCTTCTAAATAATTATCAAAGGCTTCCTGCATTTCTGAAACATGCCCCTCCTCAACCATCAATCGAGCAATATGAGGGCGACCTACTCCAGTTTCACCTGCAATCTCTTTTAATCTAGCAAAATCTAATTCTATACCTAAGTTAGATAACTTAGCTAAGATTTGTTTGGCTCTGACTTCACGGGAATTCTGTAAATTATCTATAATTGCTAACAGTTCTTGGTTATGATAGTCGATCTGATAACCTAAGATATCAACTCTCTGCCCTTGGTAATAAGTAGTCAATTCAATCCCAGGAATAACTTCTATTCCTAATTCTTTTCCTTTTTCTATAGCTTCTTCTATACCTGCTACTGTATCATGATCAGTAATCGCAATTGTGCTTAACCTTCTTCTTTTAGCCTCTTCAAGCAATTCACTTGGAGTAAAAGATCCATCAGAGGCTGTCGTATGAATGTGTAAATCTATCTTCTTCATTATATTATCACTCATTTCTTTACTTCTGATAATTTTCCATTATGATATACTTCTTTCTGAATATAATAGAAAACACTTATAAAACTTGAAAGCTATTTTGCCACGGATACACAGGAATTAACACTAATTAAACCTTTAGAACCCTATTAGATATAATTTTATCTTTTTAATGATCTTATTTGTGTACATCAGCCCAAGACTACTTGATCAAGAAGTAAAACACAACTTCTTTCACAGCGCTGTGTTCATCTGTGGTTACAATATCTTTTGACCTTAATTAGTTATTAAAGACTTAAAAGCTTCTTTTACCACGGATACACACGAATTAACACTAATTAAAACTTTAAAAGCCTATTAGCTATAATTTTATATTTTTAATGATCTTATTTGTGTACATCAGCCCAAGACTACTTGATCAAGAAGTAAAACACAACTTCTTTCACAGCGCCGTGTTCATCTGTGGTTACAATATCCTTTGAACTTAATTAGTTATTAAAGACTTAAAAGCTTATTTACCACGGATTAACACGAATTAACACTAATTAAAACTTTAAAAGCCTATTAGCTATAATTTTATCTTTTTAATGATCTTATTGGTTACAATATCTTTTGACCTTGCTTTTTCTACAATACTAACCTCTCAAATTCTAATTTCTTGTTCTTAAAATTTAAAATAAAGCCTAATTTAGTATTAGTCGCCTTCAAATAGTTTAATACCTGAGCTTTGTGAATACCTATAATCTTATCTACTACTTTTAATTCTAAAATAATTTTATCTTCTACTAATATATCAGCAATATAATCTCCTACTACCTCATCACAAAAATTTATCTTAATTGGATGCTGTTGTTTGGCTTCTAATCTTTCTCTTTCTAACAATACCATTAATGCATTTTCATAGACTTTTTCTAAAAATCCAAAACCTAATTCATTGTGTACTTCCATAGCTAATCCAATTATTTGATAAGATAATTCTTTATAGATCACTTGCCTCATATAGCTTCATCCCCTCTAAATATACTAGAAGATAGCATACCCAAAGAGATACCAAAAATTACTTATAAGATCCAAATTATTCTTCCCTCGGATACACACAAATTAACACTAATTAACACTTTAACATCTTATTAGCTATAAATATTTCTAGACTTTATTCTTTTTAATGACCTTATTTGTGTACATCCGTGTTCATCTGTGGTTACAAATATCCTTTGACCTTGATTAGTTATTAAAGACTTAAAAGCTTCTTTTACCACGGATACACACGAATTAACACTAATTAAAACTTTAAAAGCCTATTAGCTATAATTTTATCTTTTTAATTATCTTATTTGTGTACATCCGTGTTCATCTGTGGTTCCAAATATCTTTTGACCTTGATTAGTTATTAAAGACTTAAAAACTTCTTTTACCACGGATTAACACGAATTAACACTAATAAAACCTTTAAAAGCCTATTAGCTATAATTTTATATTTTTAATGATCTTATTTGTGTACATCCGTGTTCATCTGTGGTTACAATATCCTTTGACCTTGATTAGTTATTAAAGACTTAAAAGCTTATTTACCACGGATACACACGAATTAACACTAATTAAAACTTTAGAACCCTATTAGCTATAATTTTATCTTTTTAATGATCTTATTTGTGTACATCAGCCCAAGACTACTTGATCAAGAAGTAAAACACAACTTCTTTCACAGCGCCGTGTTCATCTGTGGTTACAATATCCTTTGACCTTGATTAGTAATTTTAAGAGCTTAAAAGCTTCTTTTACCACGGATTAACACGAATTAACACTAATAAAAGATTAAGTTCTTAAACCATTAATTATTATTTTTAAATACTTTAATCTATATTGCATAAATTTAGTTCTAGTTTTAATAAAAATACAAAGTTTTAAATAATTCTAATTATTTTTATTTAATGATCTTATTCGTGTACATCCGTGTTCATCTGTGGTTCCAAATATCTTTTGATCTATTAATATTTCTAGACCTTATTCTTTTTACTGACCTTATTTGTGTTCATCCAGCCCAAGACTACTTCCTCAAGAAGCAAATACAGCTTCTTTCACAGCGCCGTGTTCATCTGTGGTTCCAAGTATCTTTTGACCTTAGCAATCTAATATACTACCCTGTAGCCTCTAAGTTCTCTTTAATCCATGCTTGTCTCTTATCAATAGCTTCTAGAACCTTCGCTACTGCTGCTTCTACTGATAATTCTTTGGTATCTACTACTAAATCAGCATTCTCTGGTACTTCATAAGGTGCTGAGATTCCAGTAAAGTTCTTAATCTCTCCTTTTTTAGCCATCTCATATAATCCCTTCGGATCACGCTTGGCACAAGTCTCTACATCTGCCTTCACATAAACTTCGATAAAGTTGTCTGCTCCTGCTCTTTCTCTAGCAAAATCTCTAGTCTCTTGATAAGGAGAGATAAAGGAAGCCAAAGTAATCATCCCTGAGTCCTTAAATAAGGCAGCTACCTCTGCAATCCGGCGAATATTCTCATTTCTATCTTCAGCTGTGAAACCTAAGTCAGAGTTTAATCCATGGCGTACATTATCACCATCCAAACGATAAACAGCCTGTCCTCTTAGGACTAATTCCTTCTCAACCTCTACAGCTATAGTAGATTTTCCTGATCCAGATAATCCAGTAAACCAGATTACCATACCCTCTTGCCCTAAATTATCACACCTCTGATCATAACTAACCTTTCCATCATGCCAAGTAATATTTTTAGTCATTGTTTATCCCCTTTCATAGATAAAATAAACATAATATAAGTCCTTATAATAATCAAATAACCAATTATACCATAAAAACAAAGAACTCAACAAATTAAATCGAATCCTTTTAACCTTTTATTAATATTTTAGATCTAAACTATTAAAACCTAATTATATATTTTATATTATAGATATATTTAAAAAATATTTTTATAACTATATCAAAAATAAGAATCACTAGCAAAAACTGCAACTCTTATTCCCATTCGCCTTTCAGTTTTAATTATTAAAAATTTTCTAGTCTCTCATATATAAATCCCTAGTATATACTTTATCCTCTACATCTTCTAGCTCTTTACTCATCCTATTTGCTACTATAATACTTGGTAAGCTTTTAAATTCTGCTAAATCTCTTATCACCCTTGAGCAGAAGAATTTATCTTCTTCTAACGTAGGTTCATAAATAACTACCTCTATGCCTTTAGCTTTAATTCTTTCAATTACCCCCTGTATAGCTGAAGCTCTAAAGTTATCTGAACCAGTCTTCATTGTAAGTCTATATATTCCTACTATTTCAGGATTTTTCTTGATTATGACATTGGCAATATGATCTTTTCTAGTACTATTAGCATCTACTATAGCAGCAATTATATTATTTGGTACATCAGCATAATTGGCTCTAAGTTGTTTAGTATCTTT